>JACQPT010000084.1 GCA_016207415.1 Ignavibacteriales bacterium
AAAATGTAGAGGTCAGTAAAGGGACGGCAAATGTCGCAACCAGGACAACACTGCGAAAAAGTACCACATTCCGACGATCCTCGCCGGCCTCAAACTAAAGACCCGTTCTCTGCATGCGCTAGGGCGAAAGTGGCAATGTTTCCACCCAACCTTGATTCAGCTTTCGGTGGGATCACCAGGGGGACGGTCGTCTTCCCCTCCAGTCGTTTTGGTAAACAAGAGAAAGAAAATGCCAATGACGGCCAGCCCTGCTACAACAAAAAAGGGCCATTTGCTGAGAATTGTTTCCTTGCGCGGAAGAATACTTGTGACAAATTGTTCCTTGATGAGCTTCAGATCTTCATGAAAGTTTTGATAAAACTTCAGAATGGAATAGGAATATGAAGCTCCGGTCCATCGGTCGTACCTGCTAAAACTCCCCACGAGAATGACCTGATTGGTATCCTTGCTTTCGTTGGAAACCTTCGCGGCGAACACGTGGTCAACTTCGAGCAACGCTGCCAGATGGAAGAGCGAATCCTTTGAATTTTCTTTGAGTAACACTTTAACGCGTCCGGACCCGATCAACCGCTCGACTTCGTCGGGGGTTGTGACAGCCAGCGAAGGCTCGAGTTGGAGCATGGCGAGAAAATCGTTCGAGATCTTATCCTGCGATTTCTCATTGAGACCATCAAAATACACGCCAATGAATGCAACTTTCACCGGGTTTTCATCCGCGTGTAGGTGTGCCAGAGGTGGCAGATTGAGGGTAACGCAAAGGATAATAACGGGGAGAGGCCGAATGCGGATATAACGAATCATCGTACTGCGAGCATTAGAATTCCTTGAGATAGCGGAGCATTCGGTTTCTGATGTCGCGCACGATGGCTCGATATTGGGCGTCGTATTCCTTCACAGGCTCTATATCGACCCACGTTTCTCCCTGCTTCAATTGAATTTCAAATTGCAGCGAGGCGTTGACCATCTGGTACACGTTGTACTGGATGCTGCTTTTTCCTCGTGGAGAGAAGTGAAGAAATACCCGGTCCCGAATTGAAATCTCCAGCGAGGAGTCTGCGTTTACCGCCACACCGTAATTTGTCCTCCAAAAAGTCTGGAGTGCGCCTCGGTCGCGCCTCTCGTCGCTTGACTCCACGACGAAATTGTACAACGGTAGAACCTGAGACGTCTCCCCCATGATGAGCGTGCGGTCTGCATTATGGGCAAGTTCGTACGATGGTGAGCTCCCCCCCACTGTAGCTCCGCACGAGATCAAGCCGAGACATGCCGTTGCGAAGATCGTCGCAAGGGTCGGCGAGCGAAGAAATATGCTCTTGTGCATCTGATCCATATGCCCGGACGAGAAGAAAAATAGGTGGCTCAACGGACTATGTCAAGCCACCTATTTGGTTGATGGTGTCTCAGTTTCGTGCGGTCAGGACTTTCGTCCTGACCGGAAGAGGTTAGTGTCAGGAGGAAACTCCTGACACCACGAATGAAAATCGGCCAAACTGAGACAGTACCATATGGCTACAGCGGACAACTATTCCCTGCTTCATTTTGGATAGAACGGGTTCGCACGCCTCTCAATAATGGTTACGGGTAAAAGCGTTCCCGGAGTCGTGTACGCCTCGGAGGTCGTCGCCCATTTGGAATCCTGGACACCGAATCGATACATATCCATAAGGCGGCGGCCTTGCAGGAAGAGGTTTGCTCGCCGTTCGTGCTTCATGGCGGTGTTCACATTTCCAGCCGTGACGGGAACCAGACTGTTCATGCCACGAAGAATGTTCAACCGCCCCATCGCATTGGTCGAGTCCCCGGCTGCAAGACTGTCCTCCGCAATGATAAGGTGCATTTCTCGACCGGAAATCAACGTAATGGGCGAGTATCGGTCTGCATAGGCAACCGTGTTCTTGAAATCGGCGCTGTCCGCCCTCATACGAGCGTCAGCAGTTCCCGCAATGGGGTCGACCGGAACCGGCGCTATTTGCAGCTCCGACCGGCCCACCAATTCCCATGCCATCTCGTTGAAAAGCGTGACCGAGAAGAAATCGATCCTCCATTTGTAATCGGTACTCGAACCCGATCCGGCGGCCATTGCAGCGAGTGCGAGCTTTGCATCTGCCGCAGCTGCGGGGACAGAAACCCACGGATTGGCTGGGGTTGTTTTCGCGGGAATCATCAACTGACGAACGGCCTTAGAATGTTGCGCCCTTGCCCGCAAGGCAAGTATTCGCCGTTGCAAATGAAGATATGTTACCGAAGTCCCGGATTGAGCAACCGGCAACCCCTTGTTGAGCAAGGTAACCGCCTGGTCAAAGACCGTCGTCATATTGTTTTCGCCGATGGGTGGGCTCGCATCGGTTTTATCAGACATGACGAAATCGCTGAACGTCTCTCCAACAACAATCCTCACCAACGCCGCGTACAAATATGAGCGGGCAAGGTCTGTTCGGTCCGTCAACGTTCCTGCAGCGTCAAACCCTTCCAACAGCGACACTGCCTTGTCCGCCATCCATCGGCCTGTGCAGATGAAAGGCCACGCGGCATCGGAGAACTCATTATTGAAATCGGAAATACCTCCGCGGTCAAGCTGGTTCCATGCATCTCGCGATCCAATCCAGTAGACCTCGTCGGTCGCGGTCTCATAAGGAGCATACACATACCCGATGCCCCTCATGACGGTCCCGTTGGCTCCATTGGCCACACCTGTCGCCGCGATCGGTTTGTTGACGTCATCTTCAACGACGTTGTTTGGGTTCTGCACGTCGAGTAATCCTTCGCAGCCCATGCACAGGCCGAAAAGTCCCATCAGTAAGGAAGAACGAACGATTTTGGTTTTCATGGCTCCGGTCCTCCTTATAGTCCAAACTTCAATGTGAAGACATATTGCCGGGAAATCGGAACTCCAAAGGCGTCAATGCCAAGCCCGAAATTGTTCCCGAAGGTACCCCCACCTCCAAAACTGTACACATTCGTTTCGGGGTCGATGCCGGTGTAGTCCGTCCAGAGCGAGATATTCCTTCCAGCGAATGAAACCGACGCATTCCCGACACTCAACCACGTCGTAAACTCAGAGGGAATATCGTACGTAACGCTAAGCTCACGCCAACGCACCATATAGATCTTTTCTATTTCATTGAGACCGTCGTAGGGTGAGAGAGCGTGGTACTTTTTCGCGAATTCAATCGCTGCATCCGCCCGTGCCTGTGCAGAACTGGCCGGATTCAGCATAATGGCCTCCAACTCAGAAGGTCCGTGGATATTTCGGCCGATGGTTGGATGTTGACGCCGAAAGGCATCGGTTAGGTTATGAACATAGAATTCGCCGAATTTATACTCGAACAACGAAGCGATTCTGATATTCTTGATAACGGTCATGTTGAACCCAAACGACCCCGACCAATCTGGTAACGGTTTCCCGAGATAGTGGTCAAGATAATAGGGGGTCGTCCCGTTCGCGGCCACCCATGATGCATTTGCAATCGTGTTGCTGATGTTCGGCGTGTATGGTTTTCCATCAGGACCGACAAGCCTCACGAAACCTCCTGCAAGGACACTCGGATCGCGAGCAATGGCGAAATACGTGAGAAGTGCAGCCATATCGTCTGCGACTCCGTCTCTGTTAACGTCCAAGGGAATCGCTTCCGGCGATAGAATCGGTCCAAAGAATGATCCCGGCGCATAACCCTTCTTGACGAAATTGCGGTAGCGTGGGTACGAACCTCCGACTTTGAGCGGAGGCGCTCCACCCATATCCACGATCTCTTCACTGAGATATGCCGCAGTTGCGAACATGTTCAAGGAGAAGTCTTCGCCGCGTATCAGATTGAGGCTTGAACTCAGATCCAAGCCGTTTGCTTTCAGTTGCCCGATATTATCAAGCTGAGTTGAAGCAAACCCGCCTGAGGGAGCAAATTGTCGGGCAATCAAAGCATCATCCACCGTGCGCGACCAAACCGTTACTTCAAACCCGATACGGTCTTCAAATAATCCAGCCTCAGCGCCGAATTCGAGTTCTGTGGAGACTTCGGGTTTTAGATTCTGATTGCCCAGGTTCGCGGGAGCGAGACCCGAACCGTCGGGTGCGCGGAGGGCGCCATAGGTCGTGAATTTATCAAAGGCACCCGGCTGCTGGCCGGACTGCCCGTACGCTGCCCGAACCCGTAACGTCGAGATTTCGGACATCGACATATCCATGGCCTTGAACGGTAAGACCGAAATGCTCGCTTTGGGATAGGTTGCCGTCTTAAAGGACGAACCGAATGCGCTATTCGCGTCAAACCGGACACCGAGAGTGACAAATGTGTAATCGCCGAACCCTAATTGTTCCTGGGCGAGAACACCTGCCTGGATAATATCACTAAAAGAAGAGCCGGCTGTCTGTGTTTGGCCTGCCGTCAATATCTCAATTCCTGGCCCGGGGAACGTAGTGCCCGTACCAACTTGCGAGTTCAGAACGCTGCGAAATCCTTGCATCCCAAATGTAAGTTGTGAGCTGACACTGGGTGTGAAGTTCGTGTTCCAAATCGCCTTCGTATCAACAGTCCATTCCTGCCTCTGTCTAGTCCCAACTGCCAATGCACCATTCACCGAAGCAGTAACAAACCTGTCAACATTCCATCCCCACGGATTGAAGTTCGAGCTTCGTTGTGATATATAATCCAGCCCAACTGTTGCATCCAAGGATAACTCTGGTACGACGTTGTAGGTGGCGGACAAGCTCACATTGCCATGGTCGGTGGCGTCTTTGGTTTCCTGGAATAGACCCTCGCGAACCGTCTGAAATGCACCGTTGCCAAACGCATTGTCCTGGGTTGCACCTCCGACGCCGGCTTTCCTCACTCTCTCCGGTTTGCCGAATTCTGCACTTGTGATAGGAGAATAGATATTGTTGTTATTCTCAATCGTCTCCTGTCGTGCGTTGGTATACTGTGTGCTCAAACGAAGCCGGAGCGCTTCGGTGGGAACCATGCTGACATTGGCCGAGAACTGACCTCTGCGCACGCGATCCTGAGCATCGCCGGGTTCCTTACCGAAAAATGCTTCGGGTTTTGGGTCGAAAGGACCGTTCACGTCTGTGAAACGAACACTGCCAAAGTATGTGATGCCTGAACCTCCGCCGCTCACAGAACCGCTGTAAGTTTGGCCGTACCCTGTGCCGATGATGGACTTGACGAACTCTTTCTCAAAAGGCACGTAAGGAGTGATCGTCTGACCGAAAATGGTGCTCAGGTTTGCGGCGGTCGCAGAATCCCGGGCAAATCCAACATTCGGCTTGTATGCTTCCGGCGGATACTCAAGCGCCGTTTGTTGAATCTCGAAGTTGAACCGTGGTTTTGTCTGTCCGCCTTGTTTCGTGAAAATCTGAATGACGCCCGCGTTCGCCTGTGTGCCGTACAGCGTCGCAGCGGCTGCGCCCTTCAAGATTTCCACGCGCTCGATTGCTGCAGGGTTGATATCATCAAGCCGTGATGGCTCACCGCCTCCACCAGCCCCGACATTGGCAAAGCCTTGCGTTGTACCGACGCGTACTCCGTCGATGTAGACGATCGGCTCATTCAACTGCGAGAGGCTCGCGCTGCCGCGAATCCGGATCTGAGCGCCCTCGCCAACGAGGCCACCAGACGGAAGACTCGATACTCCCGGTACACGACCCTGGAGAATCTCGGCAAGAGTCGTGACGGGTGCTGCTTCCAGATTCGAAGAATTGATCGACGCGATGGTGTTGCCAAGTTTCATGCGCTCGACTGCGGCACCGGCGCCTGTGATGACAACTTCGTCGAGGGGAAGCACTGTGGACCCCAGCGCAAAGTTGACTTCCGTGACGGCGCCGACGGCGACATTCACGTCCTTGGTCTCGCTCCGGTAGCCGATGAACCGCGCTGTGATTTTTTGATTTCCGGCAGGGACGTTGGTAATGGTGTAGTTACCGTTCACGTCTGTGGCGGCACCGAGTGTGAGCATCTGGATCTGAACGACGACGTTCGCTCCAGGCAGCGCTTCACCCGATGAAGAGGTCACTTTTCCCGCAACCGTGCCTGTCTGCGAGAAAAGCAAAGCGGGGAACATCAACCCTACAAGCAGGACCAATAAGAAAAGTGTACCCTTTCTCATAGCTCCTCCTTTTGTGTGTGGTGGGAAACGGAGGGTCTCCTTCTTCTAAAAAATTCTTACCCTATTCAGTCTCCACCAGTTTGATGTAAAGATGGCCGACGTGGTGCGAAAACACTACACCAGTGGCGTGAGTTGAGAAAATTCGAGATGTCCTGTGCTCTGAAGGCATCTGAGATCCTCGTCTAGTCTACCTCAGAGAGATGTGTAAACCCAAAATCAGGTGGGAAAGTCAATCACAACCGTAACCGGAGAATAATTACAAAAAAAGGGAATCAATGTCAAGAATGATTTTCGTTATCGTTATTGCCAGGGCGGGACATGCACAGGAGGTGATGAGTCTATCGACACCGGGGGATAAAAGGGCCTATTCGGGGAGGGCCATTCGGCTCAGCAGTGGTGCAAAACAGCAATGTTTTCAACATGATACGTATGAGGGAACATGTCGAAGGGCCGAATCTGAGCGAGTCTGTAACTGGATGCAGCAAGCGCTTTTATATCCCTCGCCTGCGTCGCCGGATTACAGCTTACATACACTATGCGCGGAACGGCCAAGGCGGCAAGGGCCTCAACCACATGTGGGTGCATGCCGCTTCTCGGTGGATCGGCAATAATGACATCAGGCATGGCATGAGAGTCCCGCCAATCTGTGTCCTTCATGAGCTTCTCTTTCAAATCTCCGAGCAGGAAAACACAATTTCTGACATTGTTCGTTTCTGCATTCTGTCTGGCGTCGCGAACCGCACTCTCCGAAGATTCAATCCCCACAATTTCCCTCACGTCGCCAGAAAGGAAGATTGCGATAGAACCCGTTCCGGAATATAGGTCATAAACGGTGTCCTCATGCCTTAGACCGGCCAGAGAGCGAACGGTCTCGTACAATCGCTCAGCTTGAATCGTATTCGTTTGAAAAAACGAACCGGCAGAAATCGTGAACACATATTCCCCAAGTTTCTCGTGAATCACGCCATCGCCGAAATAAATCTTTTCGATTTCACCTTGAGCAATCTGCGCTTTGCGTGAATTGATGGTGTTCACGAATGTCGTGACTTCAGGAATCTCTTTCTGGAGTGCCGCTGCATACTGCCTCATCACCGCTGGCCGGTCGTCCCGCGTCACAATATTGACCATCAGCTCGTTTGTCCGTTTGCTTTGGCGTATGACGAGGAAACGAAGGTAGCCGGATTCTTTTTCAGACGAGTACACAAGGAGCCCATTGCTGCGAGCGAAATCTCTCGTGATACAGACGATTCGGTTTGAAATCGGCGATTGAAGATGGCATTCGTTTATTTCCAGAACCTTGTCATACCGTTGTGGGACATGCAATCCCAAGTAGATTGCTGATTGCGGAATATTGATTGAGGAATTTTCGGCCGGCGCGGCTTCGAGCCATTGCTGCTCCGAGAACGAAAACTCCATCTTGTTCCTATAAAAATAAGGCTCGCTTGCGCCGATGATCGGAAGTATATCGAGGTTGGAAAAACCGCCGATGCGCTCAAATGCGTCTACGACGCGTTGCTGTTTAAACCGAAGCTGCCCCTGATAATCCACATGCTGCCACTGACATCCGCCGCAGACGCCAAAATGTTTGCACTGAGGTTGGACACGAAACGGCGACGGACGATCAATGCTGATAACTCTCGCTTCTGCATAATTCTTCTTGACTTTGAAGACCCTGGCCGTAACAGCATCTCCGGGCACTGCACCCACGACAAAAACCACAAACCCGTTATAGCGCGCGACGGACATTCCCTCGGCTCCGAGCGCGCTTCCGCCTGTTGTGGAAAAAACTGCATCATCAATCGTCAGCTGAAGTTCGGTCCCCCGCTGAATCTCGCCCGGCTGCATTACATGCTCAGCCAGTAACTGATTTTGAGAAGGAGTGCGTTTTCTCCCGGAAGGCCAAAAGTTCTCGAGAGGCTTTCTCTGAAGGGAGTAAGAAAACCGCCGTCATTCCCGCTGCGGGCTTGTGACCACACCAGATACATTGTGCTTCCAGGGAGGTATTCCCAGCGGAGGACAACGTTGGAGTTGAAGGATAGAAGATTGAATTCAGGCCACGGGAACGTGTACGGCGAAAAATTGTCCGGAGCTGCCATTCGGGCAAAATTCTCATACTTGTATTTTGCATTGAAGTACTGGAAATAGACCTGGAGTGTTAAATCCCGAGTGAAAACATACGTTCCCCTCAGTGTCAAATCCCATGCTTCAGTCGAGCGGTCCGCAAAGATCGTTGTGTCTGGACTTGTTCCAAAATTGTAAACCCACGCCCATTCATCCGCACTCGTCGAATGAGAGCCTTCGATTTCGAGAGTGACGAAACTGGCCGGTTTGAGCTCGACCTCAAATGCAGTGGAAGAAAAACGTGCCTTCCGAGTATCGCTGCCCACCGTGTAGAAGATATTTCCGACGATGTTTTCCCTGGGATCCGAGCCGACCAATAAGAGAAAACTCTGACTCGAAGGCTTATTGTACAGGCCGTTTCCGCGAGTCTCTCTATCGTCATGTTTTCCCCAATCCTTCATTACCTGGTAACCCAATTGCCAATAGTTGGAAAATGTCAGGTTCCCCGCCGACTGTATCCAGTGAATCAGCTCAGCGCCGTCAAAGTTTTTGCGGAGATGGTAGTTCAAATTCACAAGCCAAAATCGGTACCAATCTGTGGGCTTCTGATCTCGGTAGGTTATCGTTGAAACGAATCCGTAATCATTAGGGCGACGAAAGAAGCCTATATCGTTAATGTTAAACTGCTTCGAGGTGAAATCCGATGAAACGGAGGCTAACCAGTGTTCACCCGCGACTTTCGCTACGGTCAGTCTTCCGGCAGAGCCGGTAATTCTCTGTCCCGGGGGAATGATAATCGCCTGGTCTAACCCGCTCGTGGTATGAGAACTTGCCAGGAACCCGTCAACCCTGTATTCATTCTCGAGGAATTTAAGATTCCAGTCGACTCCCCCGGTGAAGGCGGGAAGTCTTCCTCTCTTGTTCACTGATGTCAGCATCGCACCCACATTCGAATTCCCGAGCACATCCTGCCGCAATCGCAAAAGGCTGTAATTGGACAACGGCTCCACGATCTCGTCGCTCCTCGCTCCGGTCGCGTCGACGAGTGATGCTCGTTCTTCTTTCGTGACTGCTTCAAGCACACCCAACGAGAGACCGTCTGCAGTCTTACCGGAAATTTTCGCCGCGCCCAGGATCGTCGCGAAGCGCGGTTCGTTGAGGACATAGCCGCCCGACGGCTCGCGAACGCTTACCGCCCGTCCTATCCTGCGTGAATAAAACAATCCGGGACCAAAGTCACCGCCAAAGGTCGTGAACCGGAGGATCTGTGTGCCCTCAATAAAGAACGGACGTTTTTCCGGATAAAACTGCTCGAACGTCGTAAGGTTAAGCACCGCAGGGTCGGCTTCGACCTGGCCGAAGTCGGGGTTGAAAGTCGCATCGACCGTGATCCCGCCGATTGGTTTGTATTTGAAATCCAAACCGGCGTTCGATGTAAGGTCGCGGCCATCGGGGTCGCCGGGGGACTTTGGAATGAAACGTCCGCCCCCGACTGTGTATGGCAAAAGCTCCATGTTGGTTGGCGACCGAATTCCTTGAATCCCAACAAGGTGGCCAAATTTAGAAATGAACCCGCTCTCGTTCTTTCGAATGAGCACCCAATAGTCGTCTTCCCTGTTGCGCGCAATGCGCCGGATAAACTGAATCCCCCACTCCTGTTCCTCCTTTTCCGGGAAACGCAAGACCGTAAAGGGAATCTTGATTTCGGCCATCCAGCCTTCAGAAGTGATTCGAGTTTCAACATCCCACACGCCATCCCAGGAGTCGTCTTCTTCATTGGCGTCGTTATACTGGAGAATATCGACTTTCACACCCGCGGCATTGACTGTGAATTCAAACGCCGTTTGGTGGTCATGGTAACTATCGATGCGGATGGAAATAATATCTGAGAGGATTTCGTCGTCTCTACGCGCAAGTCTTGCCACAATCTTCGACGGATCCGTATCATACATGGTACAGCCGAAATACACAGCGTCGTCATCGTAGAGGATTCGGATTTCCGTTTTCTGCGTCGGTTGTTCCCCTTCGAACGGATCTCGCTGCACAAAATCAGCGACCGTCGATGCGAGCTGCCATTCTGGTTCGTTTAAGAGCCCGTCAATTCTTGGCGCGGTGGGTGTTCGGACAGCCCTGGCGGTTTTGGGATCACCGCCGGCGAGAACCGCCGAGGTGGTTACGACAAACAGGAGAGGTATCTTCATTCAGGATAATGGTGCATCAGGAAATTCTCCTGGCTGCCTGGAGGAGTGCTTCCACCTTCTCCGGCGAGTCAGATTCTGCATAGAATCGAATCAGCGGCTCGGTCCCCGACGCGCGAACCAGCGTCCAGCCGTTATCGACGAAAAGCTTGAAACCGTCTTTCGTTTCGACTCTCTGCACAGAAAATTCACCGATTTTTTGTACCCCCCTCGTGTATGCCTTAAGAATACGCTGTTTTTCTTTTTCTGTCAAATGTGCGTCATAACGGTTAAAATAGTGCCAGCCGAACTCATGCATCAGTTCTTCGACAAGCGAACTGAGCGTCTTTCTTCTGGTTGCCATGATTTCACACAATAGCAGGCCGATGTACAGGCCGTCGCGTTCGGGCAGGTGCCCTTTGACTCCTAAACCTCCGCTTTCCTCCGCCGCGACAAGAATGTCACGATCCGTCATCAATCGGCACAAATACTTGAAACCGATCGGCGTTTCATGCAGGACAAGTTGATACTTCTGGCACATTTTGTTGATGATTTGGCTCACCGAAAAGGATTTTGCCACCTCACCCGACCATTTTTTTTGCTCGACAAAATACTTGAGAATAATAGCGAAGATGCGGTGCGAGTCCACAAAATTGCCTTTTTCGTCATAGGCTCCGATACGGTCAGCGTCCCCGTCCGTGGAAATGCCGATGTCGCAGCCTTCTTTCACAACGGCTGCCGCAAGGCTTTTGAGGTGTTGAGGCAAGGGCTCGGGACGTGATCCTCCGAAGGAAGGGTTGAATGTCTGTCGAAGAGAGACTTTCACCTGCACAATCTTTTCCAACACTCCTTGACCCGCCCCGTGCATGGCGTCATAGGCTATCTTGATGCCCGATTCCTGGATTAAAGGAATATCAAGCTTGGTTTTCACGTCGTCGACGTATTCCTGAGTGAAGTCCCTCTTTTGAATAAGGCCACGCTCGACGAGATCCTGAAACGAACGCTTTTGAGTTACCTTCGACTTCAGAACTCTCTTCAGTTCTCGTTCAACCTTGTCGATCATTTCCGGATGCGCCGGTCCGCCGAAGTCGCCTTTGATCTTAAATCCGTTATAGTTCGCGGGATTATGACTTGCGGTGATCACAACACCTCCCGCTGCGTTGAGTTGCTTCGTCAACAGAGATACCATCGGTGTTGATGAGATTTTGTCCGAAATAATCGCTCTGATGCCATGATTGGCGAGAACCTCAGCGGATTTTTCAGCGAATTCTTTTGACAGGAACCTTGCATCGTAACCGACGACGACGCCGTTCTTGACTTTTTTATGACGCTTGAAGTAATGAGCGGTTGCCAGCGCAACGCGAGCGACGTTCTCGAACGTGAAATCATCAGCGATGACGCCACGCCAACCGTCTGTGCCGAATTTAATGGGAGAAGACATGGCTGGGAATCCTGCGAGAGAAGCTAATCGAATTCAACATTCAACGCGCCGAATCCTGCGTAATATCCATTCGTGTCAAGCTCTTCCTCGATGCGGAGTAATTGATTGTACTTCGCGATGCGGTCTGTCCTGCTTCCCGACCCGGTTTTGATTTGTCCAGCATTTGTCGCCACTGCAACATCCGCCATCGTCGTGTCCTCTGTCTCACCGGACCGGTGGCTGATAACCGTCGTGTAGCCAGCCCTCTTTGCCATTTCAATGCAGTCAAGAGTCTCGGTGAGCGTTCCTATTTGATTCAGTTTAATCAGGATCGAGTTAGCGACACCTTGGTCAATCCCCTTGTTCAAGTAATCGACATTCGTGACAAAGATATCGTCTCCCACAAGCTGAGTCTTCTGGCCAACCGCCTCAGTTAGCATCTTCCACCCTTCCCAGTCGTTCTCGGACATTCCATCTTCCAGTGACGCGATCGGATATTTCTTCAACCAGCCTTCCCAGTACTTTGCCATTTGATCTGGTGTTTTTTCAGATTTGTCCGATTTCGTAAATACGTATTTCTTCTTGTCTTTGTCGAAGAATTCGCTGGCGGCAGGGTCGAGGGCGATGTAGATCTGTTCGCCCGCTTTGTAATTGGCTTTCTGGATCGCTTCAAGGATAACTTCGACCGCCTCCTCGTTCGATTTCAGGTTAGGCGCAAATCCGCCTTCGTCACCCACGGCGGTGTTATAGCCTTTTTTGTGGAGGACTGATTTTAACGAATGGAATACTTCGACCCCCATTCTTAATCCCTCTGCGAAACTCGGCGCGTCAATCGGCATGACCATGAATTCCTGAAAGTCTACATTATTGTCCGCATGCTTTCCGCCGTTGAGAATATTCATCATGGGGACCGGGAGTACGCGCGCATTCGAGCCGCCGATGTAACGATAGAGCGGCATGTTCCTCGATTGCGCAGCGGCTTTTGCTACAGCGAGTGAAACTCCCAATAAGGCATTTGCTCCAAGTTTCCCTTTGTTCGGCGTGCCGTCAAGTTGAATCATCATCTTATCGATACCCACTTGATCCAGAGCGTCGAACCCGACAACTTCCTGCGACAAAACCGTGTTCACATTTTCGACTGCTTTCAACACACCTTTGCCGTTGTATCTGCTTTTATCGCCATCCCTCAATTCCACAGCTTCGTTTTCCCCGGTCGAGGCTCCGCTTGGAATAGCCGCTCGGCCAACGGTCTCATCCTCAAGCCCCACTTCTACTTCGATCGTTGGGTTTCCGCGGGAATCAAGAATCTCCCTCCCCCAAACATCCGTGATTGTAGTTTTCATTGGATTCTCCGGCCAGATTTCATTCTCGATTTTTGGTGCGTAAAACTCGACGGTTAATTACGACAAAAATTGAAGGAAAATCAAACCGTTGAAATTATTGACTTTTGGGCTCTGGAAATTGATCTTTCAGGTATGCTCATGATCAACAACTCGCCTTTGGTAGCTGTGCTTTTCATTATTGTCGCCCTCCCAATGTCTTCCTTTGCACAGGACTTGACGGACCAGGAGATTGAAAGAATGAAAACCTTTTCACCGGACATGGGCGACTGGTTCGGAATAAAGTACGGCGCATCGACCTCCGGCGGACCAATTGAAGACCGGACGATGTTTCTGACGTTCTACGAGACTCGGTCAGGTAGACACTTTTCCGCGCTCGCTCACTTCGTCTTATGGCGCGATCATGATGGTCGATCAAGAGTGACCAGGCCTTCCATCGGCGGCGGTTTCAAATTGCGCTTTCCGTTCAAAAGAATCGGCTTTTTCGTCGAGGCAGGAACGAACGTCTGGGTCGGGCTTGGAGTTGGCATACTCCCCTACATCGATCTTGGAAGCGAGGTCTTTCTGAATGAGAGGTTATCATTTTCGCTGAGCGCAAAACGATTTGCGTATGCCAGAAATAAGTATTTTTTTCTGGCAGGAGCCTCCTACCAAATTTCGAAAATGATAAGATAGGTCTTGACGTTTTTGCGAAGGTCTTTCGCTGTCGACGTGGCGACACGTTGTCTGTAACCAGAAAACCTTGGGAAGGGCATCAGAGATTCGGCTTCGCTGCGTGTTCCTGCATCCAGTCGCATCTTTTCAACCATTCGTCGACCTCGATAAAGTATGCCTCGTTGGAAACCTCGTTGAGCGACCTCCAGAAGTGAAGCTTCGCTTTTTGAAACTCACCTATTTTGAAATAGAGGAACCCGAGTCTTCGCTCGCGCAGGTATTCGAGAAGACTGAAGTTCATGTCTTTCATCGAGGAAAATGCGTCGATGGCATCCCGATATTTTTCTCTTGAACTCAGCTCACGTCCAAGAAGGTAGCTTGCCAGGAAGTCATCCTTGCTGCGCTGGAGTGCGTTCTGAAAAAACTCAATCCGAACCGAATCGGGAATCTCCTGGATGAAATAGGGCCTTAGATGCTCGGCATGGGAAATAAGGGCTTGGAGACGAAGCGCACACGCTTCATCAAGTGACAGGTTGATGTGAAGCGCAAGAAGTCTTTGGCATGCTTCAAGCGCCTTTTCTTTGCTCCCTGCCGCCCAATAAGCATCGGCCAGAGCCAAGTTCAGCGGGATGACGGCATGCGCAATGGAGTTATCTCCGAGTTTCATTTCGGCAAAATCAATTGCCCCCTGATACTGTTTGAGCCGAACGAGTGAATTCGTTTTCTGGAATATTGCCTCCACGCTCGTAGTTCTTTCCAGCGATTTTGACGAAGAAACAAGAGCCCCGGCATAATCCTGGCGGCTGTAGAGAGATCGTGTTTCCGCATTCATGTTTGCCACAACTCTTGCGCATTCTTTTCCAAAAATAGATGGCCTTTTGAACAAATATGCGGCTTTGACCTTTTCAGCCTCTTCGATGTCGATTTTTGCGACATGTTCCTTCCACTCAACGACAAGCTGGGAGAGCTCCCTATTATAATGAGCAGTGAAATTTCCGGATCGGTAGACCCTTTTAAAGCGTCTCAGGCCATAGCGGTCGATAAGATACCTGCAAAAAGAACCTGCGAGGGTGTAGCTCACTCCCGCATACGCCCTGAAAAACCCCGTCCAGGAAAACATGCTTTCGATGTCCGGGCGCACACCGACGGCAAAGACCTCCGCAGCTGTCCGATGGACGACTGATTCGTATGTCGTTCGCTCGACTGCCACCGCGAGCCCCTCGATGAGGCCGGAGTTTGGTCCAATACGCAACAACGGGAAACCAAAATCCGCCGCCATGACGTGCACCATTTCATGCTTGAGGCTCGACTCGACATCTCCCAGGTTTATATGGATTTGCCACAACCATGGCTTGGATATGTTTGTGCGGCTCGCTCCGACAAGCCTCCCCTTCTGTTCTGCTGACAGGTAGACGTACGACTGGATTTTTCTCCGGGGGTTGACACGGAGCTCATTCGAGAGCCGCGAAAAGTAGAATTCGTGAAGTAATGCCAACTCGCGAGCTCGACTAAGCGCCAAAGAAGAAGGATACGTGATGACAAAATGCTCGCTTTCTATTTCTCCGCCAAGCTGATCTAGAACGTGCTTTGCCGATGAGGACAATCCTAGTTCATCGCTCAACCACAACATCGCTAACAGCGAGATCGATAATCCTCCAGCCATCCATCTCCCTTTGACCGTAACCGTTTCTTTCCATGTCCGCCTAGAGCGTTTCTTTTCCCGAACCCAGTCGGCGATCATCCAGATGAGGATGATTTGGAACATTGTCCCAATCCTGTAAACAAACAGACGCGTTGTCACGTCCAGTGTTTCATCGTAGGTGAAGCCAGGAAAGAATCCGACGAGCGGATTAAAGGCAAAGATTTGAATGCCCGTGAAGGTTACAAACGGAATGTGCAGCAACACCAGAACGAAAAAAAACACGAAGAGAGTCTTGTTCCAACGGTCAACAGATGTAGCAATGAGACACGCGAAAGCGTTTGCGAAGAGGACAGCCATAAGTGGTGAGAGCAGAAAGAAGATTGCGCCTTCCGCATAAGAACAGTTTTTGACGAAGAATGCGTTTAGCGACATGGCTATGAAAGGGATGGAGAGCAAAGCCAGAGACGCTCTGGTCGAAGCATGAAAGATCCCTGCGCCGTTTGTTGCAGAGTTCAGGCAGATGGAAAGAGTTACCAGTCCCGTCAAAAAACTTGCAATGATTGCTGTCAGTGCGGAGAATTCGAAGCCCAGATAGTCAAACAGCGGGATTTGCGTGCAAACGAGGGAAAAAACAAAAAGAACGACCGCAGCTCTCTGGAATGATCTAAGGGAGAGGAAACTTTTCGACACCCGAATCTCAATTCAGGATGTTACTAAAATAGGCTTCAATATTGCTGTCGCCCCTGTTAACCCGGCGGGCAGGCATGATTCCTTCTTCGGTATTCGAAAGTAGCATTCTGAAAGATGTCAGGAGCAGCTCACTAATAAAGGATCGGCTGAATAACGGCCCTCAAAACTCTTCGCCCTTGACACGTTCAATGTCGGCACCGAGCTGATGGAGTTTTTTCTCTATGGATTCGTATCCCCTGTCAAGATGATAAACGCGCAAAACTTCCGACGTTCCTTCGGCGGCCAATCCGGCAAGAATAAGCGATGCGCTTGCCCGCAAATCCGTCGACATAACCTTCGCGCCTGTGAGCTTCTTACCACCAACCACAGTCGCAGTATTGTCCCGCACAGTGACATCGGCCCCGAGGCGATTGAGCTCCGGCACGTGCATAAACCGGTCATGGTAAATGTTGTCAGTCACGACACTCGTTCCTTTTGCCAACGACATGAGGGCAATCCATTGGGCTTGCATATCGGTGGGAAACCCGGGATAGATCGCTGTCGAAACATCGACGGCGTTAATCTCCACCGGAGCCTTAATTTCGATAAATCCGCTGCCGCACGACAATTCTGCGCCCGCATCCTCGAGTTTTGCAATGACAGCGCTCAGGTGGTCCGGATTGCATTGGTCTAGCCTTATTTTTGCTCCATGCTTGGCGGCCATCGCACCAGCAACAAGGAATGTGCCCGCCTCGATGCGGTCGGGAATCGTTGTGACATTCCTGGGATGTAATGTATCCGCTCCGTCGATTTCAAGTTTGCTGGTTCCGATTCCTTGAATCCTCGCTCCCATGGACTGGAGAAACTCCGCCAGGGCGGTTATTTCGGGCTCGATGGCTGCATTTTCTATAGTCGTGATTCCCTTTGCCAGCACAGCCGCCATGAGTACGTTTCCCGTTGCGCCAACGCTGGAAACATCAAAGAGAATACGCGCACCTTTCAACCTTTTCGCGCTGGCCACGATATACCCGCCTTTCAACTCGACTTCGGCCCCGAGTTTTTTCATTCCTTCAATGTGCAGGTTTACCGGTCGAGGACCCCAGGCACACCCTCCCGGCATGGAAACTTTGGCCTTACCATATCGGCCAAGCAGAGGACCCAGAACATAGATGGAAGCCCGCATTCTCTTAACATGTTCATAGGGCGCTTCGAAACGCGAGAGTTGCGAGGAATCGATAGTCATGGCATGATTGGCGTGCGAGGATTTCACGCCCATCGACTCCAGAAGTCGCGCCATGGTCGTGATGTCCCTCAGCGTTGGCGTGTTCAAGAGAGTGAAGGTGCCGGGGGCGAGGATTGTTGCCGGCATCAAGGCGAGGGATGCGTTCTTTGCACCACTGATTCTGACAGTTCCGCTGATCGGTTTTCCCCCCTGAATGACGAACTTATCCATATGATGACGCGATGAATATACCCCAATATGGCTTGAAAAACAAAGACGCTCTCTCTTTTTCGTTGTCCGCTTCTGTTGTCTTTCGTTCAATTTTTGACTACACTTTTTGCAAAAGCAAATTCTCCAATCCGCAATCACATTCCGCATTCGAAATGTCAGTTCAGGTAATCGTCGGCGCACAATGGGGCGATGAAGGAAAAGGAAAAATCGTCGACCATTTGAGCGAGGGAGCCGACATCGTTGCCCGATATCAGGGTGGTGCCAACGCCGGGCACACTGTTATCATCCCCTCCAGAAACGGGAAGGCCGAGCAAGAATTTGTCCTCCACCTCATTCCGTCCGGAATTTTTCATCGGCGCGTCACGTGCGTTATTGGCAACGGGGTTGTCCTCGACCCCGTCGCCTTGATGACGGAGATTGAACAACTGAAGCGATTGGGTATCGAAACCGCAGGCAGGCTGCTGATCAGCCACCATGCCCATCTAATTATGCCCTACCACAAGTTGCTGGATGCCGCCCGCGAACAGGGCAACCAGAAAATCGGGACAACCGGACGCGGCATCGGTCCGGCCTACATCGACAAATACATGAGAACGGGGATCCGGGTGGTCGACCTGCTGGACCGCGATGTGCTTTGCAGGAAGCTCAAAAGAAACCTCGAAGAAAACAACGAGCTCCTGAGCAAAATGTATCATTCGCGGGAACTTGATGTGGACGCTATTATCAACGAGTATCAGGAATTCGATAAGCAGATTGACGAGTATGTGACCGACACGTCGGCCTATCTCAACGCCGCAATAAGGAAAAAAAAGAAAATTCTGGCTGAAGGAGCGCAAGGTGCGCTTCTGGATGTCGACCACGGGACGTATCCCTTTGTCACTTCTTCAAGTCCGACGAGCGGAGGTGCCTGTACAGGACTCGGCATACCTCCTACTGCTGTCAGCTCGGTAATTGGCGTTGTCAAAGCGTACTCCACTCGTGTCGGTAACGGCCCTTTTCCCACGGAGCTCAAGGACGAAACGGGAGACCGGCTTCGAGAGTTGGGCGGCGAATACGGCGCGACAACAGGACGCCCTCGGCGATGCGGCTGGCTGGACCTTGTGAGTCTAAAGTATTCCTGCGAGGTGAACGGAATAGAAAAAATCACCATCACAAAGCTCGATGTCCTGGATGGCTTCAATGAGATCAACGTGTGCGTCGGTTATCGTCATGGCGAAAAGGATTTGGACCGGTTCCCCACTGATGTCCAGACCCTCGAAGCCGTCCAGCCTGTATACAGGACATTTCAAGGCTGGCGAACACCGACTTCCTCAATCCGCAAGTATCGCGACCTCCCTCCCAAGGCCCGAAAGTATATCGAGGCAACAGCAAAAGAGTTGAAAACCAAAGTTTTGATGGTTTCAGTGGGGGCGCGAAGAGATCAGACCTTGATCGTTCGTTAACATGAAGTCCTTCCTCTCCGGCTCGATGCCGGTTTCCGGCAAGCTGAAGATCTTCCTGCTGATCTTCGCGTTCCTCATCGTGGGTGGCACGTTGTTATACACGCACGAAATTGTTCAACAACTACAGGCCAAAGAGCGCGAGGTTGCCAACCTTTATGCCAAGTCCTTGGGGTTCATTGCGAACGCAAAGGTCGGCGAAGGCGATTACAGTTTTGTGTTCAATGAAATCATCGTAGCCATTGATTTCCCCATCATTCAAACCGACTCCACAAACCGTGAGGTTCAAGCATACCGTAACGTCGACATCGATTCATCGGAGTTTACGACTGAAGAACTCAATCGATTTTTTCTCCAAACGATTGCAGAGATGGACGCACTCCACGAACCCGTCAAGGTCGCTTTTCAGGACACCATCATCCTAAGCTATGTGCATTATGGTGAATCCCCCCTGATAACAAAACTTCGGTGGCTGCCGTTTGTCGAACTGTCGATTGTTGCTCTTTTCATCGTTATTGGATATATCAGTTTCAGTTACGTGAAACGAAGCGAGCAGAGCAACATCTGGGTGGGGATGGCGCGTGAGACGGCGCATCAACTGGGAACGCCGATCTCCAGTATGATGGGCTGGGTGGAATTGCTGAAGGACCAGGCTGGCGGCGATTCGAAACGGCTCGATACAATCCATGATATGCAGAATGACCTTCTCCGCCTTCAAAAGATTGCCGACAGGTTTTCCAAGATAGGGTCGAAACCCGACTTGCATGAGGAAAATCTGGCCGAGGTGATAGACAGAGTCATTCAATATTTTGAGCGGAGAATTCCCCACACGGGCAAGAAAGTTGCAATCTCGCTTGAGCATCAATCAAAAATAAAGGCAAAAATCAACCGCGAGCTTTTCGAATGGGTCGTGGAGAACCTCACCAAAAACGCTCTCGACGCAATTGAAAACGGCGTTGGGAGAATTTCCTTCTCCGTTCATGAACGCGGGAGTCAGGTTTTCATCGATGTTGCAGATACAGGAAAAGGCATCGACCTTAAACACCGGAACGAAGTCTTCAGACCTGGGTTCTCGACAAAAAAGCGCGGATGGGGGCTAGGCCTGAGCCTCTCGAAGCGCATCATCGAGACCTACCACAAGGGCAAACTCTTTGTCAAAGAAAGCAGGCCTGGATTTGGTACAACGTTCCGCATAAAATTGAAAAAATAAGCAAGGATTCGATCAACGCGAACACATGAAGAAAACCCACATCCTCATTCTCTTCTCCCTCCTCTTCCCGGCAACGCTTGCTTCTCAAACGGGAGCCGAGCTCTTGAAATATGTCAAACAGATCGAGGGAAAAACTCCTGAGGGACGGAAACAATTTATCAAAGACCAGCTGAAGCGATGGAAAGTCCGTTACCAGACGATGGTTTTCCAGACCAACCCACCATTCCGGGATTCGCTCATCAAAGGAGAGAATATCATTGTGCCGATGGGAAAGGGGGAAAAGAAGATTGTGGTCGGAGCGCATAGCGACGCAGTTGCCAATTCCCCGGGGGCCAATGACAACGGAGGCGGTGTTGCGGTCGTGCTTGGATTGATCAAGGCGATGGGCGACTATCCTTGGAACTACAAAATCGACTTTTGTTTCTTCGACAAAGAGGAAGATGGCTTGCTCGGTTCCAGAGAGTTCGTGAAGAAATACAAAGACAGGGAAAACCATCTGGCAATGATCAACCTCGACGTGGAGGGGATGGGAGACGAAGTTTATGTTGGCCCCGTGGGAGGCGGGGATGACAATTTTATCATGCCTATCGTGCGTCGGGCAGCGAAAAGAACCGGCCGTGCCTTCACCGAACGAGCAACCTATCCCAGTTCCGACCACGTCTCTTTTGCCAACGCGAAACTCGAAAACATATCGGTCAGCGTTGTTCCCAAGGGAGATGCCGACAAGCTCGTTGGTATGCTTTCCAGTCAAAAAGTCGACGCGGCATCATTCCCTCAGGTCATGAAGGTGATGCACACACCTCATGATTCGTCCACGTATATGACATCAAAGGCACTTGGGATTTCGTTTGAATTCACAAAAACTCTGCTGATGTTGCTAAACGAGAGCAAATAAATGCAAGCCTCCGCGAAATATCTGCGTTTGGTTTTTTTCCTTTCCGCATCTCTCGGCAAGGGACAAGAGAACGTTGACGGCCTGATCGCCAAAGAGTTGGGGAGACTCGTTTCTGTGTATCAATCGCTGCATGCGAATCCCGAACTCTCTTACTTCGAGGAAAAGACCTCATCTTTTGTGGCAAAGGAGCTGCGTTCGTTGGGAATCGACGTTACAGAGAGAGTAGGAAAATACCGAGATCCAAACTTGACCTGCTACGGAGTCGTCGGAGTCTTGAAGAACGGAAAGGGACCGACTGTGCTCCTCCGGACGGATCTTGATGCTCTGCCGGTGGAAGAGAAAACTGGGTTACCCTATGCCAGCAAGGTGCGGGTAAAGACTGAAACCGGCGAAGAGACGAGCGTGATGCATGCGTGCGGTCACGACATTCATATGACATGCTTTCTTGGCGCCGCAAAGGTTCTCACGCAGATGAAAGACCAGTGGCGCGGAACCCTCTTGTTTATCGGCCAACCGTCGGAGGAGCGCATTAGCGGCGCGGAGGCCATGCTCAGGGACGGTCTCTATTCCCGTTTTCCGAAGCCTGATTACACGATTGCCTTGCATGACGACGCATCGCTCGAGGCCGGCAAAGTTGGCATGTGCGAGGGCTACGCGCTCGCCAGCTCGAATTCAGTCGATATCACCATCCGCGGCGTGGGCGGACACGGGGCGTATCCGCATACGACGAAAGATCCGGTTGTGGTGGCGGCGAAAGTGATTACAACGCTCCAAACAATCGTGAGCCGGGAGAACTCACCTTTCGACCCTGCCGTTGTAACCGTCGGGTCCATACACGGAGGGACCAAGCACAATATTATTCCCGATGAAGTGAAACTTCAACTCACCGTTCGGGCGTACCGCGAAGAAGTACGGAAGAACATCCTTTCGTCTATTGAACGGATCACAAAGAATATTGCAGAAGCTGCGGGAGTACCCGGCGACAGGATGCCCCTCATCAATTTTCACGAAGATGAATTCACACCGGCAACGTACAACTCGCCTGAGTTAACACGACGATTGGAGGGAGCGCTTCAGAAATCCCTTGGGACGGAGAATGTCGTACGAAAGGACCCTGTGATGGGTGCCGAAGATTTCGGCCGGTTCAGCCTTGGAGGCTCAATTCCAATCTGCATGATTTGGCTTGGCGCAGTGGACCCGGAAAAAGTTGCAAGAGCAAAAAAAGATGGAACGACTCTCCCCTCTCTGCATTCTCCTTTATTCGCTCCGCTTCCCGAGCCGACGATCCGAACGGGCGTCAAGACCCTCATGACGAGCGTCATAGAGTTAATGAAGTAACTGCTTGCGTTTGAGCATTAAGTTCGTTACTATTTGACCGCTTTAAGCGTTCTTTACATACTCACCCAAACTCCCCTACTGTAATCTTTCGAAGAGAGAAATTCTCTGATCTTGACGATAGTGCCTGTTTTCTTTGATTCTTTCTGTTTCGAATCGATGTAGCAACATTAACGATTCTGACTAAAACTTTTCCATTCCTCATTTTCTTTCATAAAGGGGGTTTTCCATGCGAGGCTTGATCGTACGATTTGCGCCCTTCGTTATTCTCTTTTCCTTCTTCGCCTTCTCGACAAACGTCGGGGCTCAGGGCCTTTCAGGCCCGATAACATCTGACACGACGTGGGCTGCCGGCGACATCGTGATCCAGGATTCTGTTACTGTTCTCGACGGAATTTCGCTGACGATACAACCGGGAGCCGTCGTGAAATTCAACTCAAACGGAATTCTGGTTGTTGCGGGAACATTGATAGCAG
>JACQPT010000105.1 GCA_016207415.1 Ignavibacteriales bacterium
CGATGTCGAGCGTTCAAAGCGACATGGCCGCGAACTTCTGGCGTGCCTGGTGGGCGTGGTTGATTTGCGCCGCTGTCACTGTGGCAGTCAGTCTGTTCACCCAAAAAAGGCAGAAAGAGGAGCTGGTGGGGCTTGTGAAAGGATTAACACAAGAAACGATTGACCACGGCGTCCCTTTCATGAAGCGTCCCGAGTTCTATGCGCTTCTCTCTCTTCTTGTGCTTGTCATTCTGAACATCTGGTTTTGGTAAACGAGGAGAATAATGTTATGTCTGAGCATACAATGAAACCCATCTGGTATTTCGTAGGACTGATGTTACTCCTTATGGGAATTCTGATTTTCGTCGCCGGAATCTATCAATACTTTAACCCGCCTGCAGTGCAAACCGTCCTTGCTGGGAGCCACGCCAACATCTGGTGGGGCGCAATTATGACCTTGTTCGGAGGACTTATGTACTCGAGAACAAGAAGACATCAGGTCTGAGACATGAATTTGACCGGTTTGGTCGAGAACAAATTCAAAGAGCTCTACGACCGTCAACCGCTTGTTGTACGATCGCCGGGAAGGGTTAACCTCATTGGAGAACATACAGATTACAACGAAGGCTACGTCCTGCCTGCCGCCATCGACAAAGCTATTTACCTGGCGATAGCTCCGCGGAACGACCGCACGTGCACCCTCTTCGCGTTCGACAAAAACGAATCACATCAATTCTCAGTTGATGCATTCTCCCCTTCTCGGAAGGGTTGGCCAAATTACCTTGTCGGAGTCGTGGATCAACTCCGCAAAGCGGGCCATGATCTAGGTGGCTTCGATTGCGTCTTTGCAGGCGATATCCCTATTGGTGCCGGACTTTCCTCTTCAGCAGCCCTCGAAATGGGATTTGCGTTCGCCCTGAATCATCTCTTCGACCTGAAGATAGACAAACTTGCTCTTGTCAAACTGGCACAGAAATCCGAGAACGAGTTCGTGGGCGTGCATTGCGGTATCATGGATCAATTCATCAACATTTTCGGCCGCGAGAACAATCTCCTCCGTATCGATTGCCGGTCGCTCGAGTTTAAATACTTCGCTTTCGATTTTGATGTTTCGATAATCCTTTTAGACACGCATATTTCACGTTCACTCGCTTCATCCGAGTATAACCGCCGCAGGGAAGAATGTAACGAAGGCGTGAATGCTGTTCGAAACCGCTTCCCTCAAGTAACACACCTGCGTGATGTGAGTTTAGAGATGTTGAATGAGTGCAGGCAAGATACCACAGGCTTGATTTATAAACGTTGCAAATACGTCATCGAAGAAAATCAGAGAGTTCTGAACGCGTGTCGCGCTTTAGAGAATAGAGACCTTCCTTCATTTGGACAATACCTGTTTGAGTCACACCGGGGACTGAGCCATGAGTATGAGGTCAGTTGTAAGGAACTAGACTTCCTCGTCGACCTTACAAGGGCAATTCCTGATGTGGTCGGCTCTCGAATGATGGGAGGGGGATTTGGCGGATGCACGATTAATCTTGTGCATCCAAGAGCTGTGGATGAGGTTCGAGCGTTTGTGACCCGTAAGTACAATCAAAGATTCAGATCAGGTCCTTCGTGCTACATCACAACCGTAGGCGCGGGCACAACCAGTGTAAAGCTCGATGAGAACGCAACGGCGCGAATCCCCTGAGTTACCTCATCGCCGGAAGAACCTCCTCACGGGAGAATGGGTTCTTGTTTCTCCCCAACGCACAAATCGTCCTTGGCGCGGAGAAATCAGCGAACCCGCCGTGGAACAAAAGCTGCCCTACGATCCGAGTTGTTATTTGTGTCCGGGAAACAAACGGGCCGGCGGAGAGGTCAATCCTAACTACGAGCACACGTTCGTATTCACCAACGACTTTCCAGCCCTCGTCGAGAATCCATCTGACAACTCGACAAAAGAAGATAGTAGGCTGTCGTTCCGCGCCGAACACGGCATCTGTCGGGTTGTCAATTTCTCGCCGCGACACGATTTGACACTCGCTGAGATGACTCAATCCGAGATCGAACGAGTGATTGTCGCCTGGAAGGAAGAATTCACAAGACTTGGATCAAACCCTCGAATCAACTACGTGCAAATATTTGAGAACAAAGGCTTGCTCATGGGAACCAGCAACTCTCACCCACACAGCCAAATCTGGGCCCAGCAAAGCATTCCAACTGAACCTGCTAAAGAACTCAAGCAGTTCAAGCTCTATTATCGGGGCAAGAAGCGAGGCCTCCTGGCAGATTATCTTAAGTTGGAACTCCGAATCAAAGAAAGAGTCGTTTATGAGAATCCCTCATTTGTCGTCCTTGTCCCGTACTGGGCTACCTGGCCTTACGAAACTCTGGTTGTTTCCAGAAGAACGATCGGCTCGTTACTTCAATTCACTAGCAGGGAGGTCAAAGACTTTGCAAATGCTCTCAGGGTGACAACAATCAAATACGACAACATTTTTCAGACCTCATTTCCATATTCGGCAGGACTTCACCAAGCCCCCACAGATGGGAAGAATCATTCCGAGTGGCACTTTCACGCGCATTTCTATCCTCCCTTGTTGAGGTCTGCAACCGTGAAGAAGTTTATGGTGGGATACGAGATGCTTGCAGAACCGCAAAGAGACAACGCGCCGGAACTTAGTGCGAAGGTCTTGAGGGACCTCCCCGTTCGTCACTACAAAGTCTCCGTTTTCAGAATCGGAGTCACAAGCCCGCTGACAAAGCTACTGTGGGAGCGAAAACTTGAACACTGTCAGTTGGCTATACTTCTGCCCTTTTCGCAAGATTGTTGAAGGAAACTTTGGCCGGTTAGGGGAGTCGGGAAAATGCTGGGCTTCGAGACAGAACCCGAAATGTTTGACGTACCTCACCCCGCCCTTTCCGACAAGTGATCCATCAAGAAAATTTCCAGTGTAAAACTGAAGTCCCGGCTCTGTTGTCCACACCTCCATGGCGCGACCGCTTTGTGGCTCCATCACTGTGGCCGCCAACCAAGGGCCCTTCTCTTCCTCGTTCAGGACGTAGTTGTGATCGAACCCACCGCTCACCTTGTCAATGCGTTCGCCAATCGCATGAGGTTTCCGAAAGTCCATCGGGGTCCCTTCCACGAGTCTGAGTTCACCCGTCGGAATGAGAGTTTCGTCGACAACAGTGTATCTGTTCGCATTGATTCTCACCACGTGTCCAAGTGCATTGTCCGTATCAGCGAGATTGAAATAGCTGTGCTGTGTCAGATTTACCACGGTCGGTTTATCCGTCGTCGCAGCGTAGTTGACGCTCAATTCGCTGTCTTTGTTCAATGAATATACAACGACAACCGTCAACGTTCCCGGATACCCTTCCTCCCCGTCCTTGCTGACGTACCTTAATCTCAGCGAAACAACTTCTTTTCCTTTTTCCGCCTTCGCTTCCCAAACAGCCTTGTCGAACCCTTTATGACCCCCGTGGAGATGGTTTTCGCCGTTGTTTGTTGCAAGCTTGTATTCCCTTCCATCCAAACGGAACCGACCCTTTGCGATGCGATTTGCATATCGGCCGACGACGCAGCCAAAGTACGGATGCTCACCGAGATATTGTCGAAGGTTGTCAAAACCGAGGACGATGTCTTTCTTCTTACCGTGCTTATCGGGAGTCCACAATTCCGTTATTATTCCTCCGTAGGTGATGATTTTCACGTCGATCGTTCCGTTGGAGAGGGTATACCGGAGCACCTCGCGGCCATCTGCCGTCGATCCGTATTTTTCCTCGCTAATGCTCATTTTCGCTTCCTCCTTGGGCCAGTGTGGGCCAAGCAGCGCAATGGACGTGAAAACTAGGGCAGCATGACGAAAAATTGATTGATGACGGTGTACGGACATTTCACTGCTCCTTCCCGACGCTTCTCATTCTCACCTGCTGAATCAGAGGTATTGGCTCAGGCGTGAGTGTAAAGAAGACAGCGATATTCGTCTTCTCTCCTTCAAGGATAAAGGTTCCACGCAACTGATTTTCCGGAACAATCTCTTTCATGCCGATGATTTTTCCCGCCTTCTCGAAGGGAAGAGCTGTCCATTGATGAAGGTTTTTTATGGGATTGTCGAGGAAAAAGTTTTCAGCGAAGAGGCCAGATTTTTCAGCATCTTTCCAATCCGGAAGGAGGCTTGCCAATTGCTGCTGTCTCTTCTTCAGAATGTCGGATGGAGGCAGTTTCAGAGGTTGCAGATTCGTCATTGCCAGGATGGTGTCCAGCACACCAAGATTGATTCCGCTTGTCCCTCCATAGGTGCGGTTATCGAACGACATGACGGCAAGACCGTATTGCGGCATCATGGTCCAATTGCTGCCGAAGCCCGGTAAACCGCCGCTGTGACCAACCGTAACTCTCCCCTGGCAATCGGAGGACCAACCGAGTCCATAACCGTAAGCATTCACGGTTGCACATTCACGGCCGCTTGGATACCTGAATCCAGTGTTCATCCTGCTAAAGCGCCAGGGATGATGCATCTCCCGCAACGAACTTCGTTTCAGCGGACCCGTGTCAGCGTCGTTCCGCGGTGGCCATCCGGCAAGATGCAAAGATACGTATCGTGCGAAGTCTTCGATGGATGTGATGAGTCCGCCCATTGCGCCGTACGAGCCATGATGCACCAGCGGAACAAGCTCGAAGGCCTCATGAGCCCAGCTGTAGCCGAGGGCAAGTTTCCTTTCAGGCGATTCTTCGTATTCCCACACTGTGCTGTTCATCCCGAGCGGTTTGAAAATGCGTTCCCTGGTGTATTCTTGAAAATCCATTCCGGAAACAACCTGAACGATTTGTCCGAGCAGTGCAAATCCCACGTTGCTGTACTCGTATTGGAGGCCCGGTACATTTGAAAAGGAAGGCCCATCGGCCATCAGTTTTCGCAGGTCTGCGTCAGTGTCGGCCAGTTGCCGGTCTCCCCATGGATTGTCCTCTGGAAACCCAGCGCCGTGAGTGAGAAGGTGTCGGATGGTGATCGCCGGAGCATCGATGGCCAGGTATTTTAGATTCTTCATTTCGGGGATGTATTTCGAAGCCCAATCATCCAGATTCAATTTTCCCGCATCACGAAGCTGAAGTATGGCAAGAGCGGTAAAACTCTTGCTCATTGAAGCGATGCGAAACAGCGATGACTCGTCCGCTCTGTGTTTCTTCTCGAGATTCGAGTATCCGAATGCACCGGAATACACAAGCTTTCCGTCCAGGACAACACCGTAGACAAGACCGGGCAAATGTTGCTTCTCCATGTGTTCATTGAACAACTGATCTACGACGGCCCGAGTCGAATGAACTTTTGGCTCGCGGTCAGCATCGGGAAAAACAGGAGGCATGTATGAGCTGGCCTGACCGAATGAGACGGAGAAAATGAAGACGAGACAAATGAGGGCGCGCATGGCGGAACCTTCTATAATAGGTGGGAGTGGAGGAGAAAAGAATGTTGAATCTGGATAAAAACGAATCACCACGTCTTCGTGTAACGAGTGCGACTTCGCTCAAAGCTTCGTCGAGCGAAAGCATGATCGAGCGTGGACAGGGCCAGAATCGAACTGGCGACACACGGCTTTTCAGGCCGTTGCTCTACCGACTGAGCTACCTGTCCCAAAAATTTCGCGATCTAACGAGTGCC
>JACQPT010000086.1 GCA_016207415.1 Ignavibacteriales bacterium
CCCCGCAACTGTAAGCGAGCTGAAAAACCAGGTTCACTGTCCGTACAAGACGGGAAGAACTGAGGTTGCTGCAAGATCTCTCGCGAGCCAGGAGACCTGCCAAAACAATCAACTCTGAGACCTTCGCGGGAAGGCGCTCGATGACCGTTTGTTCACGAGCCCCAATCTTCGAAGAAGGTTGGGGTTTTTTGTTTCAAAAATTACTTTACCGCCGTTAATCCTTTGCTGTGAGGGAGCCGAACAACAAAGCCACTATTTTTCAGGAGAAACATTATGCGGCCATTTCTAGCATCTTCGATCTTGACCCTCTACTCGATTTCTCTGGGTCAGGAACCGGAAGATACATCCAAGACATACCATCAACCGGCTGTCGTTATCACTGCGTCAAGGCTTGAGGAGCGGTTGCACGAAGTCGGACGGAGTGTTTCAGTCATTTCAGCTCGCCAACTTGGTGTTTCGATAACGAATTCCATCGGAGATGCATTGTCACAGCAACAGGGCCTTTACGTTGTCGGTGCCGGGCAGAATTACGGTATGCTCCAAAGCTTTTTCCTTCGGGGTGCCGGGAACAACCAAACGGCAATCCTTCTGGATGGCGTGCGCGTTACGGATCCTTCGACTGTGAATAATGCCGTCGACGGGTCGGAATTATCTCTCGCCGGAATCGAGCGAATCGAAATTGTTCGCGGCTCTCACAGTACTTTTTTTGGCTCGTCAGCCATAGGGGGTGTGGTCAATCTCATCTCACAATCGCCGCGACGAGCGGGGTTGGATGCAACAGTATCGCTCAATGGCGGGTTTTTTGGTGCAGGAACTTCACTTCTGAGCCAGGGATTGAGTCTCGCTATGATGCAGGAATCCGGGTTGTTTGCCGTCGCTGAGGTCCGGCATATGGGCACGCGTGGACTTGATGCCACCGTCGATACAGTCACGAACCCTGCGGCTTTCAAACGAAGAGACCGCGACGATTTCCGCAAGACAGATATCATGGCAAAAGCGGGCTACCGTTCCGACAACTGGGAGGTCTATGGCGCTTTCCGACAGGGTGTTCAATACGCCGACATCGACAGGGAAGCGTTCGTTGACGATGATAATTACACGTTGTCGTTTGGGCGTCAGTCAATGACGTTGAGTTCTTCCCTCGAATTTACCGATGATCTGAAAGTGCGTTATATCGGCGGATATTCCACGATGAAGCGCGACGCAGAAAACGATTCGTCGGTTGTAAAAACTACGGGCGAAACGGATCAGCTGGTCACCGAGGACAACTACAAAGGATCCACGGCCACTCATGAGGTTCAACTCGATTTTGACGCCGGCTCTCTCTCGGGCATCGTCGGGCTGGGTTTGTACCGAGAAACGATGACTGCACGAAATCGGCTTTATTTTGGAGGCTTTGAGAAAATCGATGATGTGGATAGCTTGAAACCATCCTCTGCGACGCTGAGCTTCTTCGCGCATACGACAGCGCGTGGAGCCGCCATTGCTCCAACGCTTCAACCGTTCACCTTGGGCCTCGGCGTCCGCGTGCTTCGCCACGACCTGTTCGGATCGGCGTTCACTTTTGATATCAATCCGACCGTGAAGGTCCTTGAGGGCGGAATGTTCTTCGCAGTGTATTCGAAAGGTTTCAATGCTCCCTCGTTGTACCAGCTATTCTCTCCGGAGATGCATTATCTTTCCACGATTGCCAGGGGAAACAAAACCTTGAAGGCAGAACAATCCCGTTCGTTGGAGTTGGGCGTGAAATATTTCGCTGAAGGATTTGATTTTTCCGTGTCGGCATTCCAGGTGCACACCGACGACGCGATCGAGTTCGTGTACTTGTGGGACAAGGCAGTCGGGCTGGACACACTCGGCAACGATTGGATGCGGGATGACAATAGGGGAAACACCTACCTGAACATGGGCAAGCAGATTACACGAGGATTCGAATTCAGCATGAACGCAACATTACTGGAAAACCTCAGCGTGTCGGCCAACTTGAGCCTTGTGAGCGGGACGATGACCTATTCCCCCGATAACATCGATGTTTCAAAAACTCAGGGCCATCATGTGCAACTCTACAGCAACGGCGCATTTTTGAATAAAACAGTTGAGGCTGCCGGCCTCGTCCGACGGCCTCATACTGCGAGTTTCACCATTCGCTATCAGCCTGTTGTAGAATGGCTGCTTGAGCTCGGTATACGTTCCGTTGGCGGGAGAAACGACGTGTATTATGATGCCCAGCTTGGCCCCTACGGTGCGCTGGGAAAAACGGACGTCGAAGGCTACACCATCGTCGACCTCTCGCAACGAGTCGATATGAGCGACCGGTTTGCACTTCGTCTGAAAGTCGAGAACATGTTCGACACCAGGTATTCAGAGATCCGGGGGTTTACCACGAGGGGCAGGGGAGTCTTTGTTGGCCTGCAATACGACATTCGTTAGATCCCAGCTTGAAATTGACGTTGATTTTGGCGATTTTCATTCACTGACCCTGTCCATAAATTGAGAGGAGTTTTTATGAAACGATTCTGGTTTGTCTCAGCGATGATCGTTGCTGCTGCGCTTTCCCGGCTCCTGCCGCATCCACCCAACTTCGCCCCGATAGCGGCCATGGCGTTAGCCGGAGGCGTTTATCTCGACAAACGGTTTGCCATCATTGTACCTTTGGCAGCTCTCTTGTTGAGTGACGCAATCATCGGATTTCATAGTCTCATGGTTTTTGTCTACGGCAGTTTTCTTGCGATAAGTTTCATTGGCTTGTGGCTGAAGTCGCATAAGAAGCCACTGCCTGTGTTCGGAGCAGCTCTGGCA
>JACQPT010000095.1 GCA_016207415.1 Ignavibacteriales bacterium
AAACGCAATTGACCTGGCAAAGGAAGCACACCACTTACAGGTTGTTGAAATTCTGAATCAAGCCGACAGGAAAGCACGGAGAACGCAATGAGAAAATTCATTATAAGCGCTGTTCTCATTCTCGGAATTGTGGCTGCCAGGTTTTCTCCATGGAAAATAGTCATCACCCGGAGAGCCCATGATCGTGACCGGCCGCGTCATGGCCCCCGACGGCAAAACACCGGTTGAAGGAATCCGGGTTCATGTTTATCACACGGATGCGAAGGGTTATTATAACCCCGGTACGGCGAGTTCAAGGAACCCGCGCTTGAACGGAACAATTGATGACAAACAACGAAGGCCGCTATGAATACCACACCATCAAACCCGGCTCTTATCCCGAAGGACGAAACCCTGCCGGTGCACTATGTTATTTCCGGGAAAGCATATTCCGAGCAGTACGACGAACTGGAATTTGAGGGTGACCCTTTCCTCAGTCAAGACCTCATTGAAAGATCCAAAGAACTTGGAACCTTTGGCGTCGTCCAGAAGTTACAAAAGGACGTTGAAAACGTCTGGAGATGCACAAAGGACATTCGGTTGAAGAAGTGACCCGCCTACCAGTCCTTGCTTCTCTTATTGCAAAAGCCTGATTTTTTCGGCTAATTGAAGGGATTTTTTTCTACCACAATTGCGGAGAATCTCCGGCATGAAAAAATACCTCAAGTGGGCCGCCGTCGGTTTCGGGGCAATTTTTCTCGGCATCCAAGCGGTCCAGCCTGACAGAACGAATCCTCCCGTCGATGAAACACAAACCATCGAAGCCCTCTTGAAGGCCCCGCCTCAGGTTCTTACAATCATCCAACGTTCTTGCTTTGACTGTCATAGCAACAAGACAAACTGGCCCTGGTATAGTTATGTTGCCCCCTCCTCGTGGCTTGTCGCCAGCGACGTGAAGAATGCGCGCGCCCAGATGAACTTCTCTGAATGGGGTAAGTACAAGGGCCTTCGGGCAGTTTCAAAGCTTGACCAGATATGCATGAATGTCGACCAGGGAACAATGCCGCTCCCCATCTACCTCATCATGCATCCTAGCGCAAGGCTCTCCAAAGCAGAAATTGACACCATCTGCGCCTGGGTAGAGGCCGAAAGCGAACGACTTTCTGAGTGACAGGGAACCCTGTAACCAGAGTTAAGATTTCTCCTCCTGTTTTTCCGTTTTGAAGCCAACCTTTTCTTGTTGATATTCCGTCGTGGGTTCAAAATTTCGAATTGTGCATCTCATCGTTGGGATGTCGACGTTTCTCGTTTTTCTTCTGACCGGAGCGTACATGAGGACTGTGTTTCCGGACGCCTATTCGACAAATGAGAGCATCCGCTTCCTTTACCGCGCAAATCATGTTTATATTCTTTTTTCAGGGCTCCTCAACATACTATTGGGAATTTACCTTGTGCCGCGCGAAATTCCGCTCTTACAACACCTCCAGCACATCGGCTCGTGGCTTGTTGCCGGGATGACTGCTGTTTTTGTTGTTGCATTTATTTTTGAACCTGTCCAAGCATCTGCCTCAAGGCCCATAACGGTCTCTGCCGTTTTCTCGACGGCTATCGGCGTCGGACTCCATGTGCTCGCTTTATTCTGGAAACGAAGGCCATGAAACGAAAATTTGTGCTGCCGGATACGAGCGCAAAGGAACTGTCGATCCAACCTCTTGAACGATCTGAGACCATTCCGTCCACGTGGTACACGGACCCCCGATTCTTTGAGGTCGACAAAAAGGCGATCCTCTCCAACACCTGGCAGGGCATAGGCCATATTTCCAGACTTCGGAACGCCGGAGATCAAATTGTCGGCATTGTTGCCGGGAACCCTATTCTTGTAGTCAGGGGTCAGGACGGCATTGTGCGGGCATTTTACAACGTATGCAGACACCGCGGGGGACCGCTCGCACTCGAGGACTGCTCTACAAAGGTCTTGCAATGCAAATACCATGGCTGGACATACTTGCTTGACGGAAGCCTGAGGGGCACGCCAAGATTCGACCGGACGGAACTGTTCGATAAGAAAGACTTCGGACTCATTCCGGTTCAGCTGCAAACCTGGGAAGGCTTCCTGTTCGTCAACCTCGCCCGGAAGGCAACGGGGCTTCAATCGACCCTGAAAGATATAAAGGAACGTATCCTTCCCATTTCGCTCGCAACGAAGAAGTTCTACCGCCGCATCTCATATCAGGTTAACTCCAACTGGAAGGTCTACGTCGATAATTATCTCGAGGGCTATCACCTTCCCTACGTTCATCCGGAACTGTGCAACCTCCTCGATTATCAGAACTACGTCACGGAGACCTTCGACTATTATTCGCTCCAGTACAGCCCGATACAGGAAAAAGGCAACTTCTATGGATCGAACAACAGCTCCGCGTTTTACTTTTTTGTCTGGCCAAATTTCATGCTGAACATCCTTCCGGGCAGACTTCAGACGAATCTCGTTATTCCCTCTTCACACAACTGCTGCACTGTGTTGTTCGATTACTACTATGACGACGTGGAATCAGCAGAAGGACGAAAGGTCATCGAAGAGGACATACAATACAGCGACAAAGTTCAGAAGGAAGACGCAGAGATCTGTGAACATGTGCAACGGGGGCTCGAATCCGCCGCATACCACAAGGGACGTTTTTCCGTCGACATGGAAAATGGCGTTTACCATTTTCAAACCCTTTTGAAGAAAGCCTACCGCAGCTTTTTCCAAACCTGATGACTTCGGCAATCTGGAAAAGTGGACGCCAGCGCGTCCAGCGTTAAGAGAGGAGGTTCTCGACGTGTCTGGCAATCGCAGGAGATGAGGTAAGGCCCGGAGAGTCAATACCGAGAAGGTTTACCAATCCTTCCAGTCCCCTCTCCTTTTCGTGAACGATGAGAAAATCCCTGGGAGGCTCTCCTTTCCTCTGCAGTTTCGCACGTATGCCGCTCATATCGGGCGTAATGTCACCGTTCACGATGCCCGGGAGAATGCGCCGTATGGATTCGGCAAAGGCTGAACGTTTTTCCTCCGCAACAGAATAATCGAACGTGCCGTCCTCAAGGTATTCCACGTCGGGTCCAAATTTCAACCTCCCTCCCCAATCGATGAGTGCATGAACACCGAGCCCCTCATCTTTGGGAACCGGATACACAAGCCGCGACACCAATTTTGCTTTTGAAGGAATCATGGAAAAGTAAGAGCCTTTCGCAAAGAACTGGCGGTATCCGGCTTTATCAACATCGATGCCGACCAGGGCTGCAATTTTATCCGCAAACAGGCCTGCCGCGTTGATGACGACATCCGAGGTAAAAGTCGATTCTTCACTCCCTTCCCGGACGGTTATTTGGTACACTGAACTGAGTTTCTCTATCGCAATCACCTCACAGCGAAGTTGCAGCGTGCCGCCATGTTCAAGAAACGTGCGGTAAAAATAATCCATAAGACCGTGAGCACTGACAATCCCCGTCAACGGTGAATAAATTGACCCAACCGTCCTGATGTTTGGCTCAAGTTTGAGCGTGGCTCGACGGTCGATTATCTCCAGGGGGATGCCGTTCTTCAGCCCGTTATTGTAAATCGATTCGAGTTTCCCGAGCTCTGACGCGTCTGCAGCCGTGATGAGCTTTGTGATTTCTTTGTACGGAATATCGTGTTTTCGGCACAACGAATATATTTCATCGCGTCCTTCCACACACAACTTCGCTTTGAGAGAACCGGGGGTGTAGTAGATTCCGGCATGGATGACCTCGCTGTTTCGGCTGGAGGTTTCCATTCCGTAGTGATCATTTTTCTCCAGAACAACTACACTCTGACGTGAAGCTGAGAGTTTGGCGGCTACAGCAAGGCCAACCACACCGCCTCCGATAATTGCAGTTCCAACGTCCGACATTTTTTTCGAGATTTTCATCAAGTTAAGAAAAATCTCACGAAAGCGCTTGATTCACTCTTTCCCGCTGCGTACGTTAGGTTCGCATCTTCATGCGTTTCTGAGAATTGGACTCACATCAATGTCTGAAGCAAAGCAGCTCACGATCCTCATCATCGACGACGACCCGTTGCTCCGAACACTCACGTCAAGGTTTTTGAAGGATCTTAAAACCGTTCAGATCGTTGGGATCGCGGAAACGGGGAATATCGGCATCGACATGATCAAAGCAAAAAAGCCGCATATTGTCATCCTGGATATACAGTTGCCGGACACCAACGCGCAGACCATTATCGAACAGGCGAAGCTTCTTACTCCGCCTGCAAGAGTCTACCTCTGCTCTGCTTATTCGGACGACAGGGTTGAGGCCACTGTTAAACAAGTATATGCCGATGGCTTCGTTTCCAAGACCAATCTCAAGAACGGCCTGACGGAAATGGTTCTGGCTGAGCTCGCGAGGTTGCCCGCCTGATTCGTTGATTTTCTCCCTTTAATGTGGTACCGTTTTACGTCGTTCAAACACTCTCCAGAGCCGTGTCACCTGAAAAACCCAATCTCACCGGATCCTTTTCCAAATACGGCAATTATCTTCTCGGCCATGCGAGAAGGTTTATGAACTTGTCTGCGGAGTTTTTCACGTCGAGGGCATCTACGGTCGTCCGCTGGATGAGAGAAAAGAATTTCCCGCGGTCCGGGGTGCAGAGGTTTTTCGGCACAGCCAGCCGCGCGTTCAGCGCGTTCGGCTCCCGGCTTCTGCATGTCTGGGGCTTCGTGGTGGAGTTCTTTTTCCGCCTGAAACTTCGTGTGAAACTGAGCATCATCGTCGGCATTTCCATTGTTGCCGTCACGTTTGTCGTCAGCACGATTGCGGTTCGCCTTCAGGAAGAGGAGTTGAGGCATCAGACGGAAACGGTGGGCTATATGATTGTGAGAAGCCTCCAGGCAGTGGCAAAGGACCCTCTGCTGCTGAATGAGCATGTGAGCATTCAGGATTATATCAACAATTTTTTGAGAAGAAAAATCCACGGGATGGAGGCGCTTGCAGTTGTTGATCGCTTTGGAAAAATCATAGCGCATGCCGAAATGGAAAATGTCGAACGTACCGTTTCGGCGGAACGGTTCGATGAAATCTCCCGGGCGGACTCGGCATTGGTGGTCGAAACACCGACCCACTACAGATTTGTCCAGGCCGTGTACACGTTTAACAAGAGGCGAATATTTTTGGGTGGCTGTTCGGTGAGTTTTTCGAAAGCCGTCCTCCTTGCGCCCATTGAAGAAATGCGGCGCCAGATTGTGCTTACGAGCTTTGCAGTGTCCTGCCTCGCCATTTTCATTGTCTATGTCGTTTCCAAAAGACTGGTACGCATTATTATCGTTCTTTCGGACGCCGCCCGAAAGGTCGGCGCGGGCGACCTGAAAGTTACCGTCATCACCCGCATCAAAGACGAAGTCGGCAGCCTCGCAAAAGAGTTCAACTACATGGTGATGCAGCTGCGCGAAAAAATAGAGATGCAGAAATTCGTTTCCCGGTCGACCGTTCAGATGATTTCGGGCGGCAAAGAAGCAACGCTGGGTGGCACCCGTCGCGTCATCACTGCCATGTTTACCGACATTCGCAACTTCACGTCCGTTTCCGAAAGCAAGTGGCCGGAAGAAGTTGTCGTTACTCTCAATCAATACCTTGACCTGCAGACACATGTGATTCATGACCATAGGGGCATCGTCGATAAGTTCCTGGGCGACGGGATCATGAGTATTTTTACCGGCGATAAAATGGTCCACAACGCCGTGTCGGCGGCCGTCGATCTCCAAAGGAAGATCTCTGAAATGAACAGAGAGAGAGAAAAAAAACAGGATATCGTCCTTGAAATCGGCATCGGCCTTGCAACGGGTGTGGCTGTGCTCGGCAGCATCGGGTCTCACGACCGCATGGATTACACCGTCATCGGCGATACGGTCAACCTCGCTTCCCGACTGTGCGGCATCGCCGGACCGAAGCAGATTCTGGCAAACGAGGATTTCGTCAAACGGCTGAACGGCGAATACAAAACGAAGTCCGAAGGCAAGATCGCAATCAAAGGTAAACAAGATCGGGTCCCGGTCCATGAGATCTCGTATTCCATGTCGTCTTAGTCTCCATGCAAGTACTGTTTGGGTGTTGCTCGTCCTCCTTCCCGTTTCGGCCCTTGCGCAGATCACCGGGAGTACCGATTATGCCCTTGGCGGTTCGTCCGTCATGTGGTACGTGCGCCCTTCAGCACTGTACCGGAATCCGGCCGAGCTTGGGCGGATTCACCAATCGGAGTTCTTTCTCTCCACGAATCGATGGTCGAACCTTTCGTCGATGACCGGCACACATTTTCAGCCTTTCGTCGGAACTTTTTCAGCTGGAATTGCACGGCTCGCAACGACATCGCAATACAGCCTTGGATACAGCGGCATCTTTCTCGGGCAACACGGCGTGGGAGGTGCAGTCAACATCAATCCGAACGCAAGCCCGAGCGTTTCGCTTGGCTTCGGTGTCTCGGTTCATTTCCCCGACTCTACCTCACAGAATTCAGGGTTTCACGGAGGTCTTTCGATTGCCAATCTCAACCCAAGTGCCCGCCCCGAACAACTGGGACTGAGTGCCGGCGTGGGTTATTGGCCATTGAGGAATAAGTTGCGGATCCAGGCATCGTTCGTTCAAGGCATCGAGCCGGTGGGGGCTTTTGGCGTGGAGGCTTTTCCTCTTTCCTGGCTTTCCTTGCAAATGGGCACGGAATCCTTCAAAAAAATCTTCGCCGGCGTTTCTGTCCCCTTCCAGTATGTTCAAGCTGAATTTGCTGCTGGGAAGGATGGAGTTTCCCTTTCCTTCAATTTTCGTATTGGAGAACCTGCCGTTGCGCAGAGAACAAAATACTTTGAACTTGGAGTCCAGGCCTACAACGAGGAGCGATTTTCTGAAGCGCGTCAGATGCTCCTGAGAGCTCTCCAGTACGACGAATCCTTCTTTCCGGCACGATCGCTCGCGGAGAAGGCATCTTCTTCTCTCCAAGAGTCTTCAGCGAGGAACCTTGAAGAAGGAAAGAATTCTGAAAGCAAGGGGAATGACGTAGAGTCGGAAAGACTCTACGCGCAAGTTATAAAGATGGACCCTCACAACGAGGAAGCCCAATCTTTATGGGCAGGCGTGAGAGCCCGTAACCAGGCGTATATCAGGCGGCTTATTGCGACGGGCGATAGCCTTATGGAAAAAAAGAACTACGAGCAGGCGCAACGTGTGTATGAACAGGCTCTGGAAATAGACCCGGAGAACGAAACGATCAGCCCGCGCCTGGAGGACGTTGCAGTGCTCTTGAAGTTTTCCGCTCAGGCAAATCTGACCCGTGCAAAATCGTACCTTGACCGTAATCTCCTCGACGACGCCCAACGCGAGTTTGAACATATCCTCGCCGCCGACCCGAAGAACACGCAAGCACGGGCGGGGCTTGAAACCATCAGGGTTCGTCGGTTAAACGAAATAGTGGAACGGGGAAAATCCGCTTTTAACGAGGGCAAATACTTTGAAGCCCTGAGTATTTTTTCAGAGGTCTTGCAGCGAGATGACAAGCACAGGGAGGCCAAAACTCATTTCGACAAAACCCGCGTAGCGCTCCAGCCAGAGCTCGACAAATATTTTAAGACCGGACTTCAGTTTTATGTAAAAGAAAATTACAGGGCGGCGCTTGAATCATGGGAAAAGGCTCTCATCATCCAGCCGCAACACCAGGCGACACTCGAATACTATAAGCGGGCACAGGAAAAGCAAAAAGCAATCGAAAAACTCGAGAAGGAAAACTAACCAAGGAAGGTTGTATGGAATCTTATAAGTTGTATAAAGCCCTCTTCTTCGCGGGCAGCGGCTGGAATTTTGCGATAGCGGGATCGCTCTTCGTCCTCACACCGTGGCTTCACACGATTATCGGCGTTGAACCTCCCCGTTATCCGATATTCATTCAGTTCAACCTGATGTCGATTTTCTTCTTCGGCTGCCTGCAGTGGATGGTCGCCCGCGACCCTCTCAACCTCAGAAGCGTCGCAAGGTTGTTGATGTGGGCGAAATTTACTATGGTGGGGATCTTCGTTTTTTCACTGCTGACTCAAGCGTCGCCAAAGGCACTGGCAGTTTTTCTCCTTCCCGGGATAGCCATCGACGGCGGCTTCGGACTGATCTTCTGGAGGTTTCTCGTGTTCAGCCGGTCGAAGCCTTCATACACGATGGCGTGAGTGCGGCTTCGAAAAACCCTGACGCTATTCGGCCTTCCGAGCCGCCAACTGCCGGTCAAGCATAATGAGACCCGCTGGCGCTTCTCCGACCTGTTTCAGCAGGTGAATCACCTCGTTGGCATTCTTTTCCTCTTCCACCTGTTCCTCGATGAACCACTGAAGCATGACCTGAGCCGGATAATCCTTTTCTTTCACTGCAAGCTCATACAAAGCATGTATGAGAGCCGTGACTTTCTGCTCATGCTCAAAAACCTTTTTCATTACGTCTAACGGATTGTTGAAGTCTGCTTTCGGTTTGGGGATGTTTTCAAGCTCGACCTTTCCACCACGCTCGATAACATGGTTGTACAGCTTGAGCGCGTGGCTGTATTCCTCCCTGCTTTGAATCATCAGCCAGTGGGCAAAACCCGGGAGATTCGTGCTTTGAAAGTATGCGGACATCGACAGATACACGTACGATGAAGAGAATTCGTGCATGATCTGCTCGTTGATTGCATCCTGGATTTTTTTGGGGATCATGATTGACTCCTTTCGATGTGAGAAGAGATACTCTTCTGGTGCGACTCAGTCTCCAGCCACAAGCATCAAGCTCAACTCCGGGACGTAGGTTATGACCATGAGCGCGATCACCTCCAGCAGGATGAAGATCAATACTGACCGCGCAATATGCAGAATTGGTTTGTTAAATCGGAGACCGGAGAGAAAAAGGTTCAATCCCACCGGTGGCGTGAGATAGCCTATTTCCAAATTGGTCAGGAAAATCACCCCCAGATGGATCGGGTCAATCTGAAACTGCATGGCCACGGGGAGAATCAGCGGGACAACGACGAGAATCGCAGAAAAAATGTCCATCATCATTCCGACGATAAGCAGGAAGCCGTTCAAGATGAGAAGAAACGTCACCTGGCTGGTAATGTTCGCTCTGACGAGCTCGAAGAGCTTTTGCGGCACCTCGGCGTCGACTAGATAATTAGTCAACCCCAGCGCCGTTCCGACGATGGCAAGAATCGCTCCCACGAGAAGCATACTCTCCTTCATGACTCGCGGTACATCGGTGAACAGTTTCAGGTCCTTATAAATGAACACTTCGACCACAAGGACGTAGAACGCTGTAACGGCGGCTGCTTCTGTGGCCGTAAAAACGCCGCCATAGATCCCTCCGACGACAATGACAGGCAGGGGAATCTCCCACGCCGCCCCTTTGACCGCCGAGATGATATTTTGATAGGCAAACGAGACGCGCGGGACCTTGGAAGTCACGCTGACACCCACGGAATAAAAGGACAAAAAAGCAATAAGAAGAATGCCTGGAAAAAGTCCGGCCAGAAAAAGTTTGTCAATCTCGGCCTTGGAAATAATTCCGTACAAGATTATCGGAAGGCTGGGTGGAAAGAGCAGCCCTATGCTGCCCGATGCTGTGACAAGTCCCAGCGAAAATTGTTCGGGATATTTTTCCTTCAACAACACGGGATACAGAAGTCCTCCAAGAGCCACAATCGTCACACCTGAGGCTCCCGTGAACGCGGTAAAGAATGCACATGCAACAAGCACAACAATCGCGAGTCCGCCGGGCATCCAGCCAAAAAACGCCTGAGCAACGTGAACAAGACGCTTCGGCGAATTGCTCTCCGCAAGGACGTAGCCCGCAAATGTAAACAACGGGATGGCAATCAGGACGGGATTCTCGGCGATCGAATAGAGGTTAATGATGACGGCAGAGCTATCGATCCCCGAGAAAGTGAAAGCATACAGAGCAAGGGCGCCGATTATGACAAACAGCGGCGCACCCAGCAACGCGAGAATGCTTATAGCAGCAACCACCAACCATCCGTTCACGAAGCACTCCCCTTTGCGAAGAATGCGTTCACATGAAGAAGGGCACGAATGAAAAAATGTATCAGAAGAAGAGCAAAACCAATCGGGATAATGACCTCCGAATACCAGGCTGGAATGTCGTGGTACAGCTTTGCTCCTTCGGAAATCTCGTTGCCGACATACGTCAGCGAAGCCTGGAGCAGAAAATAACATATGACAACGGCAAACATGTGCGTGACGACACCGACAAGCATGCGGGCTTTTGGCGAAATGAATCTCGTGATAGCGTCGATGGAGATGTGTCGGTCGTTGCTCGTCGCAAGGGCAGCGCCGAGAAAGCCGATCCACAATACGAGATGCCTTAACAGAATATCGACCCAGATGATCGAGCTGCTAAAAGCGTTGCGCAGTACGACCTGGAGAAACGCCATGAGAATCATGGCGGCAAGAAAGGCAACGAGGAAAACCCCTTCGATCCTGTTCAGGAAGGCGTCAAACTTGTGCAGAAAACTCATTGAGCCGCTTTGTTGTTTTTGCGATACTCGGCAAGCGCCGCTTCAACGCGGTTCAACAAATCTTCAGAATAGATCTTGCCCGCAAGCATTCTTCGGGCTTTGCGGCCGGCTTCGAGATAGTACAGAAGGTCTTTTGGGTCTGCGGCGAGGAACTTCATCCCCGATTTCTTGAGAATCTCAAGTGACTTTTGGTTGTCTTCTCTGCTGAGCTTCGTCAGTTTATTCATATACAGACGACCATTTCTCAGAAGTATCTCTTGGAGGTCTTTTGGCAGGCCGTCGAAATACTTCTTCGAGATCAGCACGGCTCCGGCAGCGTTCGTGAGCGGCACATCAACCAGATATTTCGACTGTGTATGCCACTGAAGACTTATTGCCGCAAGTGGAGAGGTGTAAAAGGCGTCAATGAGGCCTGTTTGGAGCGAAGTGCGCACGTTGTCGAGAGACAGCGCTATGGGATTAATATTCAGCATCCTGAACGCGGCCTCGGGGATGAGATCTCCTTCCCATGTCCAAATCTTGAGAGATTTCAAGTCGTCCGGCTTACGGATCTCCGTTTTGGTAAAAACATACACAAACCCGACGTCTGTCATTCCCAGCAGGACATACCCGCCCTCCTCAAAGGCTCCTTCAAACTCCTTACCGAATCGTTGTAACAGGTAATCGGTCTCTCCGGTGCTTTGAACCAGAAACGGTGCTTCCAGGATGCGCACGGGTGGAGCTACTTCGCCTATGCCCACACCGGTGACGCCGACAGAATGAATCTGTCCGATTTTCACTTTTCTCAGATACTGTTGCTCCGTTCCCTGAGATCCTCCAAAATAGATCCTGAATCCCATTCGTCCGCCGCTTTCCTTTCGCACCGCCGCGTCATACTCTCGCATGACGTTGATCCAAGCCGTTCCCTCCGGAGCCACCGTTGCAAACTTGATTGTGTGTTCCTGAGAGAGCGCCACGACCCAACCGAAACCCATCAGGCACAACAATGTTTTTAGGAATCTCACTTGTTCACTCCACGCATTAGAAGTATTCATTCATTCTCGACAGCAAGCGTCGGGCCTTTTGTTTTGCAACTGCGTTGGGGAATTTTGCATTCGGCAGTATATCACCAGGAGCCTCAATGACTTTGTTCAGAAGCGATTCATACAGTTCCTGGTCCTGCACCTGAACGGCGTACGTTTTGGCGTAGAAAACCTGTGTCATTAGAAACTTCCCTTTATTGATGGCGAGGCAACGCTCAAAATAATCCTTCGCTTTCCCAGGCTTGCCGCCGAGTGCGGGAGGCATACTGCCTTCGATGGTTCCAAAAAACAGCAGCGCCCCCCCGTGGTAGTATGTTGAGTCCATCCTTCGAACGAAATCCATAAGTGCTTCCACCTTCGGTAGATCAACCAGTGCTTCAGGGTCTGTGCGTGTGATATTCGCATAGCTGCCCCAGGCGAACGCAGCCCAGAAAGCCGCCGGCGCGTCCCCCTGAGATAAAGAACCAACGCCTTTCGAAAAAGTTTCAAGATCACCATTCATGCCGGATCGGAATCCCTCGTTTTGAACCAAAATCCTCATTGCATAATCGCGGGCACGCAAGTAAAGAAGCCGCGCCCTCACAACGCTGTCATCCTCGACGAATGCAAGTGTGTAAGCGTTGTAACCCTGAGCGGCAAACATCAGAAGTTTCTTATTCTCAGGATCTCCTTTGATCAACGCTTCGATCAACTTGAGATTTGCACCGAGCGCTTCGCGGGCAAGTTCGGTGTCGGATTCTTCATTGAACGCCTCAAAACCATGGTCCATAATTCCGGCCATGGTCTGAATGGCAATCGTTTGAATACAACCCGAGAAGAAGACTGCGGCGAGAATTAGTGTCGGCTTTTTGAGGAAGGCTGCAGCCATAGCGCGCGAAAATATAGGTAAAAAAGAACGTGATTCAAAGCAAATCATTTTGAACGGTTGTTCTCGACATTGATTTGACAGTGACTTGATAATCGAGTATTTTCGGATGGGCCAACCACTTGTGAAGGTGAGCATATGAGAATTCTGTTGGTTGAAGACGAGCTGAAGGTCGCGCGGTTCATCCGGCAGGGCCTTGAGGCAGAAGGATACGAAGTCGATGTTGCAGCCGATGGACAGTCGGGCGAACAGAAAGCGACGGGCGAACAGTTTGACCTTCTCATCCTCGATGTGCTCCTCCCCAAAAAGAATGGCTTCGACATCCTTCATTCGCTACGCCACGACGGAATCAAAGTTCCCGTCCTGATGCTTACCGCCCGCAGCGCGACGGAAGATATCGTCAAAGGACTCGACACCGGCGCCGATGACTATCTCACGAAGCCTTTCGCTTTCGACGAACTGCTCGCACGCGTGCGCTCTCTTTTACGACGCGGGTCCGATGCAAAGAGAGTCTTGAAAGTTGCCGACCTCGAGCTCGATACGTTGTCCCGAAGAGCCACGCGCAAAGGGAGGCGCATCGATCTGACGACGCGGGAGTACACGCTGCTGGAGTTTCTCCTGCGCAAACTGGGGAGGCTCGTGACGCGGGATCAACTCGCCAAGGAAGTGTGGGGGCTCGATTTTGACCCCGGGACGAATATTGTCGACGTCTACATTAATCATTTGCGCAAGAAAATCGACCAGGGTTCTGAAACCAAACTCATCCATACGGAACGGGGAAAAGGCTATTTTATCTCCGACAAGAATTCCCCGGCAACAAGACGATGACATTTTTTCATTCCGTTCGAACCAGACTGACGCTGTGGTACACCGCCTGGCTGGGAGCAACGCTGCTCACCTTCGGCGCAATCTCCTACTTCGTCACGCGGCAGGTTCTGATTGAAAACCTCGACCGCTCACTGCACAGTGAGGTGAAATGGGTCAACGAATTCATTGAGCCAAAAGCGAAAAAAGTCCGGCTCAAAAGGGCTGCTCTCAGAGAACTGCAGGAACTGAAAAAAACAGCCTCCACGTCGACTCCCACCGAGGAGGAACTGAGGGAACAGGAAGAACGGGCAGAGGTGGACGCGATGTGGAATCAGATTTACCAGCATACCCTGCTTACACCACGACGCCATTTTATTCAAATCCTGGACCGGAACAATGACCTTTTGTACAGGTCGCCGAGTCTCGGGAAATCACAGATTAAGTATGACGACATTCCCTATGCAAACGTCCATATCACAACGATAAGGAACCCCGAATTACATGATTTGCGGCTGGCCGTTATGCAAAATGACTACGTGAAAATCTTCGTGGCCTTTCCCTTTGAACCTGTCAACGAAGTGCTCGACAGCCTTTTTGCAAACTTCGGGATCATCGCTCCCATTGCTCTGCTCCTCTCTGTCATCGGAGGATGGTTTTTAGCCCATAAGTCGTTGAAACCTGTTGATGCTCTCACCCGCGCCGCCCGCGAAATCACTGCTCAGAACCTGAACCGGCGTCTTCCTGCCCACCATGTCGACGACGAAATCGGGAGGCTCACTGCCCAGTTTAACGACATGATAGGGCGTCTTCACGCCTCCTTTTCTCAGATTCGACAATTTTCAGCAGACGCGTCGCATGAGCTTCGTACCCCCCTAACGATTATGCGCGGCGAGATTGAGGTCGCCCTCCGGGGACCGAAGATGAACGATCAAACGCGAACTCTCCTCCTGAGCATCCACGATGAGCTTGTCCGCCTTTCCAACATCGTGGAAAGTCTCATGTCGCTCGTGAAATCCGATTCAGGGACGCCGGCGTTCAATTTTCAGGAAATCTCCCTCACGCAGATTCTCGAACAAATCGTGGCCGATGCCCGGCTGCTTGCCGAACGCAAGAACATCTCCGTTACCCTCGGCTCGCTCGACCGTATTAACGTCAACGGCGATCCAACCAGGCTGCGCCAACTTTTCCTGAACCTTGTGGACAACGCCGTCAAGTATACACCAGAGAACGGCAGCATTGGTTTTTCACTCCATCGGGTGAACGGGAGTGCAGTCGTGCGCGTCCAGGATTCCGGGATTGGCATCCGACGAAAAGACCTCGCCAAAATCTTTGACCGGTTCTATCGTGGAGACCAATCGAGAGACGGCGACCGGTCGGGAAGTGGTCTTGGGTTGTCGATTGCCAAATGGATCGTTGAAACTCACCAAGGGACAATCGAAGTGACGAGCCGGGAGAAAAAAGGAAGCACGTTTACGGTAACCCTCCCGCTTTCCTCCAACAACCACTGACACCATTTACTTTTTTCCCGGAGCTTTCTTTCGCGGGCAACCTTGCATTTCCCTCATTTTTTCGCTATCTAATAAAGATTTCGAACCCAACTCATGGCATCATCCCGCCGCGCATCACAACGCAAAACGTATTTCTTTTCTGACGCTCACCTCGGCCTGGGTTCGAAAGAGGAAGAACGGAAAAAAGAGCGACGGGTCATCGATTTCCTCTCGCTGGTTCAGAAAGATGCAGACCAACTGTTTATTGTGGGCGACCTGTTTGATTTTTGGTTTGAATACAAATCAGTCGTGCCCAAAGGCTATTTCCGGCTGTTCACAAAACTCGCGGATCTTACGGAGAACGACGTGCAGGTGTCATTCCTCGCCGGCAACCATGACTTTTGGCTGAAGGGGTATTTTCAGGATGAACTCGGCATTCGGGTTTTCCTTGAACCAATCGAACAGACGATCAAAGGCAGACGATTCCTGATCCATCACGGCGACGGCTTGCTTCAAAACGACACCGGCTACAGAATCCTGAAATCCGTTCTCCGCAACAAGTTGAACATGTTCTTGTTTTCGCTCATCCACCCAGATGTTGCCGGCGCTGTTGCACGCTGGTCATCCCGAAAAAGCCGGCAACACACGAGCAAGCGGCCTCTGGAAGAAAACGACATGATCCTGTATGCCGAAGAAAAGATCCAGCAGGGGTTTGACTATGTCATCATGGGACACAACCATGTGCCCCAGTTTCGTAAGCTCGGCAGCGGCGTGTATGTCAATCTTGGCGATTGGATTACAGAGAACACGTACGCAGTTTTTGACGGGAAAAAGCTGGAATTAAAAACATGGAACCGACGTTAAAGAACGAGGAGAAGGTGACCCAAGGATTTATTTTAGGGTTGTAGAGTCGCAATGGGAAAAGAGAATTATAGCTCGGAAAAGATGAATCGGTATTTCAACGATCCGTCATACCGTAAAAGTATTCTCCAACAAAAAGGAATGGATTTCTTCAGAAATCGCAGGAACTTCATTCTTAGCTTTGTGCTTGTTATCTTCGCCGCTTTTTTCTTGTTCGCTATCCATGTGATCTCCGGTCTTCCCTCCCTTGAAAAATTAGAAAACCCTCAACTTGAGCTTGCCACCAGAATCTATGCTGCTGATGGGGACGTGCTCGACCTGTTGTCGTACAAAAACCGCACTTCCGTAACACTCGATAAACTCCCACCAGGCCTCATTCAATCTCTTATCGCCACTGAAGACAAGGAGTTTTACAACCATTGGGGCGTCAACGCTCCCCGGTTTGTCCGCCAAATGGCAATTAATGTCCTTACACTCAAAGCGGCAGGAGCGAGCACCATCACGCAACAACTTGCTCGAAATCTCTACAAACTTAAAGGCTCGGAAGAATCATTCTTTGACAAAATCACGAGGAAAGTTCGGGAATTCATCACATCGGTCCAGATTGAGCGTAGTTTTACCAAGAGAGAAATCTTGGAACTGTACCTCAACGAGTCGTACTTTGGCCGATCAGCGTATGGAATTCAGGCAGCCGCACAAACATATTTTGGCAAGCCGGCGGTGCAGCTTGACCCCGCAGAGTACACACTTTTGATTGGAATGCTCAAGGGTCCGTCCTACTACGACCCGATCAATCACATGGACCGGGCTTTGAACCGCAGAGATATCGTCATCGGCCAGATGGTCAAAGACGGGCTCGTCACACCTGAATCAGCTGAACTTGTGCGCTCAGAAGTACCTGTTATGAAGGAGCCCGAATCCGAGTACCGCACAGGTATCGCACCTCACTTTGTTGAGATGACCCGGCGCGAGCTCGTTCGTAAACAGCAACAATACGGGTTTGATGCTCTTCGCGATGGACTTCGCGTTTACACAACCATCGACAGCCGGATGCAAAAACATGCCATCCAAGCCATCGAAGAACATTTGAACGAATTTCAAAAAGCGTTTGACCTTACTTGGGATTGGACGAAGTACCCCGAAATCCTCAGGGACAATATTGATAAAACCATCAAGGAATCTGAAGTCTACAGGAAACTCCAGACTCCTGAAAGCCGTGATAGCCTGCTACGCGTAATGCGCACGGATACGGCTCTCGTCGACACCGTTAAACAGCTGGCGAAGATGATCGAGGTCGGCTTTGTGGCAATCAACCCCCACAACGGGTACATCCTCGCCATGGTGGGAGGAAAGAACTTTCGGGCGTTCAAGTACGGTTTGAATCACGTCACCCAGATCCGACGGCAACCGGGTTCCGCCTTCAAGCCTTTTGTTTACACCGTCGCTCTCGATAACGGTTACCCTGCCTGCTATGAGCTGCTGAATCAGCCTGTGACGATCCCGATGCCCGACGGTACTCGTTGGACGCCCTCGAACTACGACCTGTCCATCGGTGGCAAATACACTCTGCGCGAAGCACTCAAGAAATCCATCAACCTCGTCACCGTTCGGGCCATTCTCGAGATTGCCCCCGCCAAACAGGTCGCTCAATATGCGAAACGGATGGGCATCAGGTCCCGCATTCCGCCGTACGAATCGATCGCCCTGGGCTCCGTCGAAGTCTCTCCTCTTGAGCTGACATCGTCATATTCCGTATTCCCGAACGAAGGCGTACTTGTCAACCCGATTTCGATTCTCCGCATCGAGGACAAGGACGGAAACGTCATCGAAGAAAACCGGCCCGAAAAAAGGGAAGTCCTGAGCAAAGAAACAGCGTACTTGATGACAAACCTCATGGAAGGTGCCGTCAACGAAGGAACGGGCACGGCAATTCGAAAATTCTTTTATTTGCCCGCGGCGGGAAAAACCGGAACGACAAACGACTACGGAGATGCGTGGTTTGTGGGCTTTACGCCGCAAATTGTGGCCGGGGTCTGGGTCGGTTTCGACGACGGCAGGATCAAATTCGGAACGGCCGACGGGCAGGGTGGAAGGGCGGCGGCGCCCATTATCGGAAGATTCTTCCAGCACACATACGAGGATCCCGATTTGGACTTGCCCGTAGAATACTTCAACAAGCCTGACGGGATCGTTCAGGATACGATCTGCGTCGATACGAAGAAAAAATCCCGCGAATGGTGCCCGCAAAAGATGACGGAGCTGTTCAATTCCAAATACCCCATTGGACTTTGCGACAAACACACGAGCGCTTTGTGGAACGAGGGGAGAGAAACACCGAGCAAGATCAACTGGTGATCTTTGTTTGCCGTTTCACTTTTTGCCTGAGACTCATCTCTCACAATCAACTGAGATGAGCGGAGACTCTCTCCCTACCGCATCAAAACCATTTTCTTTGTCGCCGCGAAACCTGCTGTCGTAAGCGTATAGAAATAAACTCCCGACGCCAACTCGCGCCCTTCAAAGGCGACTTGATGTATTCCTTTTGCATGATTCCCCTCCGCAAGCACACGAATCACCTGCCCAAAGATGTTATAAACCACAATTTTCACATCCACCGCGTTTGGGAGTTCAAACGTGATCGTGGTCTGGGGGTTAAACGGGTTTGGATAATTTTGTCGCAGTGAATAAGAATGCGGCAACTCGCCACCGGGAGAATCTGTATTTGTCACCGCCGATCCGGCGAAATGAACCACAAAAAGCCCAGCTTCCATGTCAGAGGCCAAGACCTTACCAGAGTTGAAAAACGGAAACGCGCCCCAGTCACCGTGGTAATCCCCCGAGAGTCCACCAACATATGTGTCATAGTGCGCGGCTTCGACCGGAGCATCCGGGTTGAAAATATCCACGATCCGAAGTCCGTCTTTGTAATGGGAGATGTAAGCGTAACGTCCCTTGATGTGCGTGTTATGGGCCAATCCCATGGGAGCGAGATATTCTCCTCTTAGTCTTACAGAATCGAGGTTGCTGATATCAAAGATCTTTACGGTCTGTCCAACGGTTTCTTCAGTCGTCATCAAGAAGTTTTCGTCATCGGAGAGCCACGAATTGTGAGCATATCCACGAAAAGGAGTGTAAAAAGTTTTGAGATGAACTGGGACATTCGGATATGAAACATCCCAAATGGAGTAGGATCCGCTTCCGCCTTCTGAAACATATGCGCGATTCCCACGCGCATAGATATCATGGATTGACTGGTTCGAGGGACCAAATGTTGAGACTTGAACAGGATTCGCTGGATCTGACAGACTCCATAGCCTCACCGGAGCACTGGCATTCCCCTCGATATACAGCAAAGCTCGACTTGTATCAATATAAATGTTGTGCGAGGTCTTGAAGATCGAGGAGTCTACCTTGACCTGAAACGCTGTATCCGGAAGCATCGACAGGTCGATGATTTGGAGCCCCAGCCCCGAACCATCGGTAACAACATAAGCATATTGTCTGTAGGTTTTGATATCTTTCCAAACCGCAAGCGCACTTGGAATGAAACCGACTTCAGTGAGAGTCGGCGCGTTCGTAATATCGATGATACTCGTACCACTTCGCACGCCAAGCAAAGCATATTCCCTTCCGTCTGGAGCAGTATACCCCCAGCAATCGTTGTACCGCGTTGCGGAATAGTTATTGAAATTCCCAAGAAACTGAACGTTAGAGCTTCCTTGGGAGTGCACGTTGAATATCGGCCATCCGATCAATACGACAATCAAAAAAATTTCACGAAGCAAGCTTTTCATTTGTTTGCCTCCCGTTCTCTCAAGAGAGAGTTATGTGATACACTTTCTGAAGTGGTCCTTGATTGCTCGGTTTGTTTTTTTCATCGTTCCCGATTCGTGACCATATCCAACGACCCTCGAATAACTTGTTGATCTTGCACTTCGACTACCTTTACATGACCAATCCTTGTCGGCAGAACGAATCGCCTTTTCCCGCCCACCGATTTCTTATCACGACCCATTGCTTCGAGAATTTTCTTGGAACGTAGCACTTTAACGTGAACTTTCAACGGCACGCGTCGAATGAGATTTACGATTTTGGCATAAACATCGCGATCGATCATCGCAAGCTCCCGGGCAATATAAGATTCAGCCATCATCCCCAGCAAAACGGCTTCTCCATGTTTGAGAACCTTGTACTTGCCCGCCGCCTCCAACGCGTGCCCGACGGTATGTCCAAAATTAAGAATCACACGGACGCCCGACTCACGCTCATCCTGTGATACAAGCCCGGCTTTTATGGCGCTGCACGTCGCCTGAACATGCAGTACGGATTCCGGTTTCAGGTTCAGAATTTGATCGAGGTTCTTCTCAAGGTACGAAAACAGCTCCGCGTCCGAAATGATTCCGTATTTGATGATCTCGCCGAGGCCACACACAATTTCGCGCAGGGGAAGGGTTTTCAGGCATTCAATGTCGGCCCAAACAAACTTCGGCTGATAGAACGCACCGATCATGTTTTTTCCCAGGGGATGGTTGACCGCCGTTTTTCCGCCAATGGAGCTGTCGACCTGAGACAACAACGTTGTTGGAACTTGAACCAGCGGGACACCCCGCTTATACGTGGCCGCGACAAACCCCGCCAGGTCTCCTATGACGCCGCCGCCCAGAGCAATGACGGCAGATTTTCGCCCCAATCCGGATTTGAGCATTGCGGAGAAAATCGTATTTGCCCGACTGAGGCTCTTCTGTTGCTCTCCTGGCGGAAAAACAATCGCCATTGTCTGATACCCAAAGTGCCGAAGGTTTTTTTCAAGGGGTTTCAAGTAAAGCTTTGACACGGTCGAATCCGTGACAAGAGCAACGTGTTTGGGAAGCCCGTGGTGATCACACGTGGCAGCAAACGAAGAGACCATGTCCGAACCGACGTAGATCGGATAGCTGCGTTCACCCAGAGAAACTTCAACCTGGCGGCTGATCACGGTATGATTTTTAGATAATTCCCCTGAGTTTTCGGACGATCTCGTCAACCGTTGCGCCAACTTTCTTCTTGTCGGCGGGGATGATGATATCGGCACGGGAATAGAATTGTTCGCGGATGTCGAGTAGTTCCCGAATGCGAGCTTCGAGCTCAGTTCCGGTTAAAAGGTTTCCGTTTGCGTCTTTGAGCAAAGGTCGGTCGGTGCGACGCCGGACGCGATACAAAATCTCCTCCGGCGAGAGCTGTAGGTAGACAATGACGCCATAACGGCGAATGAGCTCAAAATTCTCCTCATTCGCTATCGTACCTCCTCCGAGCGAAACAACGGCTGCGTCAAGAGACGACACTTCCTGCAACGCCTGCTTCTCGACTTCACGAAATGCTCGCTCTCCCGCTTCAGCAAAAATATCGACGATTTTCCTGTCTGCTTTCTTCTCGATGATCCTGTCGACATCGACGTACTCGAATCCGATGGTATTCGCAAGGATTGGCCCGATGGTGCTCTTTCCGCTTCCCATAAAACCCGTAAGGAAAACAATCTTCTTTTTCGCCGCAACCGTATTCGATTCCACAGTCGATATGAAACAAAAAAAGCGCCGCGAACCCAGGGCGCTTTCTGAATTGAAACAGCTTGTTAGAAAACTTCCACCATGAGGCCGAGCGAAAGGCTCAAACCGTCGACCTGGATTTTTGTTCGAAACGCGTTCTGGGGAAACACGATGACCGATCCCCCATAATCCGTCGATTCCTGCTCAAAACTTATTTCATTCACAATTTCAGGGTCACGAAACTTCATTTCCATTCGCAGGGAGAGGATGGAATTGACTTTGTACTCGACCCCCGTGCCTACGTGGATGCCGTATCCTATCGGAGTATTCCCAATCCGAATTCCAACTCCGGCTACTTCCAACGTCCGTATAGCATAGTAGGCTCCGAATCCACCGCCCATGGTAAGCCTCATATTCTCCGAGCCAATCGGGATATACGTATTAATCCCCAGCTCCAGAGGTATGAAGCGGACGCCTTCAGTGACCGGCAGTCTCCTCAAGGAGCCGCCTATCGCGAGCAGCTGGCTTTCGTCACGAGACTTCGAAATATAATCTGCGGACACAACAACGAGAATGTTCGCGTCCTCGATCCTCCACCGCCACTCAAGCCCGGCTCCGACCATGTCGTCCACTGTGATGTACTGACTCCTCAGGTCGTTCGTCGCCGCATCGGGGTTGAAAAACAGTTTGGAGCTCGTGATGTAGTTCGCACGTATGACGAAGGACGAAGTCCAATCAAACTGGCGTCCCTCGACAATCTGGAAGAGCGCAATGAATATAAGTACTATGAAGGCTAGACGGGGTCGCACAATGAACTGACTTAACGATAAAACTTGTCGCGATGGTCCTCGATATCCGCCGCCTGCCGCAAACTGGCGATCCAATCCGAGACAATTCTGTTCCTTTTTTCCTGAAGAACCTGATCGCGGAGTGACACGCGTTCAGCGGCGTATTGGGTGGAATCAAAATCGGTTTTCGAGAGAAGCTTCATCACGTAGAACCCGCGCAATCCCTCGAACGGCGTTGAAAGCTCTCCAGGATTCATCGTCATGGCTTTTCCGATGAATTTCGGATCCCGTCCAATCCCAGAGGGGAAGTCCGTGGCTTTGAACGGACCGGTTTTTTGCGCCGAGACGTTGGAAAGCGATTTCGCAGCGTCCAGAAGTTCAGTCATGGGTGAGAGCGTTGAGTGAAAAGCCTCAACGTGCACACGAAGCTTCTGCATCTTTGCTTCCTTCAACGCCATCGACCGTGAGATCCCTTTCACATCCTGAAAAGGTCTAACTCCTTCTTCTGTAATCCCCGAGACCTTGAAAACGGCGAGGCCGCCCGACACAGTGATGGGTTCACTCACCTCTCCCAGTTTGGCTTTGAACGCAAAGGTCATCGCAGCATCGTTCATCCCGATTCCGGGAATCATCGAACTTCTTGAAAACTCCGGTGTCTCGCGGATTTCATACTTGCTTACTTCAGCAGATTTTTCGAACCCCTCCTCACCCGCGAGATAGGCAAAGTCATTTGCCTGCTGGAGAGCCGCGTCGATTGTCTGAGAGCTCGACCTCACCCTCATGGCGATATCGATGATTTTCAGCTCGCGTTTGTCTCTCCCGGAAACTTTGATAATATGCCAGCCGAATTGAGACCGAACGGGGCCGACAACCTCGTTTATTTTTGCTTTGAACGCGGCCTCCTCAAACTCCTTGACCCATCCGCCTTTTCCCGTCCAGCCGAGTTCTCCGCCGAGCTGCGCCGAGCCAAAATCCTGGCTGTTTTCGCGCGCAAGCTTGGCAAAGTCTTCCCCCCCGCGCGCCCGTCTGAGTAAATCCCTCGCCTTCTGAATCACTATCGTACTGTCAGGCCCGGGAACCGTCCTCAGCAGAATATGGCTCGCTTTGACAAACTCATCCTTTCCTTGCCTCTCGTCGACCACTTTTATTAAATGGTAACCGTCAAAATCCTTAACAGGCCCCACAACTTGCCCTTTCTTTGAAGAAAACACGAGGTTTTCCTTTTCCCGCGTGAGTTCGCCATGTTTGAAATAAGCGTCAGTAACGGGGATTTCTGAGTAGGTCTTTGCCAAGTCTTCAAAATCCATTCCTGTAGCCAATTGGTCCTGCAGGCGGGTCATTTCCTTCCAGACCGCCTCGGAATCGGCATGAGAGGGAAGCTGGTTGAAGACGACGTACTTCAATCGCCGGGCCGCTCTTACCTTGAACTCGTCGGGATGTGCGCCGTAAAACTTTTGCACATCGTTGTCAGTGAGGACAACTGAAGAATCGGGAATAACTCGGTTGGGGTCGAACAATACATATTCGGCTTCCATCGTGATGTTCCGGTCGGAAAACCTTTGCAGGACTTCTCCTTCTGTCACATGTACGGAGGCAAAAAGGAGGCTTTGAAGCTTCTGGCGCCTGAGCTGTTGGCGAATGACCTCCTCCACCTGCACCATCGCCTGCTTGTTCTCGGGAGCCATGATCGCCTGCAGGTAATCTTCCCGGTGAAAGGTACCTGTGGAATCACGAAAGCGTTGAACGAGGAACTCCGGAGGGTTTGGCCCTCTGATCACATCGACGATTTCCTCATCCGTCACGATTATTCCCAGGCGCTCAATCTCCTGCTCAAGGAGGGTCTCGTCAACGAGTGAGTTCCAGACCTGCCCTCGCAACTGTCGCTCTGTTTCCTCATCGACCTCCGTTTTTGTTCGCTCTCGTTGTGTCTCGACTTCTCTGCGCAGGCGCTCAGAAAAGTCCCGGTAAGATACTTCCCTCCCGTTGATCATTCCCAGCACTTCTGCGTTTGCACCGCCTCTCCCTCTGGTGCCAGTGTAATCCATCCCCCAGTCAAAAACAATAAGAATTATGAAAAACACCGCCAGCACCGCGAAGAGCGTGGTCAGGTTATCACGTATCTGTGTCATCAAAGCCATAGCACAAAAAGCTCCTCAAAAATCTAGAAATCCAGATGCAAATTTTTTTTCAATATAGCCGTGAAACGCCTGAAATGCAACGGTTTTTTGTTGACTTTCGTGGCACATTGGAGTATATTTTTTCTTGCTTTTTCCACGAGGAGCATTTCGCAAACACATTTCCACGTTGATCTGCTCTCACCCGACGACGTAAACAATTCAGATTTAGTGTGGAGATTTTCCTGTGAGAAACCAACTGAGCCGTCTTCTCCTGATTGCATGTGCAGTTATTTTGGCGGTGTACTCTTTGTGGCCTACGTATCAAGATTTTCGATTCCGAAAAACACTTACGTCGCTTTCCGGCGAGGATAGCCTCAACTATTTCGAGCAGCATGAAGGCGACATCCTCACGGCGAAAGAAAGCCGTGTCAAGCTGGGGCTTGACTTACAGGGGGGCATGCGTGTCGTCCTCGAAGTGGATATCCTTCAACTCGTCGACGATCTTGCAAAAAGCAAGGATGAGAGTTTTCGCCGCTTTATCACCGACGTAAGGAAAGAAGAGACACAGACCGACGTCTCCGTTATACCGGTGTTTGCGAAAAGATTCCAAGATAATGGAATCCGTTTGAGCCGTTATTACAGAAACATCCGTGATGACGATGCCACCATTATCAGCTGGCTTGAATCCGAAGCTGAAAAATCTGTCGACCGGGCTATCGAGATTGTCCGCAACAGGGTTGATCAATATCGGGTCTCCGAGCCGAATATTCAGAAACAGGGCGGCCGACGCATCATCGTTGAGCTCCCCGGAGTGAAAGATGAAAACGAAGTCCGACAATTACTTCAAGGGACGGCAAAGCTTGAATTCCGAATGATGAGAGACCCTGATATCTCGTTCAAAGTTCTGGAATCGATCGATAAGTACCTTACCGGCAAGACGACAGACACCGTCGCAACGACAGAAAAAAAGGCAGAAAAACCCGAGGAAAAACCGAAAGATGCGCTTACAGAACTCTTAGGAGGCACGCAGCTTCCCGCCACAGCTGACACCACCGAGGAAACAAAACTCTTGCGAGAACACCCTTTCCTTTCATACCTGCGGTTTGACCAGCGTTCAGGTGAGGCTTTTGTAAGGGATAAGGACCGGGATCGCATAACGAGGCTCCTCGGCAGGGCCGACATTCAGAATACCCTTCCCCCCGATTTTGAGTTCGTTTGGTCCGCAAAGACCCAGGCGTTTGCCGACGGTTACAAGTATTATACCCTTTACCCGCTCAAGAAAGCGCCGGAGTTGACCGGAGGAGTTGTCGTCGATGCGCGCGCAAGCGTCAACCCCGAGGATAACCGGCCCGTGGTAAACATGGAAATGGACAGTGAGGGAGCGCGTGAATGGTCACGAATTACGGGCGCAAACATTGGGAAACGCGTGGCCATTGTGCTCGACAACGCCGCATTCTCGGCCCCGACCATTATTGGGAAAATACCGGGCGGTCGGTCTCAGATAACGGGAATCGAATCGCCTAACGAAGCCCGGCTGCTGGAAATCGTTTTGAGAGCAGGCGCACTCCCAGCCCCCGTTAAAATCATAGAACAAAGGTCGGTTGGGCCATCTCTCGGCGAAGATTCGATCCGCTCGGGTATTTCGGCCTCATTGATAGCCTTTGCATTTACCATTCTCTTCATGATTCTTTACTACAATAACGCTGGCTTCGTAGCAGATATCGCTTTGCTGTTTAACATGCTCTTCCTCCTTGGCGTCATGGCTGGCTTCAAGGCAACACTCACGCTCCCGGGCATTGCCGGCATCGTTCTGACCATAGGTATGGCCGTCGATGCGAATGTCCTCATCAACGAGCGCATCCGTGAAGAATTTGCGACAGGAAAAACCCTGCGCGCCGCGGTTGACGCCGGGTATGTGAAAGCTTTCTCAGCTATCTTCGACTCCAACATCACAACCTTTTTGACCGGATTGATTCTCTATCAATTCGGTACTGGACCGGTTCAAGGTTTTGCGTTGACTTTGATGATCGGTATTGTTGCGAGCATGTTCAGCGCAATCATCATTACCCGCGTAACATTTAACCTGATGATAGACCGCGGACTTCAACCCAATTTTGGATAATGATGCAACCCTTCTCGATCGTGCGGGCAGAAATATAAGGAGACAGTAGTACTATGCGATTTTTCGGGAAAACCAATATAGACTTCCTCGGTGTTCGTCGCCGGTGGTATCTTGTTTCCGGTGCCGTCATCCTTGCCGGCATGATGTCCCTTGTGGTCAAGGGAATAGACTATGGAATCGATTTTCGCGGAGGCACGGAGGTCTTGTTTTCTTTCAGCAGAAAACTCGAGGTCGCTGAAATCAGGGGATCGTTAGCAAATGTTGGACTGGGTAATAGCGAGATCAAATCTTACGGAACCGAAGGCAACATGCTGATCAGAACAACCGAGCAGGCGGAAGGCAATATTGTGGGCGACAGAATACGGCAGGCCATCCAACAGAGCTTTCCCGATGTCAGGTTTGAGGTTCTTAAAGAGTACCGGATTTGGCCTAAAATCGGCGCAGAACTCCGTCGCGATGCGCTCTACGCCATCATCGCGTCCCTGGTCGCTATCCTCTTTTACATTGCCATCAGGTTTCAGTTCATCTACGGAGTCGGAGCCGTCATGTCTTTGTTTCATGACGTACTCGTGACACTCGGCATAATCTCTCTACTCGACGGCCTTATCCCGGTCAACCTTGAGATTACGCAAGAAGTCATTGCCGCATTTCTAACGTTGGTTGGAGTGTC
>JACQPT010000099.1 GCA_016207415.1 Ignavibacteriales bacterium
ATGTTCGTCCATTGCAGTTTCACCCTGGGGTAAGCGGCCCATCTGACCTGATGACGCTCACCCCTTTTTTGTCTCACGGAGTAGCCCATGAGACTAATCGAAACCCGAAACCCTCACCTCGTCGTCCTGGAAAACTTCTTAGCTAGGACCGGTCTCAAGCTCGACGTTGTCCTAGATGTGATTACTTTTGAGGACAACAATTGGTCTGCTGCAACGAAATTGAGTCAATATATATTATGTCAAGTTAGGCAGGGGGCGATTTTCGCACCCCCGTATCTCCTAACTCGCCCAAGCCCCTCTCAATACTCCAGTCATAGGCGATTCTCGCAACGGATGCTTCTACGCTTATCAAGTCCCCAATACGAACAATTCCGCTTCCGTTAACTTTACCGATTTTCCTTGCTGGGACGTTTCGCTTTTCTGCGAGGTCAAGAACTCTCATCTCGTTGTCTGGATGCGTACTGATAATAATCATTGACTGACTTTCTCCAAAGAGTTCAAAATCGAGACGATTAGAGCCTCCTCGGTCAGGATTCACATCAAAGCCAAGGCCGGGCTCACCACCGAGGATCGATTCCACGAGGGCCACGGCCATTCCCCCTTCAGACACGTCATGTGCGCTGTTGAACAATCGTTCGCCGACTAGCTCAAGGCATAGTGCGTGAAGATTCTTCTCCGAAGGCCAATCAAGCTCCGGAGCATCTCCGGCAATTTTCCCAGTTCTCAAATACAGATATTCAGAGCCCCCCAGCTCCTGTTTGTTTTGTCCGAGCAAAATTATTGCATCACCTGGAGACTTGAATTCTGAGCTGGCGATGTTATCAACATCCTCGATCAACCCCAACATACCTATGACGGGAGTTGGAAAAATTGCCGAATTCGGTCCTTCGTTGTAGAAGCTTACATTACCGCCCGTCACAGGGGTTCCAAGGTATCGACATGCCTCGCCAATCCCTCTTACAGCTTCTTTGAATTGCCAATACACCTCAGGGTCGTAAGGATTGCCAAAATTCAGACAATTGGTAATGGCCAGAGGCATCGCACCAACGCAGACGACATTCCTTGCAGATTCCGCAACAGCAATTTCACCTCCGCGTCTTGGATTCAGGTACACATATCGCGAATTGCAGTCGGTTTTCAATGCGAGCGCCTTCGTGGTTCCTTTAATCCTCACGATCGAAGCATCATGTCCTGCGTTCAGAACGGTGTTTGTCCTTACCATGGTATCATACTGCTGGAATATCCATTTCTTGCTGGCTATCGTTGGGCTTTTCAGTAAGTTTAGGAGCACCTCGTTGTAATCCGATGGTTCGCTTACTGAGGAAGAATCGAACTCACGGGCGGCTTTCAGATAGGCAGGCTCACGACTTTCACGTGTGTAAACCGGTGCGTCTCCTCCGAGCACAAGAGATTTCGCAGGAACAGAAGCAACCTTCTTTCCTTGGTGAAAAACTTCTACGAGTTCTCCATCCTGAACTTCTCCAATAACTACCCCATGTAAATCCCACTTCCGAAAGATATTTTCAACCTCTGTTTCATGTCCTTTCTTCACCATGAACAGCATGCGCTCCTGAGATTCCGAGAGCATAATTTCATAGCTCGTCATTCCAGTCTCTCGCAACGGAACCTTATCCAAATCTATTCTCAACCCGGATTTGCCCTTTGCGCTCATCTCAGTCGTGGAGCATGTGATCCCCGCCGCGCCCATGTCCTGCACGCCCACAATGTGGCCGGATTGAACGGCTTCCAGAGTGGCTTCCAGAAGCAGCTTCTCAACAAAAGGGTCTCCTACCTGCACGGAAGGGCGTTTTCGTTCGGAGTCCGCTGAGATTTCCTCCGAGGCAAATGTTGCTCCATGTATTCCATCCCTGCCCGTGGATGACCCCACGAGCATCACGCTGTTTCCCTTCCCCTTTGCAACTGCCCTGGCGACTTTTCCAACTTCAACGACGCCGACGGCCATCGCGTTGACGAGCGGATTATCCTGGTAGCAACTGTCAAAATATACTTCACCTGCAATGGTTGGAACGCCGAAACTGTTTCCATAATCAGCTATTCCCTTCACAACTCGCTTGAAGAGATATTGAACTCGCTGATCGCCCAGATTACCAAATCGAAGTGAATTGAGGATGGCAATCGGTCTGGCTCCCATGGAAAATATATCGCGTAAGATTCCCCCGACGCCAGTCGCTGCTCCCTGGTACGGCTCGACTGCCGACGGATGATTGTGACTTTCTATCTTGAAGGCAACCGCAAGACCATCACCGATGTCCACAAGGCCCGCATTCTCTTCTCCCGCGGCGACCAGAAGACGACCGCCGCTCCTTGGTAACGTCTTAAGAAGCGCAATTGAGTTCTTATAACTGCAGTGTTCGCTCCACATGACACTATAGATGCCAAGCTCTGTGTATGTTGGTGTCCTACCAAGGAATTTAAGGATTTTCCGATACTCCTCTTCGCTCAATCCGTGTTGCAGCGCCAGGTTAAGGTCTACGTATGGTTCTTCGTGATTCATATTGCTTTATTCTTATTCTCTTTTGTCTGCCCTGGAACCAGCTGAGATGGTCTTGATTAAATTAAAATCCCACCGGAGTGTGAGAAATCACGGCGGGATTTTGCTGTGAGTTGCTTTGATGCTATTGCCAAATCTTTATTGCTTCTCTGATTTGTTCGCTTGGAATTTCTGATAGAGAAATCGGGATTGATCGTTTGGTGAGCGGTATGGGCAATCCCGGGAGGCTGAGAATATCAACATGGGCAATCGATCCTCCCCATTTCGAGTTCAAAGTTTTGATAAATTCATTTGCGATAAATCCTTGAGCTTGACTTGTAGGATGAACACCGTCCAGAGTGAAGATACCGCCGCTCACATATGCAGTCGTGAAAAGCTGTCCAGAGATTATCCTGCCGTTTTCAGCGACGTCATTGAAAATTGAAAAAAAATCCACCACTGCAATCATAGCGGCGTCTTCTTTTCCTCTAATGACGCCGTTGTACGCTTCCGTCATGCTGGTCGAAACCGCGATTTCCGCAGAATCGAGAACAAACCGATTCGCCAATGGCTTGCCTGCATTGGGAAGACCTGTCAAGGTGGGAAGACCATACCCTGATAAAAGTGAATCCGCACTTGTCAACAAAACAAGGTCGTTGCGCGATAAATAGCCATTTGTCCCATTGCCTTTCTCCGCATACAGGGGGATAAAAGTTCCCGCCAGTGGTTTCGAAGGGTCGGCAGGGTCCGGGACAAACCATTTCAACGTCGTGAAAAACGGAATCGCCGTGACGTTCGGAATCGTTCCCAGGACTATCTTGGCCCCTGTTGCTCGAAGGCTGTCAATCATCGCATTGTAGGCTGCAATAAAATTCGGTAGCGGCGTGTGCGGCATTGTCCCGCCGGAAGTAGAATAGCCGAGGATATCGTTGTTGCCAAGCCAGACAGTAATGAAGGACGGATTCAGTTTCTTGGCCTGTTGCAAAACACTGCCCGGATTTCCAGGCTGACTCGCGTAGGGATTCCGTATGACGATATGGAAAAAGGGGATCTGGCCAAACGATGGTGAGAAGCTTTTTGTAAAACTGTTTAACGTATCGAGGACATCGTTTTGCCCCGTAAGGGGATTACAAACTCGTGCATAAGGAATTCCCAAATTATTGTAGCCCATCGAGGGCAGGCTTGGGTCCACATAAATCGCGGCGTTGGTTGGATCTCCCACAGGATCGCTCACGATCGTCAGCGGCGAAAGTTTCGTTATCCGCATCCTCCCTCCAATCCCAGGGTCTGCTAAGAGCGGCTGTTTGAATGTGAGCGTTGCCCCTGCAAGCTTCGCCTGTTGCGCAATTAAGTTCGGATAGCTATACTGCTGGCCCGAAGAAAAGAGAGCATTCGATTGAATGCCGGCGGTCAAGCTATTGCCGATTGCCACGTAAGAGTTGAAATTGATGGCTCCTGTCGATCCCAAATCGACGATGGGCTGACTATCCTCGCAGGCGACGACGAGAATAAGCATGAGGACAATCCATCCGCTCGGTCTCATCCCTGGACTATCATTCAAAAGCATACGCAACGCTCACTGACAAAAGGTGTGCAGAGCTGTTGTAGGTGCCATTAAAACTGAACTCGGGAATGCTGCGCGATTCAGTTCTCTGGGCGAATCGAACAAACATATAACTTGCATCAAAGCGCAAATTGGCCGAAAGCTGATAGCTCAACCCAAGGGTGAAATCCTGCCTATCTGCATCGGGCAGAGACGGCTCGACGTAACCATCGGGCACCGGGTTCTTATCGAGAATGTATCCCCCGCGCAACGCAAGCTCTTGCATCTGATATTCGATGCCAAACCGAAGAAGATACGTATCCTGATAATTCCTGCTCGCCGTCACTTCTTTTTGGCCGTTAATTCCGTTGTCAAGGTCAAATTTCAGCTGGTCGAACGTCGACCATCCTACAAATTGATAATCAGCCTCAACGGAAAGGTTCTGCAGGACTTTGTAGGCTGCGCCAAAAAAAAATGTTGCTGGTGTTTTGATGCTCGTCCTCCCTGGGCCGTCGGGAAACGTCGTCTTGAGCGAAGGGGGAACTTTCTCAAAGGTCGCATTCCCATCAAACTCGAGCTTTGCAGTAGACCGATACGAAAAACCAACGCTCAATTCATCCGTCGGAATTGCGAGAATGCCGATGTTCCACCCGAACCCGCTCCCGGATCCGTCCAGCGTAATTCGAGGTTCCACGGGAGCGCCTGTCGAATCTGAGAATCCAGTTCGAATGCTGCGGATGATCAAGGCAGAAGCAGGAATGTAGCTGAAACCGGCTCCAATCGAAAACGTCTCGCCAACCCGGACAGAGAGGGAGGGATTGATGAAGTAGGTTTTCAGGTCCACCTTTTCGCTCAACGCTCTGCCCGCCCATCCCTCAGGCCATTCACTCCCAAGGCCATACATGTTGAAAAAGCCAATGCCGGCAGAAATGAGGCCTTCGGTGGAGTATGTCACATATGCATGAGAAGGGAAAAAGAGATTTTGTTTCATTTCGGCTGCCTGAACAGGGTTGTCCGGATAATGGCCTCGGAAGCGGGAACTCGGGGAAATGATCGTCGTTCCGCCGTACAATTGGAATCCTTTTAGCAGGGACAACCCTGCGGGATTAATGAATATTGCAGATCCATCAAAGGGGCGAGCGACATAGGCTCCCCCCATGCCAATTCCCCGCGCGCCGTGCTCATTTAACTGAAAACCTCCTGAAACGACAAACTGAGTTGAAGAGCCAAGGACAAGCGCAAATTTTGGAAGGAGTTTCATCGTGCGGCTCAAATTCTGCTTATTCTAGTCATTTCTGCCCCAAAAATCAATTGCGCTCGAGAGAAATCAGGGGCTCTCCTTTTTCCACAACTTTGCCGCGAGACACGTGGATTATCTTCACCCTCCCTGCGAATGCTGCCCTGATTTCATTCTCCATTTTCATCGCTTCAAGGACAATGAGCCCCTGCCCAACACGAACTTCCACCCCCTCACTCACTTCGACATTCACCACCAGCCCCGGCATGGGCGCTCTGAGAGTATCAGACACAACGACATCACGTTGAATTGTCAGCGCAGATTTCCGTATTTGAGAGATGCGATCTTCAATCGTGAAACGATAGTTGTGCCCATTCACTGAGATGTGAGATTCTTCCAAAGTGGCCGGTGGCTTCTGTTCGAAAATTGTAAATGATATGTTTTCCAGGATGAGCGAGAACGAGTTCGCGTCGACGCGTTGAAAATCGAACTTCTGCCGCGTACCGTTGATGTTCAGGACTCCCTTCTCAAGCAGTTGCATGCGGTACGGTGTTCCATTGACACACACCAACCATTCGTCCGCTAAGAGCGGTAGGTTTCCGTGCGAAGCTTTTTCCACTGAGAACTACTCTTCGATTGATGATTTTCGATGTCTCTCCGCTCGCCGGCGTTTTTGCGGATCAAGAAAGCCCCGACAGCCGCGGCCAGGAGTTCGTCTTGATCCACCGGCTTTTGCTGCTCCGATGCAAAATGCTCCTCAACGAATCGCGTGCTGAAATTTCCTGAGATGAAACTCTCGTGATTCAATACAAAAAGGCAAAAGGGAATCGTGGACTGAACTCCCTGGATCTCAAATTCATGGAGTGCCCTTTTCATCGCGGCCGTCGCGTCAGCGCGTGATTTTCCCCATGTAATAACTTTGGCGAGCATCGGGTCATAGTAGACACTCACATCAATTCCCTCTTCAAACCCGTTGTCGACACGAACCTGCGGGCCTTGCGCCGGGCGGTAGCGGCGCAAAACGCCCGTCGAGGGGAAAAAGTCGTTGGCTGGGTCTTCGGCGTAAATGCGGCATTCGAGAACATGTCCGTGGAACCGAACATCAGTCTGCGCTATCTGCAGCGGATTTCCTCCGGCGATGGATAATTGCTGTTTCACGATGTCAATCCCCGTCCGTAATTCTGTCACCGGATGTTCCACTTGCAGTCGAGTGTTCACTTCCAGAAAGTAAAAGTCTTTTTTCTCGTCGAGTAGAAACTCCACTGTCCCCGCGTTGGTGTAGCCAGCCTCGCGTGCAAGGGCCACTGCGGATTCACCCATTTTCGTTCGCATTGTTTCATCGATTGCCATTGACGGCGACTCTTCAATAACCTTCTGATGGCGTCTCTGAATGGAGCATTCTCTTTCACCCAAGTGAACAACGCTTCCATACTGGTCGGCCAGTACCTGAACCTCAACATGCCGCGGCTTGTTGATGTATCTTTCAAGGTACACTCTGTCGTCCCCGAACCCACTTCTTGCCTCGGAGCGTGCCGTTTTCACCGCCGGCAAGAATTCTTCTCGGGTTCTCACAATCCTCATTCCCTTTCCTCCACCTCCAGCCGATGCCTTCAGAAGAACAGGAAATCCGATTTGTTCTGCAACATGAATCGCCTCCTTATCATCTCCAAGCGGTTCCAAGGTTCCTGCCACGATTGGAATCCCGAGTTTTGTTGCCAGTTTTCGCGCCTTTGTTTTGTCACCCAGGGCATGAATTGCAGATGAAGTTGGCCCTACAAAGGTGATGCCCTCCCGTTCCAGGCGAGCTGCGAAATCGGGATTCTCGGAAAGAAACCCGTATCCCGGATGAACGGCATCGATGCGGGCTTCGCGCGCAATTCCGATGAGCTTGTCTTTGTGAAGATAGGTCTCAGCGGCGGTGGTTCCTCGAAGAGAGTAAGCTTGGTCGGCCATGCGAACATGGAGCGCCCGTCGGTCGACGTCGGAATAAACAGCAGCAGTACGAATCCCCAGCTCGCGGCATGCCCGAATGATGCGGACTGCTATTTCACCGCGGTTGGCAATGAGAACACTTTGAATCCTCCCGGGCTTCATGGTCAATCGAGAAACTCGACCACAGTCACCCCCGTTCCTCCCTCATTCCATTCGCCCAGTCGAAACAATTTCGTCTTGGGATAACTTTTCAGGAATTCGCTGATACGTTTTCTCAACGCCCCGGTTCCCTTTCCATGAATAATATCAACACGGTGGAGTCCTGCCGCGTAGGCATTATCCAGGAATTCTTGCGTCTTTCGAATTGCTTCGTCTCCCATGAAGCCACGGAGATCGATTTCGTTCTTCATTTCACCGGTATAGCCGAGATCAGACGCGAATGAAGGTTCCAGTTCAGGGATTTTTTCCTGTTTCTCCAGATCTCGACGTTTCACCTTTATCCGTGTACTTCCTCGCAAAACGGTTGCATAATCATCCCGGATTTCCACAATTTCGCCTGTTTCACGGCTTCCCTTGATCACGACCAGATCACCCGCCTTGAATGCTTCCAACGCTTTGGGCAAATCTCCTTCCAATGTTTCCCGATAGCCATGGCCAAGTTCCTCGATTCGCTCTCGGGATGATTTCACGGTCTCTTTCTTTGCGCCGCTTTCGCGAATCTCCTTAACAGAACGTTCGATAGTGGCCCGCGCCCGCTTGACCAAATCCCGTGTTTCTTCAACAGCCTTCCGCTTAATGTCGGCCAGTTCCTTTTTGAGGGTTGTCGTTTTTTCTTCGTAGATTTTCAGTAGAGACTGAAGCCTATCACGTTCGAACGAAACCTCCCGGAGCTGCACTGCATATTCCTGCGACTGCCGTTCGAGAGCGGCAATGAGTTTTTCGAGTTTTGTTTTTTCATCTCCGAGCTGGAGCCGGGCATTGTCCAGGACTTTTTTTGCTACTCCTAATCGCTCGGCAAGTTCTAACGCGAAACTGCTTCCGGGAAGTCCAAAACGAAAGCGGTACGTCGGGCGTAATGAATGTTGGTCGAATTCCATGGAGCCGTTGGCCATGCCGGGAGTTTCATGTGCATACACCTTCAACATCCCATGGTGTGTTGTCGCGATCGTCATCGTTCCTCTGGTGGTCAACTCGTTTAAGACAGAAACTGCCAATGCCCCGCCTTCGGCAGGATCTGTTCCCGCCCCTATCTCGTCTATCAGAACGAGCGATTCCGAGTCCGCCTCTACGAGGATCTCCTTAAGCCGGTGTAGATGGGAGCTAAACGTGCTCAGGTCGTTTTCGATTGACTGGTCGTCGCCGATGTCAACGAAGATTTTTTTGAAAGGATTGAATTCTGATTCTGGAGACGCCGGGATGTGCACCCCGGACATCAAGCAGACAGTAAGCAATCCGACGGTCTTCAAGGCAACGCTTTTTCCGCCCGCATTTGGACCGGTGATGACCAACGTACGAATCTCGCCTCCAAGTTCCAGGTTCAACGGACAGATTTCGTCACGGGGATGGCGCTGAAGGAGGACTGGATGTCGAGCCTCGACGAGTTTTATTTTGTGCGAACCAGTAATCCTGGGCGAGCAGGCGACGATTTCAATCGAGTATTTCGCTTTCGCAAAAAGGACATCCAGGGCAGAAAGTGCACGGAGGCTGTCTTCGAGGGGACCCGAAATCTCCCGCACCTGTGCGGTCAGCTCTTGAAGGATCCGCTGAATCTCTCTTTCCTCGCGCAAATGAAGCTCGCGTAATGAGTTGTTCAAGTCAAGGGTTTCCGCTGGCTCAATGTAAACAGTAGCGCCACTGGCAGAGCTTGAATGAATGAACCCCGGCACATGGTTCTTATGTTCTGCTTTCACCGGAACAACCAATCTTCCATCCCTCGTGGTGATGATCTCTTCCTGCAAAAGCTCCTGTTCGGAGACCTGCTTCAGAATCGATGCGAGCCGTTTCCTCAGTTGCTCGCTCACCTTCACCATATCCTGCCGGATGTTCCGTATTTCTTTGCTCGCAGAGTCCTTAACAAATCCTCGATCGTCAAGCGCCTGACTGATATTGTATTCGACCACTTTTTCCGAAAGCAGATGCTCGCTGAATCGGTAAAGCAAAGGAACCTGGGCACGTCGTTTCGAAAGGAAACCATGCATTGCACGGGATGCGCGCAACGTGGAAGCTACGTCCAGTAATTCCTGGACGGAAAGAAACTGATTGGCAACGGAGGTTTTTTTGAGGGATGTTGCGAGGTTTTTCACTCCGTCGAGGGGAATCGCTCCCTCGGCGATCAGGAGTTCTTTTGCTTCGTCAACTCTTTGGAGTTCGGACCGGATTTCATCGAGGGTGAGAAGGGGCCTGATTCTTTTGGCAAGATCTCTGCCGACGTCTGAGACAGTTAGCCTGCTGACGCGCTGAATAATCTTATCGAACTCGAGCTTTGAAAGTACAGATTCCGGGATGGGTGCGGCATATGGCGGGATTTCTGACACTTCTATTCGGATCTTCTTCCGGTCGTGTCGCGTAAGCCAGGGCGGCGCAAGGATTCACGATCGAGCTCCGAGCCAGGTGTCGCGCGCCCTTGCAAAAAAACCTCAGTCTCGGTCCCAATGTTGGAAAACATGTCAAGGATTTGAGGCGCGACGTTTACGACAGGCCTGTACAGTTCCGATTGTTTGGCGGTTTTGGGAGATGGGACGCCCTGCAAAGAAAATATCCACAAAAGACAGCTCATAAAAATGATGCCCTGAACAAACCCGAGGAAGCTCCCCCCCACGCGGTCGATAATTCCGCCCATTTTATAATTCTTTGTCACTAAATGATAAAAGAGGGATTGGATGACGAGGACGAGGGAAAAGACCGACATGAAACCGTAGACGGGCGCCGAACTCTGCTCCACTTCGAAATTCTCGATGTAAAATGACCCCGCCTGATGCATAAACACTTGGCCAAAGTACAGGGCTGCCACGGTTGCGAGGATCGCAACGCCTTTTCGGACAATCCCATCACGCAGGCCTAACATAGTTGTCAAGATTATCGGGGGCATGATGAGGAAATCAAGAATCATGGCGCTCCTCCGAGTTTTTGCCTGACAACCTCCTGGACAACCTTCCCGTCGATTTTCCCCTTGAGCTCTTTCATGGCGAGCGGCATGACTTTGCCAAGATCTTTTGCCGTAGACGCGTTTGCCCGTGCGATGATCCTTAGAACAACTTCTTCCGCCTCCTCCCTGCTCATCGGTTGAGGGAGGTAACCGTTAATGACCTCGAGTTCTTTTTGTTCCTGTTCAACGAGATCCCGTCTCCCCCCTTTCTGGTACATTTCAATGGCCTCCCTACGTTTCTTGGCGGCCGTCATAAGAACAGAAAGCTCCTCATCCGATGTCAGCATATTTCCCGTGCCCCGTTTTGTGAGCTTGATGATGTGAGCACGGAGCGACCGAACAGTATTCAGTTTGATCTGGTCGCCCGATTTCATCGCCGCTTTAAGATCCTCGTTTATTTTTTTTTCCAATGTCATGATATAACCCGGATCAAAAAAAAGGCAATTCCCGTGACTGGGAACTGCCTCCTCATGATACCTGTGTTTGAACCCGACGTAAGATGGCTGTACTTTCCTGCTCACTAAAAAGTAGTCAAAACTGTCCGCGAAGTCAACAATTCTGTGACAGGCAATACAAGGGCTCAGACGCCGCCATAGGCCTTCATTGTCGTGCCGGTAATTGCGCCCGCGGATTCAGAGCAGAGGTAACAAATCAGGCCGGCGATTTCTTCTGGTTTGACCCATTTGCTGGAATCTTCTCCAGGCATCGATTCAAGGTTTGCCTTCGTTCTGATAATACTCGGCGCTACTGCGTTGACCGTTATCCCCGTTCCTTTCACCTCTTGCGCAACAATTTCTGTTAGCAGCGAAACCGCCGCCTTGGAAATTGCATATGCTGCCCTTCCGGGAGAAGGACTGAGGCCGACCATCGCTGACGTGTTGACCACTCTTCCGTAAGTTGCACCTTTCATTCTTCGAAGCGCCTCCCGGGTGCACAGAAATGTCGACTTCAGGTTCAGGTTCATCATTCGATCCCACTCCTCGACCGACACTTCAGAAATCGGCTTCGTCGGCAAAAAACCTCCCACGGTGTTCACCACGATGTCCACACGGCCAAATTCGGCCAACACAGCATTAAACAACTGCACAACCTCATGCTCTTCATTGACATTAGCCCTGAAGATAAAGAGCTGCTTCTTCTGCTCATCCGGAACGTGCTTTAGCTCGTTTTCGAGGATGTAGGAGACGGCGACCTTCATACGTTCCGCTACAAACTTCCTTGCAATGACGGAACCAAGCGCCCCGGTCCCTCCCGTGACAAGGGCAATTTTGCCTTCCAGGTTCATTTCACGGATGCCTTTCCCGGACTGAAACGATAAACATCTTCTTCTGCTCATCCCAGCGCAGTCGGTCGGAGTTTCCTTTCCACCATCGTTTCACTTTGCCAATCTCGTTCATCCGGAAGTCAATTGCTACATGGCTTCGTAAATGTTCGAACGCATCATGCGCGAAAAGGCCGCCTCCCTCGATGACTTCAATCAATGCGGGAATTGCGTTACGATCCCGCAGCTCCAACGCCGCCTCAAGCATGTGGATTTTGATCTCAGGGTCATCTTCGACTTTCGCAGCTTCAATGAGGTTCTCTGCCGAATGTCCTGCATCGATGGACCTTAACGTCTCGACGGCTTTCCGTCGAACTTCGCCCGACCTGTCCTTGAGCAATTCAATGATCTGTGAAGTCGCTGAAGTCTCGCGAAGCTTTGCCAGTAAGTCAAGCGCCGATCTCCGCACTTCAGCATCGTCGTCTTTGAGCGTTTCCAGAGCAAGCGGCATCCACCGATCCTTTGTGTTCGTATGGTCGACAAGGTTCAATAGTGCAGCCTGTCGGTCAGTGCGCAGCCGACTTGAGAGCATATGAAGCAGGTGCTCAAGCGGGTCTTCCAGCGGTTTCCGAAGCAGCAAGACTCCTGCAATAAATACGCCCACGACGCCGACTGCAGCAGCGAGGTTTCGCAACGCGACCGCTTTACCGGGGCTAAATTTAATGTAGCGATACGCGCCGCTGAGAAGCAAGGCGAAAGCCAGAATAACGACAACAAGCGGACTCGTCGGCAGCCCAGTGTTCCATGACAATTTGACGCCGATGAAGCTGATAAGCGAACCTCCCACCCATCCTATCACAAGACGTGTCCCAAGTCTATCGGAAAGCAGCATCGCTCCCACGGCGGGTATCACGAGATAACTGAAAACCAAAAAGACGCCTGCGATCGCAACAGAACTTGTGATGACGAAGCCGAAGGACATGTAAAAAAGGAAATCCCACAAACGAACGTTGATGCCGGATGCTTCCGCCTGAACAGAGTCAAAAGAAATTGCCATAAATTTCTTCCGGAACGCGAAATGAAACAACCCGACCATGGCATAGATGGCGGCGGTTTTCAGGACAACATCCTGTTGCACCCACAGCAGCTCGCCTTTGATGATATGGTCAAGTTCCTGTGGGCCAAGGGCACTTTGCGACAAAACAAGAATGGTGGCTGCAAATGTCACGGCATACACTATCCCGATAATTGCCTCATGCGGCACCTTCTCTCCCTTCATGCGAGTAACCGAGAAAACAAAAGCTCCAAAAATTGTGAATGCGAGAGAGTACAAATACAACGGAGTCGTGTCTTTTCCCACTTCGTACCCAAGGAGAACGCCAATCACGGTTCCAAGGGCAGCTATTTGTGCCAAGGCGAGGTCAACAAAAATGACTTTGCGGGCAATGACATGAACACCAAGATACACGTGAATGCCCGTGAGCACAAGGCATGCCGCCAAGGGCCACACCATCGTTGAAGGAAGATAGAAGATTTGTTCCAGGCTCTCCATTCAGATCAATGCCTCGACGATTCGATCCACAAGATAGGAAATAAGCTTTTCGTATGTATCTATCTCAGGAGTCGCTCCGACTTCAATATAGGTCACGACAACTTTCGCATTACTTTTACCAGCGACATAGTCAGACGCATCCCGGGAGTAGAAGTTATCGTTCAGAATGATTTTGATATTCTCCCTTTTCATTTGTTCCACGACCTCGTCGCGATGCTGTGGAGGCGGAGGAATTCCCGGTTTTTCCTCAAGTTCACCGGCGATTTGCAACCCAAACCGATCGCAGAAATAAATGTAGGTTTTGTGATACGACATGATTTTCGCGTTTCTGAGTTTCGCCGTATCGCGCAGCCACCCTCCGAGTTTTGACTCGAGTTTATTCGCTTTCAGCCATTCGTCAAGATCAGCGTTTCGAGCTTTTCGTACAAGAATGTCTCCTGCTTTACTTCCAATCGCTTTGACCAAATCTTCACCGAACATGGCGACGTCGAGGCGGTTCGTGAATGAGCTCAATCGACTTTCAAAAAGCCTTGAGCTCAAAGGATCAAGTCTTTTCAACCGTTCAGCGATATTCTCGGCGATAATTCTCACGTTGAAAGGATCGAGCCAGAGATGGGGATTACCCTGTGGATGGATATCCCCCCATGCTCGGGAGACTTCTGTTGGAAGTTCTTTCACAGGTACATTGATCGTCGCGATCAAATGGCCCGGGTTGCCGGGCTGAATCTTCGGATTCCCCGATGCATCGACGACATTCTTAGCCCATAGATCGAGGTTGAGCCCGTTCTCAACAAAGAGATCTGCGTCCGTGGCCAGTTGGTTCATTCGGGGTGTCGGTGTCACATAATGGGGATCCTGCTTTGGGTTCGCAAGAGCGATTGCCTGCACTCTGTCACCTCCCACCTGTTCGACGATGTATCGCAAGTAATTCAAAGTTGTGACCACTTTCATCTTTTTTTGCGACAACGACAATTCTGAACTCACCAAACAACAGAGCAGAAACGCAAGCAGATATTTTCCAGTTTTCATTTCTTTCGAGCCTC
>JACQPT010000101.1 GCA_016207415.1 Ignavibacteriales bacterium
AATTTCGACCTGCTCACGGGTAGCTTTGACCCGTTTTTGAGGATGACAATATGGCTGTCCTTGGCGTAGGGTTCGATTCGAGCCAAACATTCCACATTGACGATAAATGAGCGATGAATTCGAATGAATTTGGATTTTTCAAGAGTAGCCTCAAGATCACTCAAGGTTTGGTGTTTTAAAAAATTCTTTCCTTCCGAACGGAGGGAAATGTAATCGTCCTGCGCCTCAACGTAATCGATTTTGTCTACCGGGATGATGTGGACTTTGGAGCCCTCTCGAACGAGCACTCTCTCAATCGGTTTTACGTTTGAACGTACCGAGGAGACAACCTCCGACAGGCGATCCTGATATTTCTTTGATGTTTGTTCACGAGCTCTTTTGAGAGCTTCCTCGAATCGTTCCTTGCTGAAAGGTTTTAGCAGATAATCGACAGCGTGGACCTCAAAGGCTTTGAGTGCGAAATGATCGTGGGCGGTGACAAAAACAACAGCCGGCCGTTGCTCCACCAAATCGAGGACTTCAAAACCGTTGAGTTTGGGCATCTGGATATCCAGGAACACAAGGTCAGGTTTAAACTCCGTGATTGCTTTTACGGCTTCGAACCCGTTGGCGCATTCCGCAAGGATTTCGATATCGGCGTGAGGCGTCAGGAATTCGCGAAGGATCTTTCGAGCGAGCTCCTCATCGTCGACAATGATTGTGCGGAGGTCGGATTTCATGCCTTCATTTTGCCGGCCGGCAGGGAAAGATCGACAACAAAGAATCCGTTTGCCTGCTCTGTTTCGATGCGGGCATCGCCGCCGTAGAGTTTTCTCAGCCTGTCCTTGACATTCTGCAGTCCAATCTTGTTGCCGACGACGTTCTTTTTATCGAAGTCGACCGGGTTTCTAATTTTGACATGCAGAATCGAGCCACTCTGTTGCGATGTCAGTTCGATAGCGCCCCCATCAATCCGTTGAGCGATGCCGTGTTTAATGGCGTTTTCAATGAGTGGCTGCAGTAAGAGGGGAGGAATGGATGCCGACACGCTGGCCTGGTCCACGAAGATGTGCACGTCCAGCCGGTCGCCAAACCTCACTTTTTCGATGGCGAGAAAATTCTTAATGAGCGCGATTTCTTCCTCCAGAGGGATTCTTTCTTTGGAGCCGACTTTGAGGCTTTTTCGAAGAAAATCGCCGAGCAGAATGCACATATCGCGCGCGGCTGAAGGGTTTTGCGTGGTCAAGGCGCTGATGGAGTTGAGGCTGTTGAACAAAAAATGCGGGTCGATTTGAGCCCGCAACGCTTTCAGCTCTGCATCCTGAGCAAGGAGTTTAAGCTCAAAGGCCCGCCGTTCGACTTCGCGTGAAGCCTCAAACGTCATGACGAGAAACTGAACGGCTGCAGAGAGCAGATAGAGCAAAATCCCAATCCCAAACAGGATTGGCACGGTGTCATCATAGTGTTGAACCAGCTCTCCAAACCCCAGGATGGAGAACACTATCAATGCGATAATTCTACCAACAACCATCCACGCCAAACTTGAGACAAAGGCGGCGAGAAGGTTCACGATGAAGATCCGGAGGAAACCAGATTCCTCCAGTCGCAGTCGTCGATTCGGATACCACGACGCGAGATTCATGAACCCGTACACGAGTGACATCGGGATGGAGAGTATAACCGCTTTTGGCCACTCGAGTTTTGGAACAAAAAGGGCCGATAAAAACAGTCCCGCCAAGAACCAGACGGCTAGATAGACTGCAACTTTCTTCCTGTCGGCGAGGATTGGATGCATGCCGGCTAGTTGCTGATTTCCACTCCACCCATGATCGCGTAGCCTTTTACCACGAGTCGCTTTGCCGTGTCGCTTTTTGGAGGATGCGTTTTGTCCTCAATACCTCCCATGATCGGCAACCCCTGAACGGAGACAGTCCAATCCTCAGGGACTTTGAGCGAAACGCCTCCCCAGAAAGCAAAAACATCAATCACCGCTTCGGCTTCTTTTATCGAAGATTGGCGCAGGTCTACTTCGCACCCTCCCATGATCGCGGTCATTTCACCGCCCTGGAAATTCTTAGAGGTGATGGTCCGTTCAAAGCCGCCCATGAACGCAAACAGATTAATGTCGGAATCTGCATCCGTAGAGCCATCGGTGGATGGCTTTCTGGATCGTGTGCTGGCTCGCCAGATCAGACTCCCGCCGAACAGAACAAGAAGCAACGGCCAATAATCACGGAAGCTGAAGTCGAGGATCCTGATATTGCCAAGCAGCAGCAGAAATCCGACTGCCGCGATAAGCAGTCCAGCGTTTCGTCCGGCGCCTCTGCGCGATTGAGCGGCTTTTGTAAGCCCAAACCCGACAACGAAGGCCGGCCAGAAACGGAGATACTCGCGCGATTCGACAACGTCGAAATTGTCGAGGGTGAGTACGACGCCAAAGAAAATCACGAGCAGACCGATAAACAACTGCGCGCTTGCCCGGTAAGGTCTAGTTTCCATGTTGAACCTCGCTTTCTCCGTACAATCGTTCATTCCTGAACGTAGATTTCAACACCATGGCAATTCCCCAGCCGATAATCAGAATCGGCCATGAGTTATGCCAGCCCAGTCCGAAAAGATGGAACACAGTGATAAACATCCAGCATCCCAGGAAGACGACCCAAAAACCTTTTCCTCGTTGATACAATGTTTCCGCCTGGATCACTTTGTTAAGGCCGACTGCAACAATAATCAGAGGCCAAAATTTCCACACAGGGCCAACATCAAGGACTTCAAAGTTGTCGAGGATGAGCAGTGCTCCTGCGGCGACGAGGGCAAATCCCACGATTAGCTGAGTTTGAATGCGAGCCGGTCTGTTGCTGTCCATACGAGCCTCCCTTTTTTTGTTCTGCCTCAACATACACAGGTTGGCCGAAAATGTTGCCTTTTTTTCGGCGAGCAGGGGACGGGAGTCGGCGAAATGTGGGCAAACGTAACTCTGCAAATCTTAAAACTGAGCCTGATCGTCCCCTCTCGAGCGTGGTCATGAGCGGCGAGAGAGTGGATGAAGGGTGTGTTCTTTAGAAAATTCCCACTTGAAATCAAAAAGTACACATCCCTACAATAGTACGCTGAGAGGATTTCCCCACTCTCCAAGCACGTGCCATCGCCACAAGAGGGGACTTTTGGCTTCATCCGTGAATATGAGACTCGGAGAGATTCATTCAGTGAAAAACCTAATTCAAACGGTTAAATTTTCGCAATACAAGTTTGAGACGTTCACGAGGCAGTGCAAACACCTTATTCCCGTCCCGGCCAACCATGTCTTCAGCCGCTATCATGGCATTGATAATCGCTTCTTGCGTGGCCTGAACCGTTGCGTTGAAAAGCGGGTTGAGGCGGTCGTTTGGGAGCATGGCCAACGAAACAAGCCCTGAATCTTTTCCTGCGCCCGGATTGGCAGTTGAAAATGCGAAGAAAATATCCCCGGAGGAGTTCTCTCCTCTCCCGCCAACAATGCCGATGCCAAGGGTCACGCGGGTAACCATTCTTTTTAATTGATGCGGGAGTAGGGGTGCATCCGTTGCGACGACAACGATGATCGATCCTGACCCTTCGTCGGGTTTTCCGCGCACGGGGGTTAAATCAGTGATCTCCTTGCCGACCGGTACGCCTGCAACCGTGAAATTCTGGCGGCTTCCATAATTAGCCTGCACAAGAGCGCCAACGGTATACCCTCCGAATCGCTCCTCAAGCTTTCTCGAAGATGTCCCTGTGCCGCCCTTGAAACCGTGGGCGGTCATTCCTGTGCCGCCGCCGACGTTTCCTTCGGCAATTTTTCCGGAAGCCGCGCCGTCGAGCGCGCTGAACACATGTTCTTTCTTTACGTGAAATCCGTTAATGTCGTTGAGAAAACCATCCCACGTTTCGGCCACAACAGGGAGGCTCAGATCTCCCGTGTACCCTTCACGAGGACTCTTCCTCACGAGCCACTCGATGACCGCATCACGCACAACGCCCACACTATGAGTATTGGTGATGCACACGGGCCCGCCCAGCACGCCGGATTCTTCCACCCACGTTGTTCCGGTCATCTCTCCGTTTCCATTGAGCGTAAACCATGCTGCAAAAACAGGGTCGTCAAATTTTTTCCCCCGCGGCAGGATAGCCGTGACTCCAGTGCGAATCGGCCCTTTGCCGACGACCAGTTTCCCATCGCCGGAAATAATCGTTGTATAACCAACTTCAACCCCGGTAACGTCCGTGATTGCGTTATTCTTCCCGGGAGTCCCGTCGAACGGAATACCGAGATCCCTGGCACGAGGTTTTTGGGAAAAAACAGCTGAGAAAACGAGCAATAAGAATAAAGCGAAAATCAGAAAGCGTTTCATTGAACCTCCTAGAGTGTTTGTCTACTCAGTCTTGTCGCCAGGTTTGTCGATGTCCACCGTACCTTTGGGAAATGGAACAGCAGCGACAACTTTTCTGTGATTGAGAATGATCTGCTTCGCTCCCCTGTCTCCAGCGATGTTTTTCAATTCAGGAAAAAATCTCTTTTCGAAGAGTGCGGGGACACCGAGTGAATCTCCGTATTCACATGCAACGATTTGCGCTCCTTTTGATACATGCCGGTCAATGAGTTTGTCCAGGAGCTCAACAGAAACATGCGGCTGGTCGCAAAGGACAATCAAAACAGCCTTTGTCGATTTCGGAAGGAATCTCATTGCCACACGGAGTGACGAGCTTAGGCCCTCATTCCATCGCGTATGATGAATCACATGGAGCGGCAAGCCGAGAAGCTGGAGTTTCAGCAACTCGGCAAATGCACCGAGGACAACGTGAACGGATTCGGCTTTTGAAGAAACGCAGATCCCAGCAAGATGACGGAGCAATGTTCGACCCTTGAAAGGGATCAATTGCTTCGGGCTTCCGTATCGCGCGGAGCCTCCCGCGGCGAGGAGAATGATGGAGACAGGGGATTTCATATGATTGCTGATATGGTTTTTGCCACGACTTTAAAGTCGTGGCAAAAACTAATCTACCTTCGCAAGTATCTTCTCCATCTCGTCCATAATGCGATTCATTTTCTTCATGGCAAAGTCAAACGGCTCAGAAGTCGTCATGTCTACGCCGGCCTTTTTCAGCAAATTGATTGGATAATCCGATCCTCCGGAAGAAAGGAACTCGAGAAATCGCCTTGTGACTTTATTATCTCCCGCCAGCACTTGTTCCGACAACGCGGCCGACGCCGTGAACGATGTAGCATACTGGTAGACATAGAAATTGTAATAAAAATGCGGAATGTAGGCCCACTCGGCCTTGATTTCGTCATTGACCGTGCAAACGCCGCTGTCGTGTGCGTAGTAGCGTTTTGTGATTCCCTCGTAGAG
>JACQPT010000102.1 GCA_016207415.1 Ignavibacteriales bacterium
ATTTCATCTCGCGGCGCGGGAATTGAGTTTGAACGCTCGGGAATTGAGTTCGGACCGGTGGGAATCGCATCTCGCAATGTGGGAATTGAGTTTGAAGGGATGGGAATTCGGTCTGAGGATGAGGGAATCGTGTCTCGCGTCGCGGGAATTGAGTTTGAACGAGCGGGAATTCGGAGTGAAGGTTCGGGAATTGAATCTCGCAGCGTGGGAATTGACCCTCGCGGAATGGGAATGGGTCTGTTCAGGGAACTGTGTCAAGGATGGGTGTAGACGCCCTGTCACCGTCATTTTGTTATTTCCTGCAAAATCCCTACCGTTCCCATCAGCGTCAGAAAACTTTCAAATGCCATCCAATCAAGAACCGCCGAGTGAAAAATCATCACTGATTTCGCTCGAGTTCGACTGGGTCGACCGCATCTCATCCGCAGAAGAGAAGGTGTTCGTAAAAGCTTAGATGGGCTCGCGTTGAAGGTGTGTACGCTGGTGGAAGCTATGCCAGATTCACAATTCTCAGGTTTGGGACGCGTCTAAAATCCTGGATATCACGCGTCACCACCGGGCTGTTGGTGAAGATCGCCGTCGCGGCGATAGCGGCATCCGGAAGCTTGATTCTAACACTTCGACGGATATCGGCAGCAATACGGGCAATCGATCGGTCAAACGATATGGAAGTGAAATTCTCCACTAAGAATCGTTCTGTCTTTTCGCGCTCTTCGTTCGTGAAATCTGGAAACGATAAGACTTCCGTCTCGACGAGAGTCGGAAGAAACAGTGAATTTCCCGACCGCTTCCACGCTAGAATCGAATCAACCACGCGTCGTTCGCCGCTCAAGTAAGCAATGATGATGTTTGTGTCGACCGTCATGGTCTAGGGCGGTTAAGGGAAACGCGCCCATTCATCACGAGCCTTTTTGAGATGGCTTTCAAGCGCCAACCTTTTATGTTTCAGAAGACCGGCGCATTCAATCAGACTCTTAGGAAGAGGATGTCGCAGGCCCTTGAATTTCTTTGCCGTGAGGACTGTTGCCTGTTTCTGTTTGTTCGATTTTTCCATTATGGAGTCTCCAGAGGCAAGAATGTTGCCTCTAAGCTATCGGTTTTTCAAGTAAGAATCAATTGCTCGAATGAAATCTACGGCTCCCTCTCCTTACCTCGATTTATGAACGCGCAGGAGAGGGTACATTTTGGGCGCAATCGTTGAGTGGTGAGGTCGAATATACCCCGACGCAACTCCGCCCTTAGCGGGAATCACGTAACCCATGACACCCTCTCCTTAAACTGTTTTATCGAAGCGTTAGGAGAGGGCACGCTCCCAGCCGTGATAGTGCGGGGTGAGGTCTAACTGCCAGACCATTAATATCTGCCCTTAGCCGCAACATCGAAGTTATGTAGAAGCCCAATAGAAATGTCAGTGTTAGATGCTCAGTAGAAATGTCAGGATGAAGCATTTCAGGAAGGAAAGGCGGAACGAGCGTAGCGAGTGGAACCTTTCCTTCCTTTGGTCGTGGACGGCTGGACATCATAGCTGACAGTTTGTTGGGATGCAACAGGTGGTGGTGTTGCCCTATGGATAGGGTTGAGATCGTTCGTCTCATGCGATCCTCATGCGATGTTTTCCTAGAGCAAAACTAAATTGCACCCTTAAGCACCCAAATCACGCCTCGGTTCACGCTGGGCAAGCGTTTTGTGTTTCTTGCGGAGCGCGCTCAGACCGCCGACGAACTTCGAGCGCCAAGGATGATCGGGGGCCGGTGGCCGAGGAGGTCTCGGAAGAGATTTCGGTTTATGCTTCAGTGGCTTAAAAGCCAGTTGGTGTTCCTTCCAGAAGATATGCAACGAACCATCGAGCCACTGACGGACGATAACTTTTGAACGCGGTGGAGGCAAGGGGGCGTCGGATTTCAGGAGCTGGATGAATTGAGCGTTGAGTGTAATGGTCCAATCGTTGTAGACATGACGGATCTCTTCAAGACAGAAGATATTGGCCAGATCAATGCCTGCCCCAGAGCGATGAATGTCGGTCAAGCCGTTGGTGTGGGCAAAGCGATGGTTGTGAGCGTTCATATATTGGGCTTCAAGGAAGCCATTGGCCTCTTCCATGGTTGAGATGTTGTGTTCTCGCAACGCTTTGATGAGGCGATCTTGATGAGTACGATTGGAACGTTCCACGCGTCCTTTGGCTTGTGGCGAGCCAGCCTTGATGTGGCGAATACCGAGGGTTTTGAGAGCACGTCCAAAGGGCGTCAAACGCTCAGGATTGTCAGGATTGATGTAGACACTGCCCCAATCGGTGTAGATTTCGGCGGGAATGCCATAGCGCTCAACATAGTCACGCCAAAAGGCAAGAACATGATAGGTCTCTTCCACCGGCACAAAGCGGAACATCTGACGGTTGGAGGCATCGTCAATGGCCACCAGCAAACAACACTCCGCTGCACGTCCTTCGAACCAATCGTGCGGACTGCCGTCAAACTGGATGAGGGAACCGATCGTCTCTCGACGTTCTCGTTTCTTGCGGTGAGGACGCTTCTTGCGATTGCCCGACCAGAGTGCTGCCAGGCTCAACCAGCGTGTTGCTGTTTGCCGGGAGACAGAGACATCATGGTAGACAGATAGCTTCTCAGCAAACAGTGTCGGTCCGTAATCAAAATATTGTTCACGATACAACCGGAGTGCTCTGATGCGGAGTTCCTCGGCAAGGGCTTTGTTGGATCGCCGACCGCGCAAGCGATGGCATAGGCCGGCTTCACCTTCGGCACGGTAACGCTGAAGGATGCGGTACAGCTGCCGTTCACTCATATCCAGACTCTCAGCCGCCTCCGCAACCGTTAGTTGGTGGTGTCCAATTCGCAGAATCACTTTCAATCGTTCCATCTCGTAAGAGCTCAGGGTTATGGTTTTTATCAAAGTCGGAGTCCTTTCCTTGTTCAGAACTCCTAACTAACCTGACATTTCTATTGGACGCAAACCCTGACATTCTTACTGGGCTATTACACATCACCAAAACCGCCTTTTGCCTCTCTTTAAAAGGCTTGGTATATTCTGCATTGCGATGCAACTGCAGAAGACCCCAATTCTTGAGGTGTCGTGTTTTTTCCTGCTTTTTCCCACAATCATTTCC
>JACQPT010000087.1 GCA_016207415.1 Ignavibacteriales bacterium
TTACGGTACGGGTGACCACGAGTGGGATCAGCGGACCGACGATAACCAATACGTCACGAGCGGTATCTATATTCTCGCCGCGACTGAATGTAAAGGATTGAACGACGAACCGCTCGACAATCAGTTTGTAAAATTCGTCCTTGTCCGTTAGGAGGAGACAGTCTATGAAAACAAAGAGAATCGAAGTCCTCTCTGCTCTTGTAGCAGCCCTCCTCTTTCAGCCCGTAGCCGGACAGATCGTTAAAAAAGCACAAGTCGGTTTTCGGTTCCTGGAGAATCCAATTTCGGCGGAGGTTATCGGTCGAGGCGGTGTGGGCGTGACGACGACAACGAACTCCGGCGGGATTTTCTGGAACCCGAGCCTCATCGTCTGGATTTCATCGGATATTGACGTTGGCTTGAACTACACAAAGGGGATTGCCGACATTGATTACAACGCTGTTTCCGCAGCTTTTCGGCTTGGCGAGCTCGGGGTTGTAGGCGTGAGTGGTTTGATGATGGATTATGGGACATTCTATGGAACGAGGCGTTCCGATAACGCCGACGGCTTTGAAGAAACTGGCTCGTTCTCTCCCTCCGCACTTGCTCTGGGTGTCGCTTTCTCTCAAAAAGTCAGTGATCGCTTTTCGTACGGCGTACACGTCAAGTATGCCCGACAAGACCTCGGTAGCGCATGGGTCGCGCCGACAGGAACGACCTTCGGCGACGCGGGCTTCACAGTTTCCCAGCGCGGATACGCAGAAAGTGGGTTCGCGCTCGATGTGGGGGCCTTTTACGATTTCTTGTATAACGGCATACGTTTCGGGGCAACATTACAGAACATTTCACGCGAGATCAGATACGAGAATGAACCTTTCCCCATGCCGTTTGCAGTCAGTTTTGGTGTAACCGTCGAACCTCTTTTGTTTTTCAGCGAGAGTGAGCGGAATGTCCTTGTCCTGAGTTTTGAATCGCGACACCCGAGGGACTACAAAGAAAAAGTCAAATTTGGCGGGGAATACAGATTCATGGAAATTTTTGTAGGCAGAGCCGGATATATGATGAACTACGATGAGCGCGGCTTTACTGCCGGCTTTGGCGTTCGTCAGGACCTTGAGGGTGTTCCCCTGAGATTGGATTATGCCTACGAGGCATTCGGCATTTTCGGAGCTGTGCACCATGTTTCACTGGGGCTAAGCTATTAAGGTTGCGGTCAGCTCGCATCGCACAAAATTCCCTCCCCTTTGAGTGTGTACAGATTGGAGGGGAGGAGGGTCTGTAATAAGCCACATCTTACGTTATGCTTACGACATTGATCTGTTGTGAATTAGTGTTGAGGTATTCCTCCAGGTGGCAACATGTCGGCTGACCTCACCTGGTCTCTCCGTTGAGGAGTGGGAAAGTTTAGGTCAAATTTTTTCTTGTTGATTCAGCTGAATTATGCCTCTAACATTCACGCCATATTCTGATGCAGCACGCGAGGAAGTACTGAAGCTATGGTCCGAAGCCCTGCCCCTTGATGCTATCACAACCGACATTCTTGAATCCAGAGTCCTACTTGACGAGAATTTTGACCCTCAAACGTTCTTGCTTGCACGGGAAAATGGAAAACTCACTGGCTTCGCTCTCGGGCTCTATGCCAAACGTATGGCGCTCGGAGATGCCGACCCCGACGGCAAGAGATCATGGATCACTGCACTAGGCGTGAGCAAAGAAGCCAACCTGAACGAAATCGGCGGAAGACTTATTTCCGAAGTCGAGCAGAAATTCAAAGGACTCGGGAAAAAGGAGTGCTTCGTGTCCAGTTATCCGCCGGGATACTTCACGCCGGGAATCGACCAGAAGGCGTACGCACCTCTTCTGAAGCTGTTTACCGATTCAGGATACATCGCGTTCCACGAGGCAATCAGTATGGATGCGCCAATCGTTACCTTCACACTCACGCCCGCTATTCTGGAGAAGCAGAAGAAACTCGAATCTCAGGGAATTACCATCCGCCCATACATGCGCACCGATCTCGTCAAATTTCTTGCGTTTCTTGAACAAACAATGCCCTCCGATTGGGTTCGTGTCGAACGCCGCAACCTGAAGAAACTCACGGAAGGGGCCTTCCACACGGAACAGATATTTGTGGTGACGAAAGATGATGACATTATTGGCTATTGCCAATTCGAAGGAGCACACTTTGGTCCGTTTGGTGTAAGCGACAAGTTCCAGGGACAAGGAATCGGGACGGTTCTCCTCGCGAGAACACTGGAACGTATGCGCCAAGAAGGCCACCATGATGCTTGGGTCATGTGGACAGATGATATTACGGCAAAAGTGTATGAGAAATTTGGCTTCAAGGAGACACGGAGGTTCTCAATAGTTAAGAAACAACTTCTGCCAGGGTGACAACCATTGGCTAAAACAGCTTAGGAGAACGATCATGAAGGCGTTTTTACTCTCCCTTGTCGGTATGTGCATTTTTGCGTGTAGCGTTACGTTGCGCTCCTCTGAAGCCGATCGACCCATTGCAGGCAAGTCGTATTACCTGCTGTACGATCCCTCGAAGACAGGAAAACTCTCTGATGCACATCAATTGTGGGTCGTGTACGCTCTGGATTATTGGGGGACGAAAGCTGTGCAGAAATTGCGGGGTGAAGGTGAAGAAACCGACCTGTTTGAGAATGTCCTTGATCCTGATTCAGAAAGAGCTTCGCGGGTCGAAATGGTTAAACGTGGAAAACTCTGGAGAGCAGAAATCTCGATTCCTGCCAACGCGGCGCTTCTCTCCTACTATATTACTGATGGGATACGCAATGATTTCAATAATCAGAAAACATTCGTCTCGTACGTGTACAACGAAAACGGAAAACCTGTCCGTGGCGCTAGATTCCGGAATATAGACTTTCTTCTCATGTCGGGGAGGGGCGTTCCGTCAATCCTACAGGAAATTCGTAATGAGATCGGCGACTATCCAGACCACTTCCTCGCCCACATGGTTTACTGGCGTTTCCGCTTCTTCGAAACAATTTCTCCTGACTCAATCAGTCTGTTGTTATCGGAGTTGGATCAGCACTTTTCAAGACTTCAGAATCAATTCGGTGACAGTGTGTTGAATTACAAGGCCATGAGTCTCAATGACGTTAATCGCGTCATTCAATTATCCTTTCGCGATCGCTTAAAAGAGCCCACGGTGGTGGCCATAACAAAGTCAGTGAACACGGGCATTCTTCTGTCCGTCGAAAGCATCCCGGCGGAGAAGCGATTACCTCAAGTTGCCCGGCTCGCTCCGTTTGCACAGTACATGCTTCTTCCGCCTGAGGAGCGCGAACGAATTCAATTGGAATCCCAACGGCGATTCGAACAAATGATGGCCGAATTTGTTGGTCAACCTGCACCGGAGTTCTCATTCGAAACCACGACGGGCACGAAACACGATCTTTCCGATTTCCGTGGAAGCTTCATTTTGCTCGATTTCTGGGGAAGCTGGTGCGGCCCGTGTGTCCAGGATATTCCAAACCTCGTCAAAATCCATGAAAAGTTCAGTCAGAACGGCCTGGTGATGATAAGTATCAGCAATGACGCTTCCGTGAACAAATGGGATCGGGCAAAACTTTCTGAATACACGGAGAAGAAAGGAATGAAATGGATTCAGGTTCTCGACGACCCCTCCAATCTTATTCATGGTCTTTACAAGATTCAGGCCTGGCCCAACCTGTTTTTGATCGACAGAGAGGGAAAAGTGTTGCAAAGACAGGCTCTACGCGGCGATGACCTTGTGAAGACCTTGTCGAAGTTGTTGGAAAAATAAATTCGTTCGGCATGATACGGCGTTCTCCACACTGCTACGATTCCGTACAAAGTCCGTTGTTCTTTTTTGCAATCCTGGGACTCACTTTCATTAAGGAAAGTTTTGCCATGCAAGACCAACCTCAACGAACAATTCTGGCCATCGGCGCGCATTGCGGCGACATGGAAGTCACCTGCGCCGCCGTCCTTGCCAAGCACAAAAAACAGGGGGACCGTGTCGTGATTCTCCATCTGACACTTGGCGAAGGCGGTAATCCGAAAATGTCCCCCAGAGCTTACGGAGAGCAAAAAAGAAAAGAAGCTGAGGAAGCAGCCAAAGTCATTGGCGCGGAGGTACTGTTCGGCTCTTACAAGGACGGCGAGGTACCCAACAATGAAGAAGCGCGTCGGTATATTGCCGACGTTATTCGTCAAGTGAAGCCCACCCACATTATCACGCACTGGAAGCTAAGCATTCACAAGGACCATGCGACGACAAACTTCATCGTAAACGATGCCGTGCTTCTGGCCTCTCTCGAGGGCGTCGTAACGGATCATCCACGGCATCAGGGCGTGAAGGGAATTTATTTCACGGAAAACTGGGAAGATGCGGAGAATTTCAAGCCATATCTCTATGTGGACGTCACGGATCATCTCATGGCATGGAAACAATGTGTCAGCAAGTATGAATTCATTGGTGGCGGCATTTCGTCCTTCCCGTATTTGGAGTATTACGAGGCTCTGGCGAGGGTGCGCGGAGCAGAGGCCGGAAAACGGTATGCCGTGTCGTTTGATATCGACCAGTTTGAAAAGAAAAGAGTGGTGAATTTTCTTGATTAGCGCGTCCACTAGAACGGTGCCGATTCGGCGCTATCAGTCAGAAGACGAACAGAGCGTCGTGGAGCTCTGGAATCTCTGCCTCCCCAGAGACGAGATTTCCCTGAATACGTTTCGCCGCAAGGTTGTTCTTGATTCCAACTTTGACGGCGGGGGCTGCTTCGTTGCGGTCGCAAAGAGGGAAGTGGTCGGCTTCCTGCTCAGCATTCGCCGACGGTATCCGTATTTTGAACTGGGCTTGGAGCCGGGGAAAGGATGGATTACAGTGTTTTTCGTCCATCCCGACTGGCGGCAGCGCGGAATTGCGACCGCCATGCTCAGACATGCCGAACAGTTCCTCGCAAAATCGGGTGTGAGAGAAATCTTCATCTCGGACTACACTCCCAACTACTTTATTCCGGGCGTGGACCTCGACGCCTACGCTGATGCATACCTCATCCTCAAATCGCTGGGGTATCAAAAAGTCCAGAGTGTTTATGGGATGGGGCGGTCGCTTGTAGATTTTTCGATTCCGGAAACCATGCTGAAACGTTTTCACGAGCTGGAGCAATCTGGATACCGCGTGGAGGTCTTCCAGGCCAGATACACCGTCAAAGTCCTGGAATTCCTGAGGGAGCAATATCCCGGAGATTTGTTCCGGACTGCCCTCGAGCGGCTTCGTGAAAACCCCGAGTGCGACGAGATTCTCGTCGCACTGAGAGATGGTGAAGTGATCGGGTTCAGTCACTTCCTCGATGAACGATTCGGCCCGTTCGGTATCGGCAAAGAGTACCTTGGACGCGGGCTGGGCCCAATGCTGTACTATCGGACGGTCGACCAGATGAGAAAGAAAGGCAAACACAACCTCTGGCTTGCCTGGACAACAGGCCGCGCGAAGGATTTTTACCATAAAGTAGGCCTCAAAGTTATCCGGCGGCACGAAATTATGCGAAAACCACTCGACTAATCATGAGAATCCTGGCTGTTACCTCGACCCTCTTTGTCCTCCACACTTTCATTCAGGCCCAGACGGTGAACGTTACCGTGGAAGCGGGAAAGTCTTTGCACGCTATCAACCCATGGCTTTACGGAATCAACGCGGCCCGGTGGGATGAATCGCTCTTTGCCGGGAAAACCGACGAGATGCTCTTAACGGCGGACCGTGACGCAATAGCGAAGATCAAAGCTTCGGGTGTTACTCTGTTAAAATATCCCGGCGGGAATGATGCAGACCATTACATCTGGAATTCCCCGTCGAACTACGCCACGGAAATGGATACCGATGAATACATCGCTCTGTGTCGTGAAGTTAGGACTGAGCCTTTTATCACAATTAATTTTAACGAACCAGCCCGGCTCGCCGCTGATTGGGTCCACTACTGCAACATCGTCCGTAAATATGACGTGAAACTCTGGGAAGTCGGCGATGAGCAGTGGGGAACATGGGCAAAAGGCCATAGCACGCCCGAAGACTATGCGAAAAAATACGTCGAGTTTGTAAAGGCGATGAAAGCTGTCGATCCCACCATCAAAGTTGCGACCAATCTCGCTGTCGGCTCCTACGGAGAAAACTGGAACGAGCGAGTGCTCCGAGCGGCGGACGGCTACTTCGATATGTTCACGTTCACGTTCTTCCCCATTTCCCGGGGAAAGGAGAACGACGACACATTGTTTGCCAGCGTCCTTTCGTATCGGAAGATGTACTCAGAATTGCGGAACACTGTCGAACGCGTACTGGGAAATGAGAAAACGGGGAAGATGCTCTTCGTGAACGTTGGCTACAACTCCGTCAACCATTCTCCCGGTCCATTCACACTCTCGCTTGCAAATGCCCTTTGGACCGCCGACATGATCGGCACGATGGCCGAACTCAGGACGGACATTGGATGTTTTTGGGCTCTTCACAACCAATACCCCCCGGGAGGCGGCGATTTCGGATATCTTTCCTCCGACGGGACAAACACGCCCAGAGTCTCGTATTATGTCTTTCCTCTGTTTGCAAAATACTTCGGCGACGAAGCTCTGCAAGCACACTCCGCCGACCCCCTCCTCTCTGTCTACGCAAGTAGAAAAAGAAACTCGATTTCATTAGCTCTGGTGAACAAGGACAAGAAGAAGACGAAAACAGCTGACGTCGATCTGAGTGGTTTCAAACCTGGGAATACGGCGGAAATCTGGCTGCTTGATGAGAGCCGCAAAGCTGAGAGGATGCCGGACGCGAACATCGCTTCGAAGATTTCCTTCAGTGTGCCTCCCTACTCTTTCATGGTCGTCAGGCTTGCTTCCCGGGACTCCTTGCCTCCACCTCAGAGTATTGCTCTTCTGGCTTCCCCATCTGCTTCGTCCGCCTCGACGATGAATGCCCTGTGGGGACCCGGCTCCTTCGACGCTCAGAAGGCTGTTGACGGTAGAATGGATACACGCTGGCGTTCCGGAATTCGGATGAAGCCGGAGGACGGTGACGACCAATGGTTTCAGCTTTCATGGAGAACATTGAGACGCATCGCGCGGGTGCGAATTCACTGGGGCGAAAATCACGGAATCGAGTATCGTCTCCAGGCATCGTCCGACGGAAAAACGTGGAAAACCATTCACACGGTGTCGGATGGGAACGGCGGAACAGAGACGTTCGATTGTAACCCTGTCGTCGAGGGACGTTATCTCCGCATACGAGCCTCGAAAGGGACAGAAGGCGGGTCAGCCTACGCAATTCGGGAACTGGAGGTTTTTGAGCAACATTGATTTTTGAATGATGTGGTGAGAAGTATGTTTTGGCGGTCATTTGCAGTGTTGATATTCTGCTCTTCCCTTGCGACCTCACAGACGGTCTTGTTCCAGGAGAATTTCAATGATGGCGATCTGGACGATAATCCACGATGGGAGCGATTCTTTAATCCATCTCTCTTTAAGACCGACACGACACAGGTTCTTTCGCCTCCATTCTCTTGCAGGATTTCGACCGTTAGCCAGTTGTCTGCCATCGAAACGTTTTCGCACATTTATGGCTCCACGGTTCCGTTTGAGATTTCCCTGAATGTGTACGTGGAGTCCATGGGAGACGAAGCCATTCCTCTGGGCGTTAGGGGTTCCGCAACTGTCCTCTATCTCTTCTTCCTTCCCTCAGGAAAAGTCCAGCTCACAGTCTTGAAGAGTAAGTCAACCTGGGATCCAGCGAATCTCGACGTTGCTAACGGTTATGTTGTCGGACAATGGCAGAATTTCAAAATCGCCTACGACGGAATTGGGACGTCCAAACTCTGCATTGACGGTGTAGTTAAAGGGACTGTCTCACAGCCGTATGTTGATGACCCCTCTATCCTTCAGATTGGCAACAAACATTTGACCCACACTAGCACGTTCTATGTCGACGATATCCGAATCACGACAACCGCGACAATACCACCTCCAGGAAAAATCTATATCGTCTTCAGTTCCGACACAGATACATGGGATGGCTTGAACGTCAACAATTATACTAATTTTCTTCGATTGAGCCTCTTCTCAAGCCACACAGGAAATGCTGCGAAAGTGATGGATCCTGTCTTCCGAAGTAAAGTCAACGACAGCGACAATAAGCCGTTCGTCTTCACCTGGTTCATGCTGGAAGGAAGCATGGTAGCGAAGAACACGAATCCCGAAGTGACTCATCCTTGGATTTCAAACGTCGAAATGATGGAGAGGTATCATGGCGATAGAATAAAGCAGGTGGGGGACGAAATGTCGTACCACTATCACAATTGGATTTGGAGCAACCCTGACGGAAACGGCGTGTATCACTGGAACCAGTCGACATTGTTGCAAGACTACAGGGACGACTTTTTGCAAACCATCGGTCACTTGATCGTCGATGCTCAATTAATGCCGACATCCTTCCGCAGTGGATGGCACTATATGGAGAACGAGTGGCAGTGTTTGCTCGACAGCCTCATCCCCTACAGACTTGAGAACGCTTATCCAGGCAAACACGCTGACTCGACCGAACCCATTGATAATATCTACGACTGGTCACGGTCGTCGTCCGAGTGGATCCCGTATCATCCTGATCCCGCCGATTATCAATCGAAAGGCTCGCTGCGCGGATGGGAAACTCGATGCATCTACATGAAGAGTGTCTCCATGACCACGCTTGCCGCTCCGTTTTCAAGAGCCAAGGGTGGTGAAGACCAGGTGCTTACCATTTGGACACACCTCGCTGAGAGCGATTTCCTTCAACAAATCACTGCCGTCGATTCCCTTCTACACCGGACGGTTCAATATTTTCCGGACGTACTCTTTGAATACGAGACTGCGTCTAGAGCCATGCAGAAGTGGCGAAAAATCAATGACACAATACCACCGCAGATTCAAACCTCGATCGTTTCCCGGCCGGAGCGAAAAATCATCGTCATTTCGGTCGACGAACCAATCTGGCAGGTCGCACCCCTGGTTTTCCTGAAAGGAGATTCCGATTCTCTCGTTCAGGTATCGGCAGAGTTCTGGCGCGATCTTACATGGAGAGCGATAGTTCCGGCAAACTTATTGTCGTATCACACCGCCGGAATCGGCGTTACCGATACATCGGGAAACTCCTCAACCAAGCTTATCAGCCTTATTGTGACTGAAGTGCAAGGGGCCTCAGAAAAGCCCACGGCAACATTTCGGCTGCACGAGGCCTTCCCGAATCCTTTCAATTCTTCTGCGATGTTAACGCTTGAGCTGCCTAAGGAGAGCTTTGTAAGGATCACTGTTTACGACATCCTGGGAAGGGAGGTCAGGGCACTCATGAATGGAATTCAGCCTGGCGGTACGCACGGTGTTACCATTGATGCATCAGGTCTCCAAAGCGGCGTTTATCTGTGTCGCGTTGAAGCGGGAGAATGGAGCGACGTGAAGAAGCTTGTTTACATCCGATAAAACCTTGCAGAACCAGATTTCAAACCGGCTCAGTTCCCTTGACGCCTTTCGCGGCTTCGCCATCGCCGGAATGCTTCTCGTCAACAATCCAGGCACGTGGGACCCGAACGTCGTTCCCCGTCTTTTGCTGCATGCCGAATGGCACGGCTGCACGTTTGCGGACCTCATTTTTCCGTTTTTCCTTTTTTCGGTTGGTATGGCCATGCCGTTCAGTGAAGCGAGAAAAATCGAGCTGGGCATGCCTATGTGGAAACGCATCCTTGTTGCCGCCCGGCGTGCATTGCTCTTGTACCTTCTCGGAGCGTTCCTGAAATCCGCACTAATCAACGAGCCCGTGTTGCACTTTGGAATCCTGCAGCGAATCGGCGTTTTGTATTTTGTCGTGTACCTCTTGCTTCGCTTGAGCACGAAGTGGCTGGCCGGAATTTCCGTTGCGATGCTCCTTGCGTGGTGGGCTATTCTTGAATTTGTCCGAGGCCCGGGAGTTGACCCCGGATCCTTTGAGCGCGATGTCAACGCCGCTCAGTACCTCGACAGCTTCATCCTGGTACCCGAAGACAAGGAAACGATCGTCAGCATGATTCCGGGCGTCTCTACTGTTCTCTTCGGCGTGTTAGTTGGCCGAATCCTTCAAACACAGAAAGATCACAAGTTGGTCATGAGAACGCTTACAATTGCTGGCATCGCTGGATTGGTCATTGGGTTGCTCTGGGACGTTCTTGTACCAATTAACAAGATCCTTTGGTCTTCCCCATTCGCTGTGTACACCGGTGGCTGGTCATGTCTGGTGTTTCTCCTGTTTTACTGGATGATGGAAGTTCGCAAGAAATCGCAATGGGCGTTTCCACTCATCGTGTACGGCCTGAATGCCATCACGTTGTACGTGGCAACCGGGATTTTTGTTCGGTGGATCATGTTGTCGTGGAAAGTCCCGTGGGAAGGCTCGACAATCTCACTGACGGGCTATTTCTACCGAGCATTTGCATCGCTCGCCGGACCGACGACCGGGTCAATTCTGTACTCGGCCCTTATTCTTCTCGTTGGCTGGTTTCTCTGTTACGGGATGTACCGTCGCAGGTTATTCTTAAAAGTCTGAAAACGAATGAGCGCACACACCGTTGAAAACAGCATAGTGGTTGTTCGAACCGGTGCCGACCGCCTTCTGAGCGAGTATTCTGAGCTGATCAAGAACAAGAGAATCGGAATTCTGACGAACCACACCGGCCGCCTTTCTGACGGCCGACATATCATCAAAGCGATCGAAGATTCCGGCATTGCAGAAATCGGCGCTCTCTTTGGACCAGAACATGGAATCACTGGTGATTCCCCAGACGGAAAAGTTGTGGAACACACAGAGCACCCCGAGCACGGAATTCCTGTGTATTCGCTCTACGGAAAGATTCATAAACCGACCAAGCAGATGCTCGAAGGAATCGATGTGTTCCTTTGCGATATGCAGGACGTCGGCGCGCGGTTTTATACGTTTATTTCAACGATCGCGCTCGCCATGGAAGCAGCAGCCGAATTCAAGATTCCTTTCATCATGCTGGACAGGCCGAATCCCATTCGCGGGCTGCACTTTGACGGCCCTGTGCGCACTCCATCTCTGAAATCCTTCGTCAGCTGGATGCCCATTCCCGTCACGTATGGGCTTACCATCGGAGAGCTTGCACATATGTGGAACGAAGAAGGATGGTTGAGAAACGGCATCCAGGTAACGCTGGAGATTGTTCCTGTCAAAGGCTGGATGCGACATATGTGGTTCGATGAAACCGGACTTTCGTGGGTGCCGCCATCGCCGAACATGAAGAAGCTCTCGACTGCAGTGTTGTATCCGGGGATGTGTTTTATCGAAGGGACTTCCATCTCCGAAGGCCGAGGCACCGATTCACCGTTCGAACTGATCGGCGCTCCCTGGCTTGATCCGGAAAGAATCTTGAGCCAGCTTGTCGGGTTCGACACATCCGGCGTCCGATTGACCGCGGAGGAGTTTTTCCCGGTCGACATTCCTAGTGTCTCAAGCCAGCCGAAGTTTGAAGGACAACGCTGTCGAGGCATACGGATTCAGGTCATCGACAGGAATGTTGTCCGGCCAGTAAGGCTTGGGATTACCCTTCTTGCGGCTATCAAACGCACCCATCCGAGCGAAACCGTGTTTCGTCACAGACGGTTCGACATCCTGGTCGGCTCCTCTGATGTTCGACACGCGTTGGACAACAACGCAAACCCGGACGCGATCTGCCAATCGTGGTCGGAGGAGCTGAACAAGTTTGGGGATCTGCGCACGAAGTATTTCTTGTACCCTCAATAACATGTCGAAGGTTTCCTTCAGCCAGTAGACCGTCACAAACGAATCGCATGAACTTCAACATTATCGATTGGGTTATCCTGTTTCTGTACCTCGGCGTTTCCGTCTTCGTTGGCATTCGAGCGAAGAAGTACGTTGAAAACATGGAAGGATATTTTGTCGCCGGACGGAGGGTCAAAGTCGCGCTCGGCTCGGCAACGCTCATCGCCACGGAAATTGGCATCGTGACCTTCATGTACTTCGGTGAGCTCGGCTACGTCACTGGATTTTCCTGCTTTATCCTCGGCATCATCGGGTTCTTTGGCTATTTTGTCATTGGAAAAACAGGATTCATCGTCTCGGCGTTGCGACACTTGAAAGTCATAACCATTCCAGAATACTACGAGCGCCGGTACGGCAAAACCGTGCGCATCCTGGGAGGCATTCTCTTGTTCCTGGGCGGCGTTTTGAACATGGGCGTTTTCCTCAAAATGGACGGCCTTTTCCTCACCGAGACCATGGGGCTCGGCCAGGATGTTCTGGCGTTGGTGATGACTGTGATGCTGCTTGTTGTCGTCAGTTACACAATACTCGGAGGTATGTTTTCCGTCGTCATAACGGATTTTATTCAGTTTGTTATTCTTTCGTTCGGCATGTTTGTGGCAACCCTGTTTGTTTTGGTCCATGTTGATTTGACGCAGATTGCGTCTGTTGTTGTGTCCCAGTTCGGTGACGCCGGCGTTAATCCGGCCACGAACCCGAGATTCGGCTGGACATTCCTTGCATGGATGCTGGTAGGCAGCATAGCAATATCAGCGCTGAACCAACCGGCCGTTTCAAAATCCTTCGCTTCGGAGAATCCCGAGGTTGGACGCAAGGTGTTCCTGTACACAGGAATAACGCTTGCGGGACGGTATATGATTCCTATGTTCTGGGGGGTAGCCGCCCTCGCCATGTTCGGCGGCGAGGTCAATCCCACGCTTGCTATGCCGAAGCTGCTTGGGTCCGTCGTGCCTTCAGGTTTTCTCGGGTTGATGGTGGCCGGTATGCTTGCCGCTTCCATGTCCACCTACAGCGCGTATATGCTCGCATGGAGCTCAGTTGGGACGCGGGATATCATAGCGCCGTTTCTGAAGAATGAACTGAGCGAAAAAACCACGATCGCGATCAGTCGGTCGATTTCCGGGCTCATCGGCGTTTTCATTCTTTTTTTTGGATTGCTCTACGAACTCCCCGCCACAGTTTTTCAGTTCATCTCTATTACCGGGGCCATGTATGCGGCTGGAGCATTCGGCTGCGTGGCATTTGGCCTCTACTGGAAAAAGGCAAATCTTGTCGGTGCGTACGCTTCTCTTGGCCTAGGGAGTTTCGCCCCCATCGCGTTTCTTGTGCTGAATCAGTTCAAGGAACATTTGCCGGAGAATATGCTGTTTCTAACCGACGTGAATGTCTCAGGCTTCCTGAGCTTTTTTCTTGCCGCGGCCGGCATGATCGTCGGGTCTCTGCTGACACAGAGGTCCCATCCTCCCGTTCAATTGTCTGAAGAAGCCTGACTGGAGAATCCCGTGAGCCCCGCAATACTATTCTGGATCATTATCTTTGCCTTGGCTGTGCTTTTGTTTTTTGCAGTCGCGGCAGTCATCACCGTTGTAGGAATTAAAGACTTGAGAGACCTCTTGACGCGATCCAAGCCGCCCGGTCGTGGGTAGGTGTTGTCGGTTCGTATTGCAACTCCATTCGGCTTTTCGTTAATTAGAGAGAGATGAACTTTTCAGGAAACCGATGAATTCAAGACGGCATCTTCTCTTCGGGATTTTATGCCTGGTAGCTGTTTTGCCTGTGAGACTGACCTCGCAGCCCCGCACCATGATCATTGAGGAACTCCCATTGGGAACTGAATATGCCTGGCAGAATCCAAGATTCTCGCCGACGGGAAAATCCATTTTCTTTACCAGAACAAATTTCCATGGCATATGGCAGTTTTCCCTCGAATCAAAAACCGTCCGGCAGGTGACCTCCGATCCTCATTCGGGATTTGGCTATTCTGTTTCACATGATGGGAAGACGATCGCATATCGTTCAACAACGATTCTCCCTTCCCACCGCCGGCAGCAGGAAATTGTGGTTGCAGATATAGAAAGAGACTCCAAGCATGTTGTCGATTCTGGCGAAGACCTCTCCACGCCGTCGTTTGCAAACGAAAAGTTAATGTATTCCAAAAGCGGTGTGCGACAGGAATTGGATTCCCAAACTCCCGGCGAAGATATCCAGATTCTCGGCATCGAAAATACAAAGATTGTTCTCCTCAGGGGTGCTCAACGAATTCTCTGGGACCCCTTTGGCAACGGCAGCTATATCTGGCCATCTCTCTCTCCGGATAAGAAGCATATCGCGGCCTATGAGATCGACCGCGGAACCTTTGTTGCAGACCTCGATGGCAACATCATGGCGCAACTTGGCAGAAGAGACGCTCCCTCCTGGACGTATGACGGCCGCTGGATCGCCTATATGAACGAACAGGACGACGGCCACCAGATTCTCGCATCGGATATCCTCCTGATTTCTCCAGACGGCAAAGAAATTCATCCGCTGACGGAGACGGCTGACGCTATCGAGCTCAACCCGGCTTGCTCGCCCACAGAAAAGAAAATCGTGTTCAACACTCTCGACGGAAAGATTTTTGTTCTCACATACGCAGATTAGTATGAATCGCCGAGCTCTCCTTTTTCTTTTTCTACTGACGCCGTTGACCGCAACAGCACAGAGTCTTTCCGGCCTGTCGTTCTGCATCGACGCCGGGCACGGAGGAAACAATCCTGCTAACGACCGCCATGTTATTCCCGACCCCGGAATTGATTTCTGGGAGTCCGAGAGCAACTTTCAGAAAGCCCTTTTGTTGAAACCGCTTCTCGAGGCGAAAGGCGCAACCGTTATCCTGACACGAAACACAAACTCGTATCCCAACGATGATGAGCCGAGCCTTTCCGCCAGAGTCCAAACAGCAAATGCCAACAACGTCAATTGGTTTCACTCCATTCATAGCAACGCGTTCAATCAGTCAGTGAACTATACGCTTATGCTTGTCCGCGAAAAGAGAGGCGATAACAGTTCTGCGACAGGCCCCGGCCAGGGAGTCCCTGAAACACAAGGAGCTTGGGACGTTTCTCTCATCATGGCTCCAAGTATTCAATCGCATTTGCGGACAACAGGTACTCCCCAAGTCAGGCTCGATTGGACATTTTACGGTGGTGCTAACGGAGGGTTCAGTCTTGGCGTGTTACGCGGCCTCAATATGCCTGGAGAACTTTCAGAGGGATCGTTCCATGATTTCTATCCCGAAACCCGCCGGTTGATGAATAACGATTACCGCAAGATGGAAGCCTACGCTCTCCTCAAATCCTGGATGCAATACTTCGGCGTCCCCGCTGATACGACGGGGATCGTGGCCGGAATTCAATTCGATAACCTGACGGGCAAACCGAAGAATGAGACTGTGGTGCGCTTGCTTCCTGAAAACCGGCTTTACAAAGGCGATGTTTTCAACAACGGATTCTACATGTTCGAGCGGGTAGCTCCAGGCCAACACACCCTTGTCTTTGAAACCGACTTCTATCAGAGTGATACGGTTGGTGTTAGTGTTTCCGGGGGTTCACTTGCCTTTGTGAACCGGACCCTTACCCCTGCCCCATTTCCATATGTTATCAACACCACGCCTTTCCAAGGCGACACGAACGTCCATATCCAGATCTCTGTAACTATTCGCTTTAGCGGCCCGATGGATACAGCGTCCGTACGACAGGCGATCTCGTTCTCTCCCGTAGCCATCGGCAACTTTGCCTGGACGGCGGACCTGAAATCCGTATCGTTCACGCCTTCCTCCCCGCTCAATTACCTGACTTGGTACACTGTGACAGTCGACTCGTCTGCGCGAGGAACGAATGGTTACAGCATGGATATTGACAGGGACGGCGTCGGGGGGGATTCTTTTTCGTTTCTTTTCTTTACCGGAGCAGCCTTAGCCGTTCCAGCGGAGCGTTTTCATCTGTACCAAAACTTTCCGAATCCTTTCAACCCTTCAACACGGATAGAGTTTTACCTTGCAGAGGCATCGCCGGTGAAAGTGCAAATTGTCGACATGCTTGGCAGAGTCACGCGCGTCCTCGTCGCCTCGTCATACGAGGCCGGAACCTACTCTGCCGAATGGGATGGCACTGACAATTCCGGGCGAAAAGTCACTTCCGGAGTGTATTTCTGTTTGATGTCAGCCGGAAACTCTCTTTCCTCGAGAAAAATGCTTCTTCTCCGATAATGGGGACGATGTATACTTCTGCTTCGATCGTTAGGGTTGCTGCCATCGCACTCTTTCTGGGCACATGCAACCCTGAGCCGGCCGAGACGCCCACGAAGGGTAAGCTGCACCTCCTCCTTGCTGAGTCCGTCGCTCCTGCCGTTGTTCGTCAGGTTGATCAATTCATGGACTATTACAGGCAAAACGGCGCAAACGTCACCTTTTCGCTCGTCTCCTCGGAAAATGCCATCAATGGTTTTGTGCGCGACACCCTCCGGACGGTTTTCGTGACGCGTGCTCTGTGGCCGGCAGAAAGAGAGGCCGTAGAACACTCGCACGGGTCATTCCTGAAAATGACCGTGGCTTACGACGCTGTTGCAGTTGTTGTTCACCAAACAAACCCTCTTGATGGAATCACGGTGAGCGATATACGTGATATTCTCAGTGGAAAAACCAAAAGGTGGGGTCAACTCAAAGTCGGAAAGAAATCAAGAAGAAGCATGCGAGTTTATCTTCAAGATTCTTCGGACATTTCCTTCTATCTGTCAACTCGCATTGCAAACCTGCCGGCGATCTCAGTGAAAATGCAGCAACGACTCTCCTCGTTGAACCTTCTCTACGAAGTATCGAAGGACCCGACGGCGATCGGTTTTGTTGGGTTAAGCTGGATGGACTCAGTAAAAGTCCCCATCAAAGTGCTTAAGGTTGCTGCGGCTTTCGGCGACACGGATACAGCCTTTGCGGCACCGGCCGGCGCATTGGGAAAATTCTTCTCACCGCATGCCGCGTATATACATCAGAATTCATATGCCTTGAAGCGCGCCGTCTATATGTATTCGAAGTCCCTCGGAGGCGACCTGGCGGCGGGGTTCAGCAGCTTCGTAGCTACATCGGAAGGTCAGCGGATTTTCCTCAACCACGGGCTGGTCCCCGGGACACAGGAAATCGTCCTGAAAAAAACTAGGTGACTCGAGCACTCAGAACATCCAGATGGATGGTTCATAATGAGCGCGTTTGCGAAGAGGCTAGTAGTCGAAACCCAGCGAGAAGTAATAGACGGGAGCGGAGAATCCTTCCAGATTAAACCGCCAGGCAACATCGATCCGAAGAGGCAGGCCCAGGAACGCCAGCCGGGCGCCAATGCCCGTGCCCATCAAAAGGTCTTTCGTCACCGTAGCTCCCGAACGACCTATTGTCACACCCTGCCATGCCTTCGTGTCGGTCCAAGCTGAACCGATGTCGAAAAACGCTGTGCCAAGGATATTCTGAAACCCCACTGGCAATGCCCCAAGAATGAAATACCGCACGAGAGGAAATCTGAATTCGAAGTTCGCCAATGCAAAGCGCGTTCCATTTTTCGCATTGTAATTGAAGCCTCTCATCGGAAGCACGGGAGTCAGAAACAGATAGTCTTCCACGTTGACGATCGGTATGTTTCCTCCGAAGCCGTCAAAAGCCCGGTTAATCCAGCCTTCCGTTCCGCCCAACAGAAAATACTGCGCGTTCTGGCCGGTGCTCACGCCGCCAGTGACGCGAAACGCAAAGACATAGTCCTTCCAGAATTTGCTGTAGTCCCTGTAGTCCAACGTCAGGGTTTGAAGGTCGGGTGAAGCGTCGCCAAGTTTCGGACTCCCATACAGCGTGGCATTAAAGCGTGAGCCGTTGCTGGGTCCAAACCATGCGCCGGTCCATAGCGAGTTATCGCTGACGTACGAGACCTCGGGAAGAAGGAATGAACGTCGCTGCGGTGTGAGCAGCGGAAAATCGAGATTGTCTCGTGAGAGGTTGATCCAGAGCCCTGAAAAATCGATCCGGTTGAACTTGTCAATGGGATACGATGCCGTGAACCCCAGACCCCATGCCCGGAAACGGAACAAGGTGTCACCGATGAATAAGAAGCGCGCATTGTGGAAACCGTGAACGCCGTAATCGATGCGGTCCGGCAGGTACCAATACGACAGCCCATAATTGCTGTTTTTCAGATCAAGGTAGAGGTCGGTCTGAAACTGAATGCGATGGTCTCCCAGCATGTCGCTGAACGCCATCAAGGTTGTTCCTTCCAGGCCGTAGAACGTGTTGTAGCCCGCATTGCCGTACACGAGGTCGGGGGTGAAATTCAGCTTGTACTTTCGCGGGACATAATTTCCTTCGCGATCTCTTGCACTCGCGTAATCGATTTTTGGAAATGAGGCGGGCGTCCTGTTCGTGTCTTTCATCGCCTCTTCAGAAAACACATACCCCTGAAGGTCGAGCTTATGTGCATCGCGATATCCCATCTCCGCTATGCCGGTATCCGAAACTATAATGACATTGTGACGCACGTTCACCGTATCGCTCGGCTTGACCGCTTGTACTACCGCGCGGGGTTTTTCCTCCCGACGCAATTCGAACTTGCGCTTGAAGTATTCCGTCGTCTCGAGCTCAGTGACGGTCAACTTCCGCTCCAGCGGCCGCGTCATCAGGAAGATATCAAAGCCCGCCTCGCTGAGCGATGCAAAGACGAGCTTGGAACCGTCATGCGACAAGGAGAGTTGATACACACCCGTGAGGGAGTTGGTGATGGGATGGTTCGTACCGTCTTCCACGTTCCGCACGTAGATGTTGTTGATGCCATTCCGGTCGGAGATATACAACAGCTTCTTGCCGTCGGGAGAGACAATCGGCGATGTTTCCGCACTGTTCGGGAAATCCGTCACTCGTCGAATTACACGTGATTCCACATCGACGGCGTACAGGTCACGCTGGCTGAAATCAAACTTCATCATGCCAAAATCTGCCGGAATATCGGCGCGGTTGACGTATCCTTTTCTGTCCGAAGAAAAGTATACCGTTCTCGCATCCGGAGAAAAAACCGGGTCAGAATCCGAAAAAATATCGTCCGTCAGATTGGTCAATTTTGCTACAGCGAGGTCGTACACATAGATATCGGACTGCGGCGCTTTCGTGCCCACAAACGTCAGCTTCTTGCCGTCTGAAGACCAGTCCACGGAAAAAATGCCATCAAGGTCGAATGCAATTTTGTTGCTGCTCCCGGATTCCACATCCACAACCATGATTGCGTCGTGTTCTCCCGCCTTGACCGCAAGGGCGATCTTCTTGCCGTCGGGCGACCAAGTGATCCCCGGGGTTAAGAGATGAAGCTCCTCAAAGTCTTTCGTCCGCTGGCCGCTGACAAGCTTGTCGAGGATTTCACCGTCGATGGCAGACATAAGATAAATATCGAAATAATCATTCCGGTCAGAAAGAAACGCAATTTTGTCGCCTTGGGGTGAGATCGCCGGACTGGTGTTGTAGAAATTGCCATCCTTGGTGTGGTTTGTCAGACGTTTTGCGTAGTCCTCCGGTTCCTCCCGCTTTGCCACATCCGGCCAGTAAAGGACTTTCTGCTCCTTCTGCCATCTTTCCGAGAGCTCCTTCACCGAAAGGCCAATAGTCGATTTAAAACCCTGTTCGATGCTGCGAGTACCCTTGATACGGTTCAGAATCTCAGCGATTTTTGGCTCGCCGTACTTGTTCGCAATGTAATACCAGACTGATTGCCCGCCGCGATAGGCGAAGTAGCCGCCAAGGTAATCAATGGGCGGCAAATAGTTGTGGATCGTGGCATCGCGCAGAAACATGTCAGAGTTTGTGTCCCATTTGAGCGCCGCATACTCCGCCAATCCCTCGTTCATCCAGAGAGGAAGCTGCACGGGCGCCCTGCTCGAAATCAACGACTGGATGGTGCCTCCGTAGAACATATCGTTGATGACCGCGTGAACCAGCTCGTGATGAATCACATGACGAAACATGCCGTAGTTCCCCTCAAACGGCAACACGATGCGGTTCTTGAATAATTCGGTTACACCACCGATCCCTTCTTCCAAATACTCGTCAATGACGTTCGTTTGTTGGAACTCGTTGTGCGAGTTATGGATGACCATCGAGATCCTGTTGTTGATGTCGTAGCGCAGAAGCTTCTTGATGGAGGTGTAGGCATCCTCGGCAGCGTTGGCCGAAAACGCGGCCAATTCGTAGCCATCCTGAGAGTAATAAATATCGAAATGGTCGGTCTGGATGAAATGCCACTCAAAGTTCTTGTACTGAACTTTGTTCTTGCCAAAGACCGAGTTCTGAGCTGAGACAACAGAAGCGGATGCAAGCAGGAGCGTCACCAGGAAGAATGATCGCGCCATCGACCTTTTGAGAATTTTCATGTATTGACCGCTGTTTTTATAGTAGCCAAATTGGGGAGAAAAAGCAATCCGCGGCCCTGCTGCAAGGCACAAACCCCGTGCCGGGCATCAAACGGTTTTCCGACCCTGCTTTTCCTTGTTGAACGTCTGCAGCACAAAATCAATCTTTCGCTCCTCGGGATTCACCCTGATAACTTTAACATACACACTGTCTCCTAAACGATACTTCGTCTTCGTGTGACGCCCCACAAGTGCGTAATGCTTCTCGTCGTAGACATAGTAATCATCCTCCATGTCCCTGACATGGATCATGCCCTCGACCAACAGGTCGTTGATCTCAATGAAGAGGCCGTAGCGTGTGACTCCGGAGATGACGGCGTGGAATTCATCGCCGACGTGACGCTTCATGTATTCCACCTGCATGACTTTGACCGCCGCTCGTTCTGCTTCCATCGCGCGACGCTCCATTTCCGATGACTGTTTTGCCACGTACGGAAGCCGTTGACGGTATCCTTCCCGTTCTTGAATCGATATTCCACCCTCGTAACGTTTCAGGAGCCGATGGACGACCAGGTCCGGATAACGACGGATGGGAGAAGTGAAATGGGAATAATAATCGAAGGCTAACCCGTAATGGCCGATGTTTCGCTCCGAATAAATCGCCTTTGCCATGGCACGCAACGCAACCTCATTGATGACGTTCTCCACTTCGGTTCCACGCACTTGCTCAAGAAGCTTCTGAAGATCCTTGGACAGGACGCCGCCGTCAACGTTCAGCTTGTACCCGAATTTAGCGACAAATGCCGAAAGCTCGCGAATCCGTTCCGGATCCGGCGAGTCGTGAACGCGATAAAGGAACGGTTTCTGATGTTCCTCTTTTTTGGCAAGTCCGATATGTTTTGCCACCATACGGTTAGCAAGCAACATGAATTCCTCGACGAGCCGGTGACTCTCCATCCTGGCCTTCTTGATGATCTGGGTTGGCTTCCCCTGTTCATCGAATCGGAATTTTGCTTCAGCCGACTCGAAATCGATGCTACCTTCGTTCATTCGCTTTTTCGTCAAAGTCGAACTCAGGCCATACATCTTTAACAGGAATTCATCGAAGACAGTTTCCCCCGATGAACCTCTGCCGTCCAGCACTTCCTGAACTTGTTCGTACGTGAACCTTCTCTTGCTCCGGATGACGGTCTGACGAATCTCATAGTCCTTGACGACACCTTTCGGTGTCACTTCCATGAAAACAGAATATGCCAGCCTGTCTTCGTCTGGGCGCAGGCTGCAGAGAAGGTTCGAGAGTCTTTCCGGCAGCATCGGAATGACGCCGTTGGGAAAATACACACTCGTTCCGCGTTTAAGAGCCTCCGCATCGAGGGAGGAACCCTCGGTAACATAGTAGGAAACGTCGGCAATGTGGACTCCAAGCCTGAAGTTGCCCGAAGGGAGTGGTTGGAGAGAAACAGCGTCGTCAAAGTCCTTCGCGTCTTCCGGGTCGATGGTGAAACAGATTTCTTTTCGGAAATCAACACGTTTTCGGATCTCGGTCTCGGGAATCTCAACTCCGATGTGCTCGGATTCCCGAATCACCTCAGAAGGAAACGACATGGGAAGGTCGAATTCCCGGGCGACCGAGAGAATCTCCGCCGATACCTCGCCCGCTTTCCCGAGGACTTCCACCACTGCACCCTCAGGGTTGAAATGGCCTTTGCCCCAGGATTGAATTTCGACAACCACCTTATCCCCGACGTTCGCCGACCGAAGAGATTCTTTCGGCACAAAAATATCCCGCCCGAATTTCGGGTCATCCGGAATAACGGCGTAAGCGCTGCCACCGCGCTCCAGCGTTCCCACCACCGTTTCTCTCGACCTCTTGACAACCCGGACAACCTCACCCTCGCGTTTAGCATCCTTTTCTCTGCGCTGCGAACTTTGAGCGAACAACGATACCTCGACGACGTCTCCGTGTGAAGCCAGGCCCAGATCGCGGGGCGAGATAAAAACTTCTTCGCCCGAATCGTCCAAAAAGACAAAGCCCGAACCCTGCCTGGTGAGCTCGAGTTTGCCGATGACATTCTGCGAGACAAAATGATGGCGGTACCGCTTTCCCTTCGCTTTCGTGATCTGTTGCTTGTCCTGGAGAATTCGTAAGGCCTGCTTGAACATGAGGTAATCGGCGTCGTTACGTATGCCAAGCCGGCGTGCGAGTTCCTTGCTCTTAAACGCCTCGTTTGGGTAGCGGGCAAGAAAGGAGAGAATCTTATGCTGGAAGGAATCCGAGGAGTTCAACACTAAAAATTAATTCGGTACAACAATCGTGCACCATTGGACGTGCGGTCTTCAATGATGTTTTCCAAACCTTCGACACGCCGTTCCAGAGTCAAAACGAGGTTACGCCAGCTCTCCGTTCCCAGGATGCTGCTCATTGGGAGCTCGACGCTGACATTCGTATTGTTGATGTTGTTCAACACCCGGCCTCCGAACCGAACGACGGCATCGCCGATTTCGCCCGAGAGCCTCACATCGGCTGATTGCTGGAACGACGCCCCGCCGTAATACAGGACGTCCAGCGATACACCCGTTTCCTTTCTGATGTACTCCCTGAGCGGCGCCGACAAAACGCCCGACGTGAGGCCGATGAGGTTCTCTCCAATCAACTTCTGTCGTCCGGTGCTGGTGAGCTCATCGCGAAATTGTCCACTCAACAAGAAAGCAATTGCATCGGATTCAGTATCAGCCGACGTCGGTTTTTCAAACTTGCCATTCCTTTCAACCTCCAAGTCGAATTTGAGTTTCGGCTCGTTTCGTGTGCCGGTGATTTCAAGAGTTACGAGGACTTTCTCATCGACTTGAGCTGAGTCGGATAACTTGCTGTGGACACCTTCGTACTTACCGGTAATATTCAGCTCAGGGTTTAACGCATCGCCCGCGAAACGTAGCTTTCCCGTGGCATCGAACCGCTTAAAATAATTGTAATACGACCGATTTCCCACTTCTACTTCACCATTCAGCCTTGCCTGCGGCCCGTTTTTCTCGAATGCCAGCCGGCCCTTTAGGTCAGCAAACAATTCTTCGTTCGTGATGGGGTTAACAATGAGGCGCAATTGCGTTGGTCCTTGAGCTTCAAGGATGAGGTCATAGACGATGTTGTCGAGGAAAGATCCTGGAGCGTCTTCTTCGTCATCGGTCTCCGCTTCTGCTTCAACGGTTTTGCCTTTCCTTTCGAAGGAGCCGATGAGCGATCCGTCGGGGCTATTGAGTGCTAGAGACGGCCCGGCTCGTTTCCCCCTTTCGAATCTGGAATGTTCGTCCGGCTTCGACGTCGAGGTATCATCGTGGAACAGGATCGCAATGTTTTTACTCTCGAGGAAAACGGTTTCTCGCTCCGGCGGCAATGACAACTTACCGTTTCTTACGTCTACTTCTCCGGAGAGGAGCGATCTCGACAACTTACCGCTCCACCTGATTCCCGACGGTCCGGTGGAAGCAAATACATCGCCGTAAAACTTTGCGCCCGGAATGCGCGCAGTTTCTTTCATGAAGAGAAGCTGTCCCTTCGCGAGCAAATCAAAATCACCCAGCTTGAGCCCTTCAAGAGTGAAGTTCCCGGACAGGTTCATCAATCCTCTTCCGAAGTTCTGGTCCTGCGCAACATTTCTCAGCATGACCTCCTGGAGAACGATACTTTTCTTATCCGAGACGAATCGACCGTCGAGGATGTAGGCAATGTTCAGTGGCTTGAACAGGAATTGTGCTGAGCTCAGGCTCATGTACCCGGCGTACTCGGGAGCGTCTGTTGAACCCTTCATTTTCAGGTCGCATGTGAGAAATCCTGAAAGGTTTGAAACAACCGGGATAAACGGACTGAACAAGTCCAGCCGAACGCCTTTTGATTGAAGTGCCAGGTCAATCAGACCTTTCGGCTTGTGATTATGCGTCTTTCCCAGTGGCAGTTCGAAAGGAAGGGTTCCGGAAAAAAGCATGTCCGGCGTCATGGATGTCTGCTGCGGGTCGTATCGATAGCTCACGAAGACATTGAGTGCGTGCTCAAAAAAGGAAAGACGGGATTCAACCTGCCCGAAGACCGTTTCACCGACGCGCACACCGTCAACAGTTGCGTCGAGAGAAAGGTTGGGATGTTCGAACGTCCCGCGCAGAAGCAAGTGCCCGCTGACAATCCCGCCTATTCCTCTCAACGACTCAGGGATCTTTGAAGGGTTGACCAGCTGGCGCAGGTTGTTGAGGAGAAACCCTTTTGCCGTCACATCGATGTCTGAAACGCCCGTTGGATTGAAATAGCCTGAAACGGACAGATCCTCTGCCTCGTGACGCATCTGCAGGGATTTCACCAGAAAACCGTCCTTGCCCATCGCGACGCTTATTGGGTCGGCGTTCTCGTAGAGCAGCGACCCTACGCCGATCTTGAGTTCATTCATGTTAAAATGATAGAGGGCGCCGCGGTAGTCGAGTTGACCGGAACACAACACGTGCGCCGTTGAATCGACGAGCGCTGAGAAAGAATATTTTGTTTCGTTTCCCTTGATTTCTGTTCCCAGGGTGACGTTGGTCATGGAGGTTTCACCGAACCCCAGTTGCTCAACATTGAGGTCGACGGTTCCCCTCAAAGTTTGAAGGACCGTGTGCTTGGAGACCCCTTCAAGTTCCCACTTTAACCGAGTATTCTTTGCCTCCAAATCAACAGGAGGAGTCATGAACTCAAAACTACCACTGGCGATCTGTCCGCGCGTTTCCATATTATTTACGCCGCCTGACACGCCTCCCGAAGCAACCAACCTTCCGCTCAGTCGCTGATGCGTGAATACGCCAAGGGGATAGAGGTCATGGACCGTGAGGTTGAAGGTGGCGTTGATGGAATCCTGTCGCACCGCCGCCGCAGCCTGGAACCTTGGCAACGGAGGCAACTGAAAAGGGACAAAAGCCCGTAAAGAATCGAGGTTCCTCATGCGATAGTTAACCGCTTTACTGATAATCTCGGCGCCGGCAGCAACATTTGCAAAAAATGTGGACGCACTGAACATTCCGTCGACAGTGAGGTCTGCAACGTCTGAAACCAATGTAAAGGATTGCGCATCCGTGTCCCGCGTGTCGTAATGGATTCTTCCCTTTGCACTGTCGAACGTCTGCTTGTTAAACGAGGACCGTACGAACCTCACGTCCGCATCCGACCGTAACCGTTCCGCATTCAGCCAGCTTCCTCGTGCTGACAGTTCGAAAGTGAAGTCGCTTTCGTACAAGTGATCTTTGAGCAGCTGTCCGAGGTCGAGCGAGCCGACCCTCCCTTCAAGAGCATACGACGTCGAATCCTTATGGAATTGGATTCTTCCGGAGACGTCATAGTGTGCAGTCCCGAAAATCGTCGTAGTGTGAGTTCGGATTGCACCGTCGTTCGCATCGAGAACGATCACCGAACGCTCAAGGGGAATATCTGAGATTGAGGAAGAATCGATTTCCACGCGTGCAATGGCGGTCATAGTGCGCAAATCTGTTCCAGCACCGTCCACTGTTATCCGGGCGTTGAGTTGACTGCGGAGTTGATCATCCCGAGTGATAATGCCAAGGTCGGCATTCTTGAGATACAATGTCGCTTTGTACGTCGGAAGATTTTCGGAGCGCATCGATCCATCCAGCTCAAGCTCACCAGCATCCGTGACGCCCTTCAGATGAACAGTAAAATCCTCGGGCTTCCCGTTGAACACGAGGTTGTAGCGAGCCTCGCCCAGGAACCGCAAATCCGGTACCGTCAAACCCGGCGCAAAATCCTTAATGTCGGCAAGCGAGAGCCTGTTGTCAATGGATGCCAGCTCAAATTGGATATTCTCCGGCGCGTGGAGGTTCGAAATCGTTCCCCGTACATGAAGTGTAGAACGGGGCGTCCTCAGATTCAACGTCTCAACGGAAAGCGTTCGAAATGTTCCCTCAGCTTTTGCTTCCACGGAGAACGTCCTGTCGAGAAAATCGACATGGGGATAGAGCAGTTGTTTCAGCTCACGGGTATCCAGATTCTCTGCCTCTAAGGTTAATTCGAGTGGAGCTTTTTCGAGGTCGGCAAGACGATGAATACTCGTAACGTCCACGTTCTTCAGCTGGGCATCGAGTTTCAACGACGAGTGCGTTGTTTGAATGACACAATTTTTTATCGATGCAAGGGACGGAGAAAGATTAAAATCGCCGTTAAACCGCGCCAATCTGAACCTCGGTTTTTGAGACTCAAAGGAAAGTTTCCTTATTGCGAAAAAAAGGTCCCTTGGCTCAATTCTGGCGCCTGCTGAGAGCTGAAGTGAGCTGAGCTCCAGGGTTGCATAATCTATCGTCCCCGATGACGGTTTCGGCGCCACGCCTTGCCGTCTGGCCAGAAGCGTCAGGGAATCAACCATGGACAGCCTTGCGTTCTTGATTTCCGCATTTCTCACCTCCAGAATCTTCGTTGGGGAGGCCTTATCTGTGGTGGCTTTCACAAGCTCACTGACGTTCCATGAGCCGTCTACCGATCGCCACACACGAATCCTTGGGTTAATAAGAATCAGATTCCTCACGACGACGCGATCAAAGAGAAGTGCCGTCGGGTCATACTTTATTTCAATTCGCTCCGAGGAGAAAATCTCCATGGAATCCCGGGTAACGACCACGTTGTGAATCGTCGTACCCGTAATGAGGTTCCCCTCTAATCTGTCAAACTGAACCGTGCCGTTGATGTATTGCGGGTAGGACTGCAGAATTATCCCTCGCAGGTAAGTGCGAAAATATCGCGTCTGGGTGAACCCCAACAGAGCCACGCCGAGAAAGAGGGCCGCTACGCCAAAGTAAAATGTTATGCGAAAGAATCTTCTCATGTGAACCTATCTTGCTGAATCGAATTTCCCGTCAGCGCTGGACTGTAGCAGGCCGGGAGATTTTTTCAATGATGCGAGTGGTCGAGCGATGAGGAAGGAATTCAATGGTCTTCACGGAACCGCCCGCCGCTTCCACCACTTCTCTCCCCACCACTTTGTCCAGCGGCCAGTCAGCCCCTTTGACGAGGATGTCGGGTACGAGTTGTGCAATGATCCGTTGAGGGATGTCTTCGTCGAACGTGCACACATAATCGACCGATGCAAGTGCAGCCAGAACATGCATCCTGTCCTCCGCATCAACAATTGGACGGCCTTCACCTTTGATTCGTTTAACCGAAGCGTCCGAATTCACCCCTACGATGAGCACATCACCAAGAGCCTTTGCGTTCGAAAGGTATTCCACATGGCCACGATGGAGAAGGTCAAAACATCCGTTGGTAAAGACAACGCTCTTGCCGGATTTTCTCATCTCCAAGCGGATGCGAACGAGCTCTTCGAGTGTGGTTACCTTTCCCATCAGTTCGGGACGTGATTCATCTGTGCGGCGACTGTGTCAAAGAGGACTTGTTTATCGACCGGAACAATCCCGACCTCGCCGCACACGATGCCCCCGGCGAAATTTGCCAGAGTCGCTGCTTCTTTAATATTTCCTCCACTGGCAAGGACCATCGCGAGCGTCGATACAACGGTGTCTCCCGCTCCGGACACATCGGCTATATGTATTGCGCGAGTGGGGAGGTGGGTCACCTGGTCTCCCCGTTCGAAAAGCGACATGCCCTTTTCCCCTAACGTTAATAGCACATTCTCCGCCTGTAATCGACGAAGCATTTCTTTGCCCGCCTTGTCAATACTTTCCCACTCATTCAACCGACAACCCAATGCCTCTTCCGTTTCTTTTCGGTTAGGCTTGAAGATCGTAACGTTCTTGTATTCAAAAAAGTTGTTGAATTTTGGGTCGACGGCGATCGCCTTACCGCCCTTTTTTGCCAGACCGACAATTTCCGTTATCAAGTTTTTAACAAGCACGCCTTTATTATAATCCTGGAGTATGATTCCATCAAGCGCCTCCAGCTCTTTTTCCAATACGGCGACAACCCTTCTTTGTATGGACGAGCTGATTTCCTCTTTCGTTTCGTTATCGATCCGCACAACGTGCTGGTGGTGAGCGATAACCCGAGTTTTTACTGTCGTTGGCCTTGAGGAATCAATGACCACCCCGTCGGTCGGAAAACCGCTCGATTCGACGATCTTTCTCAGTTGTACTCCCCCGCCGTCGTTCCCGATGACACCCATAAGCAACGGAACGCCGCCTAGCGAAGCAACGTTATGAGCCACATTGGCCGCTCCGCCGAGGCGTGTAGATTCCGATTCCACTTCGACAACAGGCACTGGCGCCTCTGGTGAAATCCTGCCAACATGTCCCCAGTAATAGCGGTCGAGCATCAAATCGCCGATAATGGCAATCCTTTTACCCGCAAAACCCGAGAATAACTTTTCCAGTCGTTGTTTCGTCAGCGTCGTCACGGTGAATTCTGCATGTTCGAGGAAATTTTTCTTTTGCAATATAGACAGAAAACGCAGAAGTTACAAGGTAACAGGCTCCCTTGCTTCTTTTGACAATTTTCCTGAAGTTGCGCGCAAATGTTGAGATGTCCTGGACTTCCCTTCTCACGTTCAAGCCGTAACTTCCACTAGCAAACTTGAACTCTTCGATGCCTTGGCTGACAGCCTTTGATACGCCGGACACCGGCTTGCAAGTAAAGGCATGGTAAGAAAATCTCGAAAAGAATTCCGCGGTTCCATTGTCCCCCTCGTCACTCCATTCCAGAGAGGGACCGTCGACGAAAACTCTCTCTCAGCGCTTATCGATTGGCAAATCGAAAACGGGTCACACGGTTTGTCAGTCACAGGCACCACGGGTGAGCCTACGGCCCTGACGCGAGCTGAACGGGAACGCGTTATTCAGCTCGCCGGTGAATCGATCCGCGGACGCGTTCCGTTTGTCGCTGCAACTGGATCAAACAATTTTGAAGAGACAATGCACTTCTCGCAATTTGCACAAAGGGTTGGAGCCGACGCGGTTCTTCTTATCACTCCGTATTACGTTCGTCCAAGCCAGGAAGGACTCTATCAGCATTTCAAAACTGTTGCAGATGCGCTCGAAATCCCGGTCATCCTCTACAACATCCCCGGACGCTCGGCGATCAACCTCGAAATCGATACGGTGGCAAGGTTAAGGGAGAAGTGCAGAAACATCATTGGTATAAAAGAGGCAAACCACGATTTTTCCCATATCACGCGTCTGCTTGGAAAACTGGGACGGGATTTCCTTGTATATTCCGGCATCGAGTTGCTTTGCTTTCCCATTTTGGCAATCGGAGGCGCGGGCTATGTGAGTGCAACCGGAAATATCATGCCAAAAGAGGTTGCACAATTATATGACCTGGTGAGCGCCAACAAATGGAAAGAAGCACAGGACCTACATTACTACTTGATGCCGCTGAACGATGCTGTTTTCATCGAAATAAACCCCGTACCGGCAAAAACTGCCCTCGGCATGATGGGAAAAATTTCATCCGAGGTCCGACTACCCCTCGCGCCGCTGTCGGGGGAAAATGAAAAGAAACTGCGTTCGATATTAGTTCAGTACGGATTGGTAAATAACTGAATGAACAACATGCCGCCGCCAGAGACAAAACACGTTCGCGTTCACGGGATCTCACTGGCATACTACGAATGGCCCGGCGGACGAGGGCCGGTGATTTGTATCCCCAGCATTAGCGGCCATAAGGGAACGTTTTCTGCACTTGCCGAACGGCTCTCCCCGCAATATCGGATCATTTCCCTCGACTTACGTGGCCGGGGTGACAGCGACAAGCCGGCAAACGGATACGGGTTTGCGTATCATGCCCGGGATATCTTTGGGCTGGCCGATACTCTGAACATCGACAGGTTTATTCTTGTGGGCCATTCGTTCGGCGCCACGACAAGCGTGTATGCAACATCCCTCAATCCTTCGCGAGTGAAGGCCCTCGTGTTATTAGACGGTGGAGCCGACCCTCAGGCTGAAACGCTGCGAGCGATGTACCCCACCATCAAAAGGCTCGCAAAAGTCTACGCGACAATGGACGAATATCTTGCAGGTCAACGCGCCGTTGTGTACCATAA
>JACQPT010000088.1 GCA_016207415.1 Ignavibacteriales bacterium
GCAGAGGTTAACCTTGACCTTGACAAGGTTACCTCGCACCTCTTGCAAAGCTCGCACTTCCTCACTCAAAATCTTCCCGCTGGTACTCTGATTCAACTTCGCCAGAGACCATTGCTTGAAGGGCCCCGGGAAAATCCTTACATTTGACGAGGTCAGAAAAGAGACGCGAAGGAGGGTTTGAGTGAAGGTGTAAACACTAAAAACTGTTCACTCTTCACGATTGATTGATTTTACGCCCCAAGCCCGCAGATTCGCGACAACGAGAATGCGGGTTTTTGTTTTTGGTTAAAGAGAGATTATGGCGAACATTATTCCGACTGAACTCATTGAGCGTAAAACACTCCTGATTCGTGGGCACAAAGTAATGCTTGATTTCCACCTTGCCAGCCTCTATGATGTGAAGACAAGGGCTCTCAAGAGGGCGGTCAAGCGCAACCGCGAGAGGTTTCCGGAAGACTTTTGTTTTGAATGATCAAAACAAGAATTTGAAAACTTGAGGTAACAATTTGGCACGTCAAGTTGGGGCGGTGTTCGTTATCGTCCTCTGGTTTTTACAGAACAAGGAATCGCCATGCTTTCCGGTGTGCTCAACAGCAAACGCGCCATCAGGGTGAACATCGAAATCATGCGCGCGTTTGTAAAGCTGCGCGAGCTCCTGTCAACGCACAAAGATCTCACTCGAAAGCTGCATGAACTGGAAAAGAAATACGATGCACAATTCAGGATTGTTTTCGAGGCTATTCGGGAGCTGATGGCTCTGCGGAAAAAGCCTGGGAAAGAGATTAGTCGAACGGGTAACTGTTACGAAAATGCTGTGACCGAAAGCTTCTTCCATACATTCAAGATTGAGCATGTGTTCTTTTCACGTTTCGAGACCCGTCAAAAGACTCGCACTAGCGTGTTCGACTACATTGAACTCTTCTACAACCGTCAACGAATACACTCAACCATCAATAACTTATCACCAATGCAATACGAACAACAACTTAATCTCTCTTAACAACCTGTCCGAAGAATCGGGGCAACATCAAAGTGTCACTTGGTCTGAAACAACAGGTGTCCTCCCTTCAAAAGATCTTCGTGGGTTAGCCGAAAACCGTTGAGAATCTTGTTGTTCAGCACAGTTGTTGCCTCGGGGAATCCCTTCCTTCGCTCGATAACGAGTTCGTTTCCCGAATAATACTTTTCGCTCAATCGGATTGTGGTTTTTGAAAAAAGAGGAATCCCCAGTCGGTATTCTGGTTTTGCGGGGCATGCGGGATAAAATCCTAGAGCTGAAAAAACAAACCATGCAGAAATCGTCCCGCAATCGTCGTTGCCGGGCAATCCATCCGCATCTGCCCCGAATTCCTTCGACAAGATTTCCGCGACCAGCTCCTGCGTACGCCCCTCCTTTCCAGGCAGGTAGGTGAAAAGGTAGGGATAAGCAATGTCGGGTTCATTCGTGACCGTAAAATGTCCGTCACGAAAACACCGTTCAAGCTTGTTCTGGAAAGACTCGTGTCCGCCGAATAACTTCACAAGTCCGTCGATATCGTGGGGGACGAACCATGTATAATTCCACGCATTTCCTTCGACGTAACCAGGGCCGCCGGAACCGACCCAATCGCCCGACCCTTCGGTTTGGAGCGGATCGAACGGTGTGTGCCACTCTCCACTCGCCATCCGGGGACGTAAGAAGAGTGTAGTTGAATCAAAGAGATTTTTGTAAAGCAAAGCCCTTCGCTCGAACTCCACAGCCTCCTCATTTTTTCCGAGGGCGCGCGCCATTTGCGCAATGGACCAGTCGGCAAGATTATACTCCAGCATCGTTGAAACCGGACCCCAGACCCACCATTCTTGAGTTTTATCCTGGTCTGACGGAATGTAGCCGAGGCGGAGATAATCCTTATAGCCAGGTCGCGCTGGCAACGCTTCCTTCGTCAAGGTGACAGCAGGTTTCTTCATCGCATTGAATGCGGCAACGGCATCAAAATCCCGAATTCCTTTCACATAGGTGTCGGCTAGAACGATTGAGGCCGGGTCCCCGACCATCATGTAGGTTTCGTTCGAAAGTAATTCCCATTTCGGAAGCCAGCCTGACTCACGATACATGTCGACCAGCGTCTGCACCATTTGCGATTGTTGTTCGGGAAACACCAGCGTCAAGAAGGGGTGGAGCGTGCGATAAGTATCCCAAAGAGAAAAAATCGAATACCGCTCGCGCCCCGCATACCTGCCAATCCCCGTCCGTCGCATCAGCGGGTATTCGCCATTAACATCCGTGATAGCCGAAGGATGGATCAGCATATGATAAAGAGCCGTATAAAACTTTGTCTTGTTCGCAGTGGAAGTGTCCTCCACGATAATTCTCGATAGCTGTTGCCGCCAGGCAGATTTCGCCTTGTTGCGGACCCAATCGAAATCCCATTGTGGAATTTCCGCATCCAGGTTGAGCCGGGCATTTTGAATACTGACATATGACAACGCAACTTTGACAATAATTTCCTCTGATTCGCCAACATCAAAAGTCAACCATGCGCCTATCGATGTGTCCTGTGCCTGGGCGTTTTTGCTTTCCGAAATGCGTCTGCCGAGCCACACACCCCGGGCATGAGATTTCTTGTTGAATCGAGCAGCAAAATACACTGTCTCTCTGTTTGCCTCACCGCAGAAGCCTCCGGAAATGTTATAGCCCTCGACTTCGTGGTCTGAAACAATAGCTACACCTCCGCCGCCGAGGAGACCGAGGCTTCGCCCAACATCGATTATGAAGTTGATTTTTCCCGGGCGGAGCGACGTCCATCGGGTCATGCCAGCGCGTGTGGTTACCGCTGCTTCACATTGCATTGAAGCCTCTTGCAAGGTTCCGCGGTAGTATCCGGGCTCTGCGCGTTCAGCAGAGAGGGAAGATTTATATTCGCCGGGGGTTATGCCGATGCTGTCGCGTTTGACAGTTACGACGATGCTGCCGAGCTCTGCACATCCTGTTCCGCTGAGGTGGTTGTGACCGAGTCCAAAAAATGTTTTCTGCCCATAGGTATAACCTGACGGAGAGCCCAGGTCTGTGTGTGGACTGACAGAGACCATTCCCCAGGGCAGGACCGCACCTGGAAAAGTGTTTCCGCCTCCAGCAGTTCCTATAAAGGGATTCACAAACCTTGTCGGGTCCTGAGCATGAACTTCAATTGCCATAATCAGCGCGGCAGCGGCAAACATTTGAATTGACAGTCGCAAGCAACACCTCATTGTGACTTCTCGGTTGGGATTGAAAATATAAGACGAAAACTTCAGACTCAACAGCAGTCTTGACAAAATCTGGTGCAAAAAAGGAAATCGGGCTTTGTCGGGAAGTTACGTTGGAGGAAGGTGCGATAGCTCCCGGCGTGAGAGAGTACGTGTTTTCCGCTTATCTATAAGTTTAATATTAAACGGATGAACTCAAGAGCAGATAGGCAATGATTCTTATTATTAGTCATCGCTGCGGTGCAGTTGTGGTACAACTTATGTATAACGCAAAAAAGTTATGATTTGGCGTCCGATTTTCCTTGACAGGTGAGATTCAACCAGCTATATTTTGCGCAAAGGTTTGCGCAGGGCACTTTTTTGTACCTGCAACAGAATATGTGGAGGCATGAGTCGTTTGGCATCAACGATAAATGACATTGCGAACAAAGCAGGCGCCTCTGTCACAAGTGTTTCGCGAGTCCTGAACAACAAGGCGGGCAAGTATCGAATCAGCAAAGAGACCGCGAAGAGGATACTCAAGGCGGCGGCTGAACTCGACTACAAACCAAATGAGCTTGCACGCGGACTCCGCCTCAAGAAAACCCACACTATCGGTCTTGTTATCCCTGACATTTCCAATCCGTTCTTCGCTTATGTGACAAGAAACATCCAAAGGGTTGCTCACGAGCTCGGTTACAGCCTTGTCGTGTGTGATACGGATGAAAACCTCCCTTTGGAACTCGAACACATCAACCTGCTCATGAGTAAAGGAGTTGATGGACTTGTCATCATGCCGGTTGGCCAGGATGCGCGGCATCTGAAACGTCTCGTGAAAGAATCAGTACCACTCGTTCTCGTTGACCGATGCTTTGACGAGCTGGATACGAGTTCAGTTGTCGTCGATAACTACGCGGGAGCATTCACCGGCATTGAACACCTTCTTGAATGTGGCCACCGGCGAATCGCCATCATCCAGGGATTGGCAAATACCTATTCCAACACGGGACGCGTGCAAGGATATACTGATGCGCTGAAAAAATTCGGGATTCGTCCGGACCCGGAGCTAATCTTCGGCGGAAGCTTTCGCGAAGAAACGGGTTACAACGAAACAAAGCGAATCCTCAGCATGTCAGAACGCCCAACGGCCATTTTCGCAACAAGCGATCTCATTACCCTGGGAGCGTTACAGGCTATCAACGAAATGGGCCTTGATGTTCCGAACGATATTTCTGTTCTCGCGTTCGACGACACGGATTTTGCTCCGTTCCTCAAATGTCCCCTCACAGTGATTGCGCAGCCGAAAGAGAGCATGGGGGAAATCGCGGTCAAGTTGCTGGTCGACCAGATTAAAGGTCGGGGAAAGCAGCAGACCCAAAAAATCATCCTCAAACCAAACCTTGTAAAACGAAATTCTGTGAAGCGGCTCGTGCAAAAGGAAGTCGCGGTAGCTCACGCATGAGCTGAGAAATTTGGAGCAACCATCGTAAGCTCAGCTGGAGAAAACACCAACATATCGGTTATGGGTAGTGAAAAATGAATCATGTTTTTTTTTCTCTTTTGCACAATCGATTGCGCAAGAGGTTGAGTCACTTCCTGAGTCGATCGGATAGTCTTGCTCTGTTTTCTGCTTTGGCCATTGCGATTGCGGGTTGCGGAAAGGAGACATCGTCAGGAAACAAAGTCGTCATAACATTCTGGCACAGCTATGTATCCTCGACCGTTCCGGCGTTGAATGAGCTCCTTGCGAAATTCCAGGAAGAACACCCCAACATTGAAGTGCGGGCACAGTATGTACCGACAGGAGATGCTTTGATCCAAAAAATCGTGACGGCTGTGCAGAGTAAAACGGCACCGGATGTTTCATGGATTCACAGCAATTTTCTCCCGGACCTGGTCCAGTCTGGCGCGATTTACAGAATGGACGAGTTTATGACTGGTCCACAGTCCCTCTCTAAAGAAGATCTCGATGATATCTTTCCGGCTTTGCTTCAACAAGCCCGGTGGCGAGACACGTTGTATAGCATGCCGATGGAGGCAACATGTATTGGACTGCTCTATAATAAGGAACTCTTTCGAAAATCAGGCCTTGATCCAGACAAACCTCCAGCAACATGGGAGGAGCTCAGGCAAACGGCGAAAAAGCTTACGCTGGATGAAGACGGCGATGGTAAAAACGAACAAGCGGGTTTTTTTGTCCCCGTGTTCCCGGCATCTGGTCCGTGGGGAGATTGGATGGTGTGGCAGTGGTACGCATTTTTGTTCCAGGCGGGAGGCGACGTCATTAATGCCAACCAAACCAAAATGTTATTCGACTCGGAAGCTGGAGTACAAGCTTTATCGCTTTGGAAAAATATTTATTCTGAGCTCAAGCTGGCAAGGTTCACGATTGACTACGAAGTGGCGTTCGCTTCAAAGCAACTTGCGATGGCCCTTGATGGCCCATGGAACATTCCGAGATGGAGCAAGTTCAAGAATCTTGACTGGATGATCGCTCCGCTGCCCGCCGGGCCAGCCAAGCGCGCCACCGTAGCAGGAGGAGAATACCTGGCGATCTTCAGACAGAGTGAACATCCAAAGGAGGCCTGGGAGTTTGTCAAGTGGGTCATCAGACCCGAAATACAAGCTTTCTGGTCGATGAAATCAGGCTATCTGCCTGTGCGACGGTCGGTCCATGACGTCAAGGAATATCAAGAATATTTGAACGCCAACCCTGCTTTGAAAGCGTACGTCGATCAGCTTGAGGTGGGGCAAACGGCAAGTCCGATTGATTACAACAGTCTCAAGATAAGCAGGAACATCGCAGATGCAATCGAGCGCGCAACGTTGGGAGGCAACGACCCCCGCACCGAGCTTGCACAAGCGGCCGCGAAATCAAACACACTTCTGCGATCTCCGCCGACTCATTGATTCGATGAATCCGACTTCGATGGACAATGTCGACAGTAGTCAGTAGTATGCCGAAAAAAAGAAACGACTTCGCGAGCGCCCTTCTCTTTCTATCGCCTACGCTCGTTGTGTTTTCGGCTTTTGTTGTGTTTCCAGTTTTCTTCTCATTTTTTCTGAGCTTCCATAAATGGAATATGTTTAGCAGCGACAGGCCGTTTGTCGGGCTTGAGAACTATGCGGCCGTGTTCGCGTCGTCTGAGTTTTGGATGGTTCTCAAGAACACTTTTCTGTACACAGTATGCACGGTCCCGTTGAACATGGCGCTCGCGCTTCTTGTCGCGTATTTCCTTAATAAAAACATTGCCGGGAAAAAATTGCTTCGCACCGCCTTTTTCGCACCCGTGATTATGTCGTGGGTTGGTGCGGCAGTTATTTGGCGTTGGGTGTACGAACCAAACTTCGGACTTCTCAATTATTGTCTGTCCTGGGTCGGGATCCCCAGTGTGAACTGGCTCAACGATCAGACGGCAGCGATGTTTGCGCTCATCGGCATGGGAGTTTGGAAATCCTTCGGGGTCAACATGGTGATTTTCTCCGCGGGTCTCCAGGGGATCCCCACGCACTACTACGAAGCCGCGGCAATCGACGGTGCGGGAAGCTGGAAAAAATTCTGGCGAATCACATTTCCTTTACTGAGCC
>JACQPT010000092.1 GCA_016207415.1 Ignavibacteriales bacterium
CATGATGACCCCGAGTATGAAGCGCTGGTCGCTGAGATGACAAGACAATGATCGGTCAAACCATTTCGCATTATAAGATCCTCGAGAAACTCGGCGAAGGCGGAATGGGCGTGGTGTATAAAGCCCAGGACTTGAACCTCGACCGGCTTGTTGCTCTGAAGTTCCTCCCACCGGAATACACACGCGATCCAGATGCCAAGCAGCGCTTCATCCACGAAGCGAAGGCTGCATCCGCTCTCGACCATCCTAATATTTGCACTATCCATGAGGTTGATGAAACACCAGATGGCCAATTGTTTATTGCGATGGCCTTCTATGAGGGCGAAACATTGCAGCAGAAAATTTCTGGTAAGGGCGAGGTCACCTCGCCCCTACGGATGGATGATGCAATCTCCTACGCTCTCCAAATTGCTGAAGGTTTGCAGGCTGCGCACAAGAAAGGCATTACACATCGGGACATCAAAAGCAGTAACATTATGGTGACGCAAGAGGGGCAAGTCAAAATCATGGACTTTGGCCTGGCGAAAACCACTGGAGCGACGATGCTGACGAAGTCAGGCGCAACGGTTGGAACAGTACCCTATATGTCGCCCGAACAAGCGCGTCGAGAGAAAGTCGATCATCGCACAGACATTTGGTCGCTTGGAGTTGTCTTGTATGAAATGATTGCGGGACGTTTGCCGTTCCAGAGTGCGTACAGTGAGGCGATTGTGTATTCGATTATGAATGAAGAACCTCCTCCGTTAACCTCGGTGCGCAGCGATGTGCCGATGGAGTTGGAGCGCATCGTCAAGAAGTGTTTAGAGAAAAATTCTGCGGATCGTTATCAGCATACGGGGGAAATGATTGTTGACTTAAGGAAAGCAGGTCAGCGACCATCAGTTCAAGTGATCGCACCAAAAAAGAAAGTCAAGCTGGTTTGGATTGCTGCGCCTATTGTTCTTGCTGTCCTTGTTGGTTTATATTTCCTCTTACCTTTCAAAGCCGAAACCATCAACAGAAAATCGATCGCCGTGCTTCCGTTGAAGAACCTGAGCGACAACAAAGAGGATGAATACTTCAGCGATGGTATGACGGAGGACATCATAACGCAGATCTCAAAGATCCCTGGCTTGAAAGTGATTTCCCAAACTTCCGTCATGCGCTACAAAGGCACCGATAAGAGCCTTCGCACGATTGGCAAGGAACTCGACGTGGGCAGAGACCTATGACAAACAATTAACAGAAATTTTCTCCATCCAGAGCGATGTCGCAAGGCAGATTGCATCTGCTCTTAAGTCAAAGCTCGTTCTTTCCTGGAGACGCACGGACGCCGGGACAACTGACTCAAAATATTGAGGCATACGAGTACTATCTACGTGGAAGATATCACTTTAACAAGAGCAACCGCGCGGGGGTCGATTCTTCTATTATGCTATTCCAGAAGGCTCTTGAACTCGATCCGACCTTTGCGCTTGCTTATGCAAGCCTCGCACAAGCGTATCACGAATGGTATTCCACATACGATGCCCGGAAAGAGTGGGATGAGAAAGCGTTTGTTGCAGTTGGAAAGGCGCTTACCCTCGATCCCAACCTTGCCGAAGCGTATTTAGCGCGAGGAGTTATCTATTGGGGTCAGTTTAATCGCACGCAGCCGGAGCGCGGTGTGCAAGAGCTTCGCCTAGCCATCGAGCTGAACCCGAACCTGTCAGGCGCTCACGAATACCTTGGGGCTATTTACGGACATATCGGTCTCCTGGACGAAGCGCTCGTGGAGGCGAAAAAGAGTGTCGAGCTTGACCCCGGCAATGTAGAACACCAGTACCGGGTGGGACAAGTGTTGCTCTATCAACAACAGTACGCTGAGGCTCTCTCTGTGTTTGAAAACGTTCGAGAGGTATACAATCCGGGCTTCTTATCTTCTCAAAAAGGAATTACGCTGTGGTATTTAGATCGGAAAGAGGAGGCATGGCAGCTTCTCAAAGAGGCTTCTGCGCAATATCCTGAAGATCGTTTCTTGAATAGCACCCTCGCCATCATTTTAGCTACGCGGGGAGAAGAAAAGGAAGCCGAAGCGAGAATTCGACACGCACTTGAACAAGGAAAAGGATTCGGGGACTATCATCATGTAGCCTATTATGCCGGATCCGCGTACGCCTACATGAAGAAAAACAAAGAAGCAGTTCAATGGCTGCAGACAGCGGCGGACAATGGTTTCCCTTGTTATCCTTTGTTTGAACGTGACCCGGACTTGAATTCGTTGCGCAATGATCCGACCTTTGTTGCGTTCATGGAGAAGTTGAAAGAACGATGGGAGAGATACAAGGCGACATTATGATCGGTCAAACTATATCGCATTACAAGATACTCGAGAAGCTTGGTGAAGGCGGTATGGGCGTCGTCTATAAAGCCCAAGACACGAAGCTCGACCGCGTTGTTGCGCTGAATTTTCCACCTCCACAAATTGATTAGTCTCCTCGAAGGTTTGGTCATTGGGTTTGCCCTCGCTGTTCCAATTGGGCCTGCGGGGATCCTGTGCATACGACAGACCCTGTCATTCGGCGGCCGTGATGGGTTTTTAATTGGGTTGAGCGCAGCATCAGCAGACATCATCTACGGTGCCGTGGCCGCGTTCGGAGCGACATTCATATCCGATTTCGTGACAGTCGAGCAACACTGGATGCGCCTTGCCACTGGACTTCTGTTGCTGGTTTTGGGCGTGCGTGTTTACCGCTCCAGCTCAGCCGTTCCTGCACACATCAAGGGTCGGGCGAACCATGCTGGAATGTTTGCATCGGCGTTTGCCCTTACGATCACAAACCCTCTGACCCTGTTCGGATACTTGGCCGTTTTTTCGGCCCTCGGCGTCCCGCAAACCGTTGAAAGTCGCATGACCGTCATATTGTTGGTGGTCGGCGTGTTTGTTGGATCGCTTTTATGGTTTTCCATGCTTGCTGCGCTGGTTCTTTTCTTTAAAGAAAAAGCCTCCGTCAACGGATTGGCGACGGTGAACAAAGTCGCCGGCTCTCTGTTGGTTCTTTGCGGCATGGTCGCCTTGTGGGCAGGATTGCGCGGGTTCCATAATCCTCCGCCCTAGTTCATTCATTGTCCCTGCAATAACTTGACAATGAAGACTTCATTGATGATGATATAAGCAACGAGCCGACGTGGTCAATGGACAAAAGGTTTCTCACCTTCTACGAATCCTCTCCCATGGTCACAATCTTTTGCCAGTGAAGACAATTCCTTGACTTCTCTCCGAGTTCACGGTATCATCCCCCCCATAATCACTCCGTTCAAAAAGAACGGAGACATTGACTACGAGGCTTTTGTTCAAAACATCGAACGATGGAACAACGATCAGCTCGGGGGTTACCTCGTCCTCGGATCCAACAGCGAGGCACCGTTCCTGACGCACGACGAGAAACTTAAGCTTATTGAGCTTACCGTAGCCAACGCAAGAAAAGGTCGGACCATCCTTGCGGGAACCGGACTCGAATCTTCGCGCAAAACAATCCACCTGACAAACGAAGCTGCGAGGCTCGGCGCACACGCCGCACTTGTGCTTACACCGTCGTACTACATCGACCAGATGGAGGACGCTGCTCTCATTCGTCATTTTACAGAGGTCGCGGACCAAAGCGACATCCCGATTCTTATCTATAATGTGCCGAAGTTCACCCATGTCAACGTCTCGGTCAACGTCATCAAGACGGCGGGCCAACATCCCAACATCATCGGCATGAAAGACAGCAGCGGCAACGTTGAGCAGCTGAGCGCGTTTTTCAAAGAATCTCCAGAGAATTTCCAGGTCATCGTTGGTACCGCTGGTGCCTTGCTGCCGGCTTTGAGAATCGGCATTCGTTGCGCCATCCCGGCCCTCGCCAACGCCGCACCGAATCACTGCGCGTATGTGCAAAGGTTTTTCGAAGAAGGTCTCGTCCAGCGCGCGGAGGAGCTTCAGCAACGACTGACTCCGGTGAATACGGCGGTCACCGCCACGCACGGAGTCGCCGGTCTTAAACACGCCTGCACGCTGATGGGATATCACGGCGGCTGCGTACGAAGTCCACTGATGGAGCTCACCGACCACGCGAAGAAAGAAATTCAGGACATTCTCTCCGAAGCCGAATTGCTGAGTCACGCCAAATAGGTGCGTTGCAACTACATTAAAGTCGTGGCAAAAGCCTCTTTTCTCGCTGCACTTCTGCCTTTTTTTACCTAATTTCCTTGCGCCATGAAAGCCAGATTCGCCATCGGCGTCGACCTGGGAGCAACAACCGTGAAAACCGGTGTTGTCTCTGCCGCCGGAAAGATTCTCTACCAAAACCGCCTTCCGACAAACGGTCACTCGGGACCTCCCGCCGTGATAAAACAAATTGAAGTCTCTGTTCGCGATGCATTAGCTCATGCCTTCGGAAAAAAACCGTCGGGGATTGGCATCGGTTCACCGGGTGTCGTAGACGAGAGCGGTGTTGTGAAGTCTCCACCCAATATCGACGGCTGGGACATTGTCCCGCTTGCCAGGAAACTTGGGAACACTTTTCCCCGTTTCCGAATCAAAGTGGAGAACGACGCTAATGCAGCCGCTATCGCCGAATCCAGATTCGGCGCGGGCAAGAAATATCCAAACTTCCTCTTTGTTATCTGGGGAACCGGCGTGGGAGGCGGAATTATCCTCAACGGGAAGATTTATCGTGGCCCAACGGGTGGAGCGGGTGAAATCGGCCATATTTCCATCGACCATAACGGCCCTGAATGTAACTGCGGGAATCGCGGATGCGTAGAAGCATATATCGGCCAGCGTTATTTGTCTCAACGGACAGCCGAGAAACTGAAATCCAGACCCGAGTCGAAGATTCTGGAACTCATCAACAGAGACGCTTCGAGGATAGAACCGATGTACATCGCGGAAGCCGCACGATTAGGAGACCAGCTGGCCCGCGAGATGCTGGTTGAGGCGGGAACCTTCCTGGGGGTCGCCATTGCCGCAGTGATGAACGTGATGGACCTCCGCGTGAGTATTATCGGTGGAGGCATTTCTGCGTCAGGAGGATTCGTGATTGACGCCATTGAGGAATCGGTGCGGTCGAGAGTGCTGAAACCCCTGCGACCCGGCATCAAAGTTTTCCAGGCTCGACTCGGGAACGATGCCGGAATCCTCGGTGCTGCTGGGCTTGTGCTGTGAGCATGTTCTGAATGATCCGTCCTTCCTTCTACATTTTTATTGCCGTTTCCCTCCTGAGCGTCGCTGCACACGCTCAACGTGCCGACACATCGCTCATCCCCGCAGATACTTTGAAACCTTCGGGCGTTTCCGGCATCGACACTGTTGTTACCTACAGCGCCAGGGATTCGATCGTGTACTCGATGCAAACGCGTTTCATGGACCTCTTTAGCAATTCAGAGATTCAGTACCAGTCCGTTGGGCTCAAGGCCGAACGGGTCAGCGTCAACTGGGATAACGCGACGCTCAACGCAACGGGTGTGCACGACACGACCACAAGCGGGCGAGACACAACAAGAGGAAGCCCCATGCTCAAAGACGGCGGTGAAAGCTACTTCGGGACAAGAATCGGCTACAACTTTCGCACAAAAAAAGGGAAGATCGACATCGGCACCACCGAGATCGAACAGGGTTTTTACCGAGGCGAGGAGATTAAGAAGGTCGACACCGACATCCTTTTTGTCGCGGACGGCCGCTATACGACTTGCGACGCCAACCATCCGCATTTCTATTTCTCCAGCCCGAAAATGAAAGTGATCGTGCATGACCACGTTGTTGCAGAGCCGGTGTATTTCTATATCGCCGACGTACCGTTGTTCGCGTTGCCGTTCGGCGTTTTCCCGAGCCGCGGTGGCAGGACGTCGGGGATCATTCCACCGGCATACGGAGAGGATGGCAAGCGCGGCCACTTCTTCAGCCATTTCGGTTACTACTGGGCAATCAATGATTACATGGATTTCGCGACAACCTTCGATTGGTACGCACGCGGCGGGTGGCTGAACCATTCCCTGCTGCACTACAACCTCCGATACGTCTTTGACGGCTCCGTCAACGCCAACTTCTCCAACACGTACGACGGCGAGCCAAAGGATCCCGGTCGAACGGAGAGCCGGGACTACAACATCTCGATATACCATCGACAAACGATCAACCCCACCACGAGGCTTGACGTTAATTTCTCGTTTGCCTCCGGCAGTTACTTTCGCAACTACAGCAAGAACCTGAATGAGATTCTCCTCCAAAACCTCGTTTCCAACGCAACGCTTTCCAAGACCTGGGAATCTTCCAACAGAACGCTCACTGTCAACATTTCGAGAGACCAAAGCCTGACGACCGGGGACCTCCGGGAAGGCTTGCCCTCCATCTCGTTTTCGCAGGGTCAGATCTTTCCGTTCCGCAAGCAGACCAAATCCCGCGGGCTGACATCCACGGAAGCGGAACTGGGATTTCTCGAGATGATTGGGCTGAACTACAACGGGAATTTTTCCAACACGCGTCAGAAGACCTCGCGTGCCATCGATTCCGTCAAGGTCGATCCATTGAGCTCCTTGCAACTGGGCTCGGTAACTGAATTTCAGCGGCTGAACACGCAGACGTTGAATCAATCCCTGGGGGTGTCCATCTCTCCGAAGGTCGGCAATTTCACCGTGTCGCCATCCTTGAGTTTCAACGAATCCCGCATCTTCAGCCAGACAAAGACCCCGACGCGGAACGTCAATGACAGTACGGTCTTTTTCCAATCATTGAGCGATCAATCAACGAGGGGGAATTTGAACGCCGGAGTCTCGACAAGCACACGTCTCTACGGGATCGCGCAACCCCAGGTTTTCGGAATCACTTCTCTCAGGCATACCCTGACGCCTACTTTCGGCGTGAACTACGCGAAGCAAATCTACGGTAGGAATGCGCCGAAATTCGCGATGACAGGGTCGCTTAATGTCGGAAACAACTTCGAGATGAAATATCAGCCGGGCGACACAGCAAAAGAGGAAAAAATTCAACTCATGAACGTCGGCGGCAACATTTCCTACAATTTCGCCGCCGACAGCTTGCGGCTTTCCCCATTGTCTGTCTCCTACAGGACAGACATCGGGCGGTACCTCGGTATCAGCGCAAGCACGACGCACGACTTCTATGTCTTTGAACCCTCCTTCTCTGACCCCTCCACAGGCACGCGAGTCAACAGATTTCTATTGTCCGAGACCGGGAAATTGGCGCGCCTTACCAGTGTGTCCCTCAGTCTTTCAACATCTCTCAGCGGTCAAAAGAAACAAAATGCCGCCGATCAAACCATTCCAGAGAATGTGCGTCAGGAGCAGGAACGCGTGAGCGGACAACTGCCCCAGGAAAAAAGGATTTATCGCGGCATTTACGAGCAGGAGGAGGCGGATTTCAGCATTCCGTGGAACCTGAGCCTGAGTTACAACTTCTCGCAATTCCAGGAGAATCCGCGGTTCAAATCGCGCTCGTCCAACCTTAACGCAAACCTCTCATTTAACCTGACCGATAAATGGCAGATCTCCGGAGGGACAAGCTATGATTTTGTCCGGAAGCAGTTCTCTGCGCCCTACGTGAATGTCACGCGGGATTTGCATTGCTGGACGATGAACCTCTACTGGCTGCCGATAGGCCAGTACCGCTACTACAGGTTCGAGATTCGGGTCAAGGCGCCTCAGCTGCAGGATCTCAAGGTTACAAAGCAGGGAAGTGCAACCGGGTTCTACCAATAAGAAAACCACACCGAATCCTATTCGAAATCACATGTGAATTGAAAACGGTGTTAGGTGCTTTAAGGAATGACTTTGGAAATCCTTTGATTTGCTATGCCGACTTTCTTTCCTCGTAGAGGTAAATCGGCTCTTTGGACTTCAGGATGGTGTCTCTTGTGATGATGCACTTTGAGACATTGTGACGGGAAGGAAGCTGGTACATGACTTCCAGCATGATGTTCTCGATGATGGAGCGGAGAGCCCGCGCTCCCGTTCCGCGTTCCATAGCCTTTTCAACAACAGCCTTGAGAGCGGTATCTTCGAATTCGAGCTCGACGCCTTCGATGCCGAACAACTTCTGGTACTGTTTGACGATCGCATTCCTCGGCTCAGTCAGGATGTTAAGAAGGGCATGTTCGTCAAGCGGGTCAAGGGTCGCAATCACGGGCAGCCGGCCGATGAATTCCGGGATCAAACCGTACTTGAGCAGGTCATCGGGCTCGACCTGAGAAAGGTACTTATGACGGCCTTTTCCTCTCTTCCCGTGCACGTCGGCGCCAAACCCCATGGGATTCTGGCTCACCCTTCGTTCGATGATTTTCTCCAGTCCTTCAAACGCGCCACCGCAAATAAAGAGAATATTTCGCGTGTTCAGGTTAATCAGGCTCTGCTCCGGATGCTTCCGCCCGCCCTTCGGAGGAACGCCCGCTATCGTGCCCTCCAGAATCTTCAGGAGCGCCTGCTGGACGCCTTCACCTGAAACATCCCGCGTAATCGATGCGCTGTCGCTCTTTCTGCTAATCTTATCGATTTCATCAATGTAGACGATCCCCCGTTCCGCTTTTTCCACGTTATAGTCGGCGTTCTGCAGAAGGTACACCAGAATTGTTTCCACGTCGTCGCCGACATAGCCGGCCTCCGTGAGTGTCGTCGCGTCAGCAATGGCAAAGGGGACGTCGAGGATCCGCGCAAGAGTCTGCGCCAGCAGGGTCTTGCCGGTTCCTGTCGGACCGATGAGCATGATATTGCTTTTCTCGATTTCGACATCATCGAGGTTCTGCAGCTGCTCGTTGGAATCGATGCGCTTGTAATGATTATACACAGCAACGGCAAGCGTTTTCTTGGCCGCTTCCTGTCCTATGACGTATTCGTCGAGCGATTTCTTGATGTCGACAGGCGCAAGCGTGCGTTTAACGGCGCCCTTCCGTGCGTTAATGGCAGCAATGTTATTGCGGATGATGTCAACCGAGCTGGAAACGCAGAGGTCGCAAATGTAGACGTCGGGCCCGGCGATAATGCTGTTGACTTCTTCCGGGCTTCGCCCGCAGAATGAACAGGTAATCTTGTCGCCCTTGCTGGTCTTTTGACTCATTGGGAAGATGTGCTTTTGGTCGTCAGTCCTTTTTCTCTTTCTTTCCGTCCAGCGGCCGCTTCAACAGAATGTTGTCGATAAGACCATAATCCTTTGCCTCTTGAGAAGACAAGTAATAGTCACGGTCTGTGTCTTTTTCAATTTGATCGATCCCTTTGGACGTGTGGTTGGCGAGGATCTCGTTGATTCTCTTTTTCATTTTGAGGATCTCTTCGGCCTGAATGCTAATGTCGGATGCCGTTCCCTGCACGCCGCCCCACGGCTGGTGAATCATGATGCGTGAATTCGGCAATGCTGTCCGTTTTGCCTTGGCACCTCCTGCCAGCAACACCGCAGCCATACTTGCTGCCATGCCGATGCAGATCGTTGAAACATCCGGTCGAATGTACTGCATGGTATCGTAAATCGCAAGGCCGGAGGAGACATTGCCACCGGGGCTGTTGATGTACAAATGAATATCTTTATCCGG
>JACQPT010000090.1 GCA_016207415.1 Ignavibacteriales bacterium
GTCTGAGATGTGCACGGGGATTTGAAAAAGCGGCGCATGAAGGTCCATGCTGCGGAGAAAGATGCGGTCATGGAACGTTGTGCATCCCGAGGATAGGCCGGCAATCGTAAACGTCAGGCCCATTATGCTTTTCAGGTTTCTTGTAGTCGATCGCATTTGAGAGCTTGTCGTTGATCAGTCAATTTGAATATGGGTACGCTGGCAACACCACAACGAGCAAAGCGATTTCTTTCATGACAACTCTACTCGCGATTGGTTAATTATTTCAAGAGCAACATTCTTTTTGTTTGCACAATACTTCCTGCATTCAGTCTATAAAAGTACACCCCTGCCGCCAATTTCGATGCGTCGAATCTAACGGACCTGGAACCGATATCTTGAATTCCGTCCACCAAAGTAGCAATCTCCCTTCCAAGGAGGTCATAGACTTTTAGCACCACATGTGCTCGCTCCGACAAATCGTACATGATTATCGTGCTTGGATTAAACGGATTAGGATAATTTTGATGAAGTTCAAAAGCCGCTGGTATATCATTGGTGGCAAGAAAAGCACTCGTGGCTTTATCGGCCTTGACTCTCCCTTCTGATTGCGCGCGAACGGTGTCCACACTCATGACGTGAGCGAGCAGGACCTGGAATTCCGTTGTGTCACGGTAAATATGAAGGTTGTCGTACGGTATCTGAAGCACATCGAGGAAGAATTTGACAAACTCATTAGCGGCAACGGTGTACGTGGCGGCGGGATTGAGTGGAGCATCACCCACCTTGACGTCGACAAGTCTCTCGAACTCTGGATTCATGGGATCATAGACATACGACATTCCTGAAACTTGCACGAGAAAATCATCATTGAAATGCAAGGTGGAAAGTCCATATTCAAGCCCTGCCAACAAACCCTGGCCGGCAATGTCGAACGTTACGAGCCTGTAACCCAGAAAATTGTCTTCGTTGAATCCATATCCAACCGCGCGGTAAACGTCAGCGGCGACAACGGGGCCGCCATAAAGTGGCTGAGCAATCGACCCGTTCGCCTCAATGGCAATGTCGGCTCCTGTGACACTGCGAAACACATCGGTAACGAGATTTCCGAGGGGCGTGTCTTTTGTTCCGTACATTAGCGGGAATTGATCGAATTCTTCCAGATACTCTCCTACCACTCCCACTTGCTGCGTATAAAACGGTTGCCCGTACGCTGCCTCAATTCCTCCAATGAGCTCGTTGACGCTGGAAGCAATCGTAGGTTCCTGCGGTATCGGGTCTGCAATCTCGAGCATCTCATAATCGAGAAAACGGACATTGCTTCCTTCGACGGTGAGCCTCATTTTGCCAAGATGAAGATAAAAGGACGATGCCTGTAAAATCCATGTGGAATCTCCCGAGACATTTTCGACGAAGACCGGCTCAGGAAAAAGGAAATGGTCATGGCCGCCGACGATGCCGTGAATCCCTGGAACGTAGGTCGCCACAAGAGCATCAAGGGTGAATCCCAGGTGAGACAAGCAGAGAACGACTTGACAGCCTTGAGCTTTCAGGGTGTCCACCATTGAGGAAGCTATTTGGACAATGTTCGTATCAACGACGGCCGGTGAAGGTTGCGAGATTGTATTTGTGCTGGGGGTTGTCATTCCGAAGATTCCTACTTTGATGTTGCCCGATTGCACTATGGTATATGGTTTGATGAATAACTTCAGCGAATCGACTGCAGGATCATCGAGAATGAGGTTTGCCGAGAGTAATGGAAATCCCCCCTCTGCAAAAGCTGTCTGGAGCGCGCCGTGCAGTGCTGCCGGAGTCAGGTCAAACTCGTGATTCCCCACAGCCATCGCATCAAAACCGAGCATCTGCATGATTTGCAATTCCGGAACACCGAAGTAGACGTTGTAAAACAAATCACCGACAAATGCATCTCCTGCGTGGAGCAGCAATGGATTCGGATTAGATGCTTTTTGAAGTCCAATGAGACTTGCGGCCCGGGCAATGCCGCCCAGAGATCCTTCCAAATTTTGCGACCTCGGCCCGATGGGAGCGAGGTTGGAATGTGTGTCGTTGAGGTGAAGTATCGTCAGTGTATCTACCTGACCGATTGCAAGCTGGAACGAGAAGCAAAACGCTATGGCGACAACTGCCGCTCTTGGGTTCATGGCATCCTCACTTTTATGGCTTTACATGAAAGCATGGGTTGTTTTTGACTTTAGCTCCTGAGAAACCATCCGTGATCGTCCAATCATTGGTTCATAATACGACGCGCATGGCTATCGGTTAAATCAAAAGAGACTTTGAACTTGGTGTCAACGAATCCTAGCTCTCCTTGAGTAGGACACCATTCCTTCGAGGTGGCCTATTGTTGGCAGATCAATTCTCTTGTCTGGCTGGGACACCATCCATCCGAAGAGCCAACCTATACCTGCGCCGACCGCAAAACCCGCGTTGGTGTAGGCTTTCTCATCAGCCGGAGATCCGACGACAATTCTTTCCCCTGAGGAGATTGCAACGGATTGCAGCCCGGCGGCTTTGCTTCCTGCGACCGCGCCAAGAAAAGCGCCAACTGCGATGGATGCGGCAATATGCGATCTGCCATGAATCTGAACCACTGAAATCTCTTTAGGCTTCAGAACGAGCGAATCCGGGACCGTACCGTTTGCACCCAAAGTGAGAACAACTATGGTACTGTCGCGAACGTCGAGGAGTTCTCCACTAACATCGCGATGATCCTTCAAGTGGATGTCGACTATTGACCCTTGTGCTGAACTTGCACTTGGGATCCAGCCAACTATGATTGTCACAACGACAAGAAATTGTTTGATGATCTTCATTGATTGGCCTCATCCATACTGTGTCCTAAAGCAAAATCGAGAATCCGACCAGGAGTCCCACATTCGAATACTGGTATTCCATTTTCGAGGCATATCGATCGGGGTAGGAATACGAAGTTTCATATTCCCTGCTCCCGTTATGGCTTTTGTAGTTAATTTCAAGACGTAAAGCAGCCCATGGGCTCACCAAATATTTCACTCCCCCTCCAACTGTGGTGACTTTGACGTCCATTTCGTTGGAGATTTTCATGGGCGTTCCGCCAAGCAAAGGATATTGGACGGCATTTGATATCCCATAAGCTGCATGAATAAAAGGAGCGACTTTAGCTTCTGGAGCCAGATAGGTGTATGACAGTCCCGCAAGCAGGTACTGAGCAGGATCTTGGTCTTCCACGGCGAGCAATCCCAGTTCGCTCTCAAGAGAGATACCGTCAACCAAGAAATAGCCGATTGAGCCCGAAAGCACGACAACTGTTCGCTGATTCGAATTCGTGTAGCCCTGTCCCGATGAACTTGTTGACCAGGAATTGAAGCTCGCGTTCAGGGCAAGCTCGACGTCTTTTTGCGCAAACTGAGCAAACGATATGGTTCCGAGCACCATGGTGAGAGAAACCAACCGGATGACTCTTTTCATGGGCAGACCTCGTTCGAAAATGGTGGTGAGATCAATGAATGCTCTCACCACCGATGAGAAGACGTTACTTGAGCCCTTTTGCAATGGCGTACCCGAAGATAATCGAGAAGCGATTTCCTTCTGGATTCGTTGCGAAGACAAAATTCAGTGGTATGCTGACGCCGCCATAGTCGACAGATTTACCAAGCGCCACGACGAGCGCTGTGGCGACTCCTTTGGGGCCTCCAAACATCATATTGGGTCCCATGCCGAATTCATAACCATCTGGCAGCCTCACACCCATCGCTATTGTGCCGGTCGGAATCAATGTTCCATATTCGACGCCACCGACCATCGGGATTGCTTGAATGACAAACGATGGGCCTCCTCCCTCAGGGATGATTTGGTATTCGAAATGCCAGCCAAACTGGCTGATAGAGCTTCCAATTCCTCTTTCTCTCAGCTTCTCGACGAGGGTCGTATTGCCGGGGACATAGGTGATGCCTAGCCGCGGGCCCCCGAGATTTCGTTCTGCGAATGTGGTTCCCACTCCGTACTCCTTCACTTGTGTGAAGGCCTGCGCGGACAACGTGACTGACAGAGCAATGAGGGTGAAGGTGATTCTGTGTTTCATGACTTTCTCCTTTGTGATTGTTTATTGAGTAACTGCGGTCTCTTGTTTCTCAGTGAATAGACTCTCGATGATTCTCCGTTTTTCCAGAACACTCTTTGTTTCCAGGTTAATGATCGGTTCGGGTTTCTCGAAAGCCGACTTCACGATCCCCACGACCCCACCCACCACCGTAAAAACGAGGGCTGTGCTCAAGGGATTTTGATTCTCGCTTGCGTTGGACTGCGCAATAAAACCGATGGCAGACCCTGCCCCTAACCCGATCGCGGTTCCATACAGCGCTCCTTCGAAAATCGCAGATTCACGAATGAGCCTGATGCGTATGATATTGTCCAGCGGCAAGTCGATCCTTCGCATGCCATTCTCCACGATCAATGTGTCGTCGTTGACTGACCGAAACAGGCCGTTGATGATGACGCTCTCGTCGGAGAGTTTGAGCCAAACGTACCTGTCCTGCGTGGAGGCGATTGAACATGTAAGCAGAAGCAGGAATGTCAGTTTCGTTTTCATGTTTTTCTCTTTCCATTATATGCAGAGTTGCCGTTGGAGTTGTCATAGATTTGTCAAAGGCGTGTAAAATCAGTTTCATGGACCGATTCCAAGAAGTCTCTGCTCAGTAGTTTCTCGGATGACACCATCCTGAAGCCGAACAATCCTGTCCGCAAACTCCACCAGGCGAAGATCATGACTTGCGACGATGACGCATTTATTCTTTTCGCGAGCATACGAATGCAAAAGGCGGATAATCTCAAAACCCTGCGAAGATTCAAGGCTGGACGTAGGCTCATCGGCAAGAATGAGGTCGGCCTCGTTTGCCATTGCCCGAGCCACCGCGACGCGCTGCTTTTGACCCTGGCTGAGGTGATACGGGAACTTCTCGGCAAGCTCTGGGATATCAAGCTGATAAAGCAAATCCTTAACTCTCCGGCGGGCGGTTACCTTCGCCAGGCCCGTGAACCGGAGCACCAGCAGGACGTTTTCAAAAACGGTGAGGGCATCAATGAGATGGAACGTTTGAAAGACAAAGCCGAGCCGCCGGGCACGGACGCGTTGCAACTCTTCGTTGGAATATTGGCACACGTCGCCTCCAAAGAGAAAAACTTTACCCGTTGTCGGCTGGAGAAGTCCCGAGATGAGCGTCAGCAGCGTCGTCTTGCCGCTTCCGCTTGGTCCGAGAAACACGACAAGCTCTCCAAGACGCACTTCGAGTGTTACACTGTGAACGGCTGCAGTATTTTGTCCGTCCGCTTTAAAAAGCTTGGTAACGTTCTCCAGCTGCACGACGCGCGGGTGCGACAAACTTTCATTCATGAGAATGTCTCCAACGGATAAATGTGACGGAGCCGCTGCATGGCAAGGAAAGAGCTCAGCAGACTGATACAACTGACGGCAAGAACAACGATCGCTATCTGTTCAGGAGAAGTTTGAGAACTGACCTCCGGCGCAACTGCTTCAATGACTGAGACGAGAGGAAAAAACAAGGCGACGGCCAAGACACTCCCGACAATGGAAATCAGCATTGACTGTTGGACGATGAGCATGGGAAGAAACCCCTGGGGCGCACCGAGAGCCTTCATGATGGCAAAGTCTTTTCTACGTTCGATGATGTTAATGGAAAGAAGCAGGCTCAGAATTGCCGTGAGAACGATACTGCCGATGAACGCGATGGAATAAAGTAACGTCAGAAAGCCGGACTCCATCTCGCGTATATTGTTCCGAAGAAACGTCGAATGGTCAAAGACCTCAAGCCCCGGCAATTCTTCCTGTATCAATTCCTTCACTCTTGCCACCGAGCTTCCCTCGGCGACATTCACCAGATAACAACTCGTAACGCCCGGGAAACCGACGAAAGACTGCCCCCTTTCGATCGTGACAAATGCGTACTGAATGACAAAAGCGTTTGTGCCGAGGCTCAAGCCGACGACAACAAGCGGCTCATCCTGAATACTCACCGTATCCCCAACCTGAATGGAGAACCTGGCGGCGAATGCTTTGTCGAGGACGATCTCGTTGTCACCGAACACCGTCCGTCCTTCCGCGAGCGCAGGAGGCCCGCCAATGCCTGTCCGATGATCGTAACCGGCGAGATAGACGGTTGCGATATCGTTTCCTTTCTTCACTGCCGGAAGGAGCATGAGAATCGGCGCGGCGACTTTTACGTCCTTAAGACTCCGGAGGAGTGCGCCGTGTCCGCTGGAGAGAATCGAAGTCCCTCTCATGATATTCGTGGAATTCCCTTGGAGGACCCAGAGGTCGACTTTGTTTTGACGGACGTATTCGACGGCTCCACGCGACACTCCGCCGTAGACTGAAATCAGAAAAAGCATAAGCACAACGCACAATGAAACGCTTCCAATCGTCAGACCAAGGCGAATTGGCTGAGCTTTCAGCATTCTCACAGCGCAAATGTCCATGGGCGCCCTCGTTCATTTTTGCGCTTAAAACCTCGGTTGCCACCTCCAACGCGAGGAACGGAGTTCAAATCCCAGCAGGCGAAATTTCCATAGAAGAACGTCCGATCCTGGAAATACAGATCTCTCGACAGCTCCATTCTGGGTTGAATGCACTGTTGCAAGGAGCGTGGCACGTTGCGCGGCACGAACAACGTCCAGAAGGCTAGGCGGGAATCTCTCCGGCTCACCCGCACAAGCTCCTTGAAGACTCTTTCGGCGCTTTCGTCTGACATGTATTCGAAGACGTCTGAGAGATTGAACTTTGACATCTCCCCGTCTGGCATCCTCACAAGAAATTCTTCCAGCGAAGCGACACAGAGTTTCATTCTCTGAACGTGCTGTTTCAAGAAAGAAAAATTCGACTCGGCCAGATATGGATGAACAGCCTCAAGATTCTTGAACTCTCCGGTCATGATGTACTCGACAAAAAAGTTATCCCGCAGCGGTACTTCCGTGAAACCGTGCTCTGTTCGCGCCAGGAGTTCATCGGCAACCGTGTCAAGCTTCACGAATCGGAAAAACGAGGGATCCCTGCCGGCCGCTCCAAGGATAAGCTTGCTGAAGAAGACTCGAAAAAGAGCCCGCCATCGACGATTATTCCAAACGGCTTCATACATGCTTCGTTGCGCCTCAACCGACGAGGCATTCAAGAGTTGCTTGATCGTTTCTTTTTTATGGATGAGCGGCAGGACGAACCGACGGAAGACCCTGAAATACCGTTCGAACTTTCCTGAATGGATTATTCCACGGTTTATTTTTGCTGTTTCCGTATCCCAATAACGGCGAGAAGCTTCGCTCAACGAAGCGCGAAGGCTTCGATACAGTTTTTGGCGTTGAGAGCAAGGACACGCGCCGACAAACCCGACAAACTCTTCATAGTCAAGATGCTCAATCCCGCGCATTTTAAGTTCTGTCAGGGATATCTGTGCCGGATTGGTGTCGATGGCCGTCAACGCGCGTGGATTGTTCAACAACAGAGCAAAACTGTTGTCGCCGGCGGATGCAATCGAAAGGACATCATCGTCGGCTGTTACGGCAAGGGCGCTCATGAGCGTTCTTGGATCTTCCCAACACTGTGCATAGCGAATGATGGGTCTCGAAATCCGATCTTTAAATGAATGTGTATCGTTGTAATGCTTCATGTTCTTCCGATTGAATCGCCCAACCGAACGAATGTTTCCATCCCTTGTTCTGTGTTCTTGCAAAGGTCTTCGTCAAACCGAATCGTGCCCCGTGTAAACAGCAACGCGACGGTGGAGCCGCCCAGCTCAAAGAAGCCCTTCCTTGCCCCTTTGCTGACGGAAACGTCAGGCGTGAAACACTGCCGTATGGAACCAACGGTCAGCGCGCCCACTTCAACCATTGCGATCTCTCCAAAATGTTCTGAGTCAAAAATGGTTACCATGCGATGGTTCTCGGCATAGAACGGCAGAATCCTTTGCATCGAGTAAGGACTCACCGCATAATATTTCCCTGGAATGGTGGAGGCGGGGTGTGGAATCCCGGAGTCCGGAAAATGAAAATGATGATAATCTGAGAGATAGAGCCTGCTGATCACCATTGAGCCTCCCGCAAACTTCCTGGTCAGCTCTTCATTGCGAAGAAATTCGGCGAGGTTGAACGTGCTTTGCTTAATCCGAAATGTCTGATTCGGCGCGACAGTTTGATATGCAAGCACTCGACCATCTGCGGGAGCAACGCACACATTATCATCCTTGTCAATGGGCCGCCTCGAGAGGTCGATGCGCCGTGTGAAAAAATCATTAAAGCTGCAAAAACCTCCTGACGGGACAACAGCCTCCCCCAGATTCACATTCATCTTTGACACAAACCGTTGCACCTTTCGTTTGCTCAACCGCGTCCTGTGAAACCAGCCGTAGAATCTTGAAAAGATTTTTTGCTTGAAGAGTAGTTCATTAGCCCAATGCCCCAACGATGTGTTGTGTAACCAGTCGAGAAATCCGGCGGCGAAAACCGGTTCAGACTCCGTCCGACCTGTACATCGGTCGATGTACGTGATTGGCGATATTCTTTTCATGGGCAAAGCTCATACAAAGTGTATTCACCTCGTATTCTCGCCTGTCCCAAAAGCAAACCGTGGATGGTGTTCCTCTCTGCCATGAGGGTGTTCAGGACAGTTTCGTAGCCTTCCTGAAGTATGTTCTGCAAGATGAGCGAGAAGGTTGCCCGGCCAAGGCCTGAATGTTTGAGCGCGGGGTCGGGCAGATATCCACCAAGGTGGAACATGATTCGCCGGACGCGCCGACGATGAAAGAAGAATTTGGCTACAGAGAAAGGATTCTTTTCTCCTTTCATTGAACGGACGGGATCGGAGAGCTCAAGGAACGCTGCCGCGAAACCGATGAGCCGGCGAGTACCGTCGTACACAAACCTGAAGAAGCGCGGTACAATCGCATAACGGCTCGCCTCAAAAATCCGGTAAAAATCTGCTCGAGAGATGGAGGAAAAGAAGGGAAACTTGTTGAACGAAGAGCACAACACCGGACGAAGTTTCTCTATTTCAGAACGGAAGTTGCGAGCGTCAAATTCTTCGAATCGATATCCTTGATCTATGAGTTGCTGATACTGTTCCCGCCCGCGGTCGATCATTTTCTGGATTGCCGCTCTTCCGGAAGTTTCTGAAGAATCCCAGCGCCGTCGCGGGACAAAGCCGTACCGCTCAAAGAACTCCGGATAGTAGGGCTTGTTGTAGGGCTCGCCATAAAAGAGTTTTTCCTCAAAGCCTTTGGTCATGAATCTGTACCCATGCCAGATGTCGAAATTCATCGGCCCCCATATTTTCTGTATCCCCTGTTGTCGAAGCCAGTTCGCTGCGGCATCGAGCAAGTCATGAGCAATACGGATGTCTTGCACGCATTCGAAGAATCCTATCGTGCCGATGGGCTCACCGCTGTTATCACGAAGATTCGAATTCACAAAGGCAGAAGCTCTTCCCAGAGTTACGGCGCCATCCCGAGCAAGAAAGTGTCGGTGGCTGTTTTTGGCATTCTGGTAGAAAGGGAACTGCGGCGATAATTGTGCGTAGACTTCCTGCTTCAAAGGAGGAATCCAGGCAGCGTCGTTCTTGTAGATCTCGTACGCAAACTGCACAAATTGACGGAGGAGCGACGGATTGAACGAGAACTCTATTATTGCCATTGAATGACTCCTGTGGATCCGTCCATCGTTATCTCGGCGCCATCTTGAATCCGTTTTGTAGCGTCCGTAGCGCCCACAATCGTCGGAATGCCAAGTTCCCGGCCGATAATAGCCGTATGCGAAAGAACGCTTCCCTTTTCCACGATAATGCCCTTTGACGAAATCATAAGAAACACCCAGCCCGGGTCGGTGGACCTGGCTACGAGGATGCGGTCGCCGGACTCTTTGTACTTTTTGGGATCAAGAACAATGGCGGCTTTTCCGCGAGCCAATCCCGAGGAACACCCAATTCCCTTCAACATTTTTCCATTTGCATCGAAGCTTTCATGCTTCTGAAATGACCCAAGGTATGGAATGTCCCAGGTCTCGATGCGCTCCTTCAACTGGCGCCTGGCGAAAGCTTCATACTCTTTCTTCCGAATTTCGACCAGCCCTTGCAAATTCTGCGTCGTTGCTGTTCCTTCGACGATTCCCAGAATTTCTTCAAGTGTCAGATAATAGATGTCTCTTGATGATTTGATGAGTCCCTTTTGGACAAAAAGATCACCCATTCTTCTGAAGAGCCGGCGAGCAATTCCATGCACCCTTGTCCGTGCAAAACGCATATTCTCCCGGGTCTTCACAGCAAAACGCGCTTTGTGAAGGACAAAACGGAAGAGGATTCGCTGGAGGGGGTTCGTTATGTGGAGTTGAACGCTCTGTTCTGCCTGGGAACGAACAGCCTGTTCCTGCAGCTCCATCATTTCCACTGTCATGTCGAGCGAAACATGATTCTTGACAAGATAGAGCAGCTGAGCCGGGTTGTCGCGAAAAGTCGTCGTCTCCAGTTTCAATTCCTCCAATCCTCTGTCTCCAAATTTATCCAGATGGCCTTCAAAGGCCTCCTTCAACTCCGCGTAACGGCTCTCCTTCTGAATGACCTCCCACGCCTGGCTCGTGTCCTGTGAGCTTAACATCGAACGATAGTCCTCGTTCGAACGCACGAGTTGCGCCAGCTGAACGAGAGAGCGCACTGGCGCCACACTTTCGACGCCGCTTTCACCGCATAAGAGGTCGTTGTGGAGGTTCGCATGATTTCCTATTCGCCATCCGGAACAAAGGGTCTTGAGCCAGTCATAATATTTCATCGCGCAGAAATCGTTCACAAGCGTGAGATGCCACACGGTGTGAAAGCCTTCCTCGAGGTTTCGGTAGAGTCGGATGAGCTCATCTTCAGAGAAGGCTGAAATGTCCTGACTGGTGAAGCGGCGATAGAGCGGCCAGAAATGTCTGAAAAACCTCTTCGCGTTGCGCTTGACGGTAAGTAAACGCCAGATTGTCAGTATGAAAGACGAAATCCTGTTGACCAAGGATATTTCGTTCTTCGGAAACTCAATTTTTTGGGATATGCCTATCATGAGATCCCAGGATTTCTTGTGTTGCTGAAATCCGGGGAGATAGGAGAGCATTTCATACCAGTTCAACAAGTTATAATACACTCTGCCGTCCAGCAGGCCGATCATGTTCCTGAAAATGTGTTGACTTTTTTTCAGGGAACTTTTGAAGGCGAAAAACTGATATGCTGCATTGCAAAATGCGCGTTCGTACGCTCCACGCACGAAGGTAAATGTCAAGGGAAGTGTGAGCCCTGGATAACTTTCGACAATGTTCGAATTATCCCAGACCCTCACATTCGAACGAGTCGCCGGGAAGACAATCGGTCGTGCTTGGAGAATCCAGAGCGACCCGTGATTGTCGAACGCCCATTCGATGTCCTGAGGTGATCCAAAATCACTTTCAATTCTTTGTCCACGCTCACAGAGGAGACTGATTTGTTCATCACCGAGCACCTGTGTTGCCTGCAAGTCGGCAGAGATTCTTTCGAGATGCGTTCCGGCCTGGCGGTTCGCGTTCAAGACTACACGTTGGTCTTTTTGTCGCACATCCCTTACGATTTCATTCGAATTCCAATCCGTTGTGTAGGTGTCTGTTTCAACGAGATTGGCGACAACGCCTTCACCCAAACCATATCCCGCAGAGATGATGCAACGCTTGGCGTGAGTCTCCGGGTCTCGCGTAAACATGACGCCTGAAGACTCGGCTTGCACCATACGCTGGATGATCACTGCGACTGAGATGTTCTTGAAGCTGAGTTTCTTTTGACGCCTGTACAGAAGAGCCCTCGAAGAAAACGCCGATGCCCAGACGTCCTTCACCCTGAGAGCAATTTCGGACGGTGGAACGTTAAGAAACGAATCCATTTGACCCGCAAAAGAACTTCCGGCAGAATCTTCATCCACGACGGACGACCGAACGGAAAAGAGCGACTCGGAGCCTTCAAGCACCGTCGACAGCTCATCTAAAAACGATTCAGGGAGTCTTCCTGCCGCTATGATTTCGCGGATTTCGTTCGATGCACTTTCCAGCGAGCCGTTTTCCTTGGCAGAACTGACGATTTGCTCGATAGCCTCTTTTTTCGAACCAAGGACTTCCGAAAGCACACGGCTTAAAACAACAAACAATGGAGGGACGGGATATCCGAGCTTCCGAAGTCTGAAAAGATTCCACGCTTTGCCCCCGACGCTATCCAACGTGACTGCTCCGTTTGCGGCATCACAGGAGATTATATTTTTCGCATTGTCCGACATGACATTCATGAAGAATACGACCCGGCGATTTGAGCAATGCACAAACTCAGAGCATAAGCTTCTGCATACCATCTGAGCTTTGAACTGATAGTATTGGGATGCACGACGAAACGAACATGGCCGGCCATCGCTATGATGAAACCAATGCCAAACAAGAGCGGGAATATTGCAGACAGGTGAAGCTTGAAAGTGAGCGCAATGCCGATCAAAAACGCGATGGATTGAACTGCAGCGGTCAGTATCACTGCGCCTTTTCGGCCAAATATTCGGGAGTAAGTGACATACGCATCTTCCTCTTCTTCTGACCGAATCTTGCGCGACAGTTCCCAGCTCAGGAGAACAAGCCAGTACATGACGATGACGAAAAGCTTCAACGTAATATGAGTTGTAGCGCGTACTCCTTGATCGGCAGAATAGAGAGTTACCAAATACCAGAGGAGGAGAGGAATAATAGGGTTGTGGGTTGCGAGTGTCAGGAGAAGATTTCTCCGCAGGAGCGCAGGAACAAAGAAATGCCTGAACATCAAAACGGAATATGCCAGTACTGCCAGCGCCATCCACAGCGCTTTCCCGGTGCACAAGTTGATGAGAACGTAGAAACTCGTGACAAAAACCAGACTGAACTTGATGTCCAATTCAAGCACCATTCCCGACGGCAGCGGCCTCGTCGGAAAAAGTTGAGCGTCGATCTCCCTGTCTTTGAGTTCGTCCATCAGTCGAAGAATGAGCATAACACAAAACACGCTGAGCGTTGCGATGGCGATACAAACGACCGTGGCTTCAAAGCCCTCAATACGAGCAACGAATCCGAAAAAGCTTATGCAGAGAAGTGCTGACATGAACACACGGAGTCCCGGCGGATACATCTCCCGGAAATAGAGCCGCATACGTTTCAGATAGCCTTTAGAGGGAAGGAGCGACATGGCAATTCCGGGGAGCAATGAGCTTTAAGCCGCGCGGTACGATGCGAATGCTAAACCTTGACGATGCTTCGAACACCTGACCATCGCCGAAAAATGGAATCGGGCCGTCAGTTGTGAGAAACAGCTCCTGGTATCGGCCCATCGTGACTCCCTCGCACCCCGCATGTTCTCCCCTCGTCACTTTTAGCACAAGCGACAGAATCTCCATCCGACTCAGGGAATTCTTCACAAGGCACAAGTCGAAGAAACCGTCATCATTCTCGGCACCGGGCGACATGAGAAAGTTTTTGCCGAGAGACGGTTGATTATCAGCCATCAACCAGAGTGCATCCATATCCACAGAGAATCCCTTTCCGCGAATCCTCCAGCTATTCAGACGGCGATCCCTTCTCACGAGAGCAATCAGAAAAGCCGCCGTGTACAGGTGACTTCCCAGGATCCAGGCACAAACCCGACCAAAGCTCCCCGTCTTGATGGTGTTCGCAATTCTGGCAACTTCACAGGGAAACCCAAACCCTCCCGCCGTCACAAAGAATCGGTCGTTCACTTGAATCACATCGGCGGATTGGATATTTGAATGAAGAATGGTGTCGCACGCTTCTGCAACATTCGTCGGGATGCCGTAATGAGACGCGAGGTCATTCGCTGTACCGGCTGGAATAATCCCGAGTGAAATGTTTGTTCCGACGATGCCGTTGACGACTTCGTTGACCGTCCCGTCGCCTCCGACTGCGATAATCGTTTCGACATCTTTTAAGGTGGCAGACTTCGCAATTTCGGTTGCATGAGAAGGATAAGTAGTCGGCACCACAGAGAGACTCTGCCCGAATTTATCCGCCAGCGTATTGAGGATTTGCTCATTGCTGCCGAGTCGCGATTTCGGATTATGGATGGCCAGAAATTTCATTTGTCGCTTCTTTCAGGCTAGACGATGGCTGGAACCGGCCTCTTTCCCCATTCATGCTCCACACAGTAGCGCAGGATTCTTTCCTGATAGCTCTTGTACCTGGGAACGCCAATGCTTGTCCCACGCAAAGCTTCCATCGTATTCGAATTGTCAAAATTCTTGGGAATGCTGAGGTACGACTCGTATGCATCAATCAGCCGCAAGGCTCTTTTCGCTCTGTTGAACATCATCCGCCGAAAGACGTGGAAAATGCGCAGAGGAAGGAATTTGACGTAAGGGATTTCCCTTCTGTCCGTCATTCTATTGAAAAACTCTACGGCCAGGTTCACTACCTCGCCCGCAGTTGTCGCGGCGCTTTCACCGGCGGTCAGGTGGAATGTTTTGCCAATGCCTTCGTCAGTCTTCAGGAAGATATGGCAAAGGGCATTGCTCACGTAATCAACCGGGACAACATCAGTTGGTGTGCGGGGCGAACCGGGAAGAATATTTAAGAGTCCGTGATAGATCAGCTTCAGCGGGAAGTACAGAACATTGAAGGCTGTCGTTCGGCCGGTTTGGGAATCTCCGACGATAATGCTCGGCCGAAAAACGGTAATCGGTAATCTGTCCATCAAAGCGTGGACATGCTGTTCCGATTCAAACTTGGATTGCTCGTAGGTATTCGAAAACCCGTATCGTCCTTCAAGTTCGTTTTCGTAGATTCTCCCGCTCCTCTTACCGGCGACATACGCGGTGCTGATATACGCTATGCGTCGGAGTTTTCCTGACTGATACGCTTCCTGCGCCAGGCTCATGACATTCTCTGTTCCCCGAAAATTGATCCTTCGTGCCTCTTCCAGCGGGAGCTGAAACTGAACTGACGCCGCAGAATGAATAATGTGGGTCACCTCGGAGACGAGCTCTGCGTACTGGTGATGTGTCAGTCCCAGTCGTGGCTTTGTGACATCTCCCCGGGCAGCAATAGTTCTTTCCCGAATCTCATCGTGGCCCATCTCTTCAGGGAGTTCCCGGAGAAGATGGTCCAATCGTTGTTGAGCTTCGGCGTCCGACCCGCCGCGGATAAGGAGCATGAGCCTCGCATCGCTGTTATCCCTCAGGATTCTTGAAATAAGGTTGCTTCCGACTAATCCGGTGGCCCCTGTGAGAAATATGACTTTGTTCATTGTGTGTTCCTTTGTACGTTCATCTTGGTATACTTGGCTCGCTCGGGGCAGTTGTCAAGGATTTGTCAAAAACGCGCCATATTAATCCCTGAACTGTGCTAGGCGCAAGGGGATGACTTGAACCGAGCGGTATTCAGTCAGGAGATTTGAATGCCCGCCTCGCCGAGCATTTCATCAATCGCTATCTTCAGCCTGCCGACACTTGTTTCGATTTCCTGGATCGGTGCACAACCGATGACCAGGTTTCCCACGGAATTTGCAGAAGAGATCAATTCCACGAGACGCCTGTAGACGTCTCTTGAAATCGTCAGAAATCCGGGTTTTTTTCCTGTTTTTTCCCGATACATCCTCGCCCTCTCGTCGATCGCGTTTACTGCGTCGAATGTGTTTTGCATGACTTCCTCCAAGAGTTCATAGAATACTACCTCCAAGCGTCAACTTTGCAAAAGTCGAAGAGCCCTCCAGCCAGTTGTTGGACCCGAGTTTCAAGCCCGAGGGGATGAATCCGCCTTCAATCTTTAGAGACATTGATTCCACAAGGGGAATCGTGATTCCAGAGTGAAACGAGTGACGAACGAATGCCATCGGAATTTCTCTCTCTTGCTTCAACTGGGACCCGAAAATCGAAGTCGATTCCACATTGATAGCCTCAAACCATCCGGCACAGACTAAACCAATTCCGACCGAAACATCGACACCCCTCAGTTTCCACCGACTTTCGAGGACAGGCCAGAGAAATAACGATCCCGTCGTCTCAGGAAAATTCTGTATTGACGGGCAATAAAGAATGGAGGCAGAAATGCGGAGCTGAGGACCTTTTGGCACTTCCGCGATGAAAGAATTGATCTTGATGCCGTACGCGAGTCGATGGCCTATATAGGTCGCGAGAACGCCGATGGATTGGTTAATCGAAACGAAGTGGTTCACTTCAATTTCCGCCTTGCTCAAAGTGCCAACGGAACCATAAATTTCCCACTTCTCTTTCTCCTGTTGAACGGACAATTCCTGGGCGGTTACGTTCTCCGTGAAAAAAAAGCAGATACTGAAAAGGCCATTACGGAGAACCAAGACAATGAACCATAGGAGGATAACTCTCCCCCA
>JACQPT010000093.1 GCA_016207415.1 Ignavibacteriales bacterium
TGGGTTGTGAAAGCGCAGATTCATGCAGGGGGACGAGGGAAAGGAGGCGGGGTGAAACTTGCACGCAGTATTGATGAGGTGCGCCAGAGGTCGTCGGAAATTCTCGGGATGCGGCTGGTCACACATCAGACGGGGACCGAAGGCAGAATTGTAAAAAGGCTACTGATCGAAGAAGGCATGAACATAGCCCGAGAGTTGTATGTCGGTATTACGTTGGATCGCGCGCGATCACAGAATGTTGTCATGGCTTCGACAGAGGGCGGCGTGGAAATTGAGAAAGTTGCTGCTGAAACTCCGGAAAAAATACTGAAAGAATACGTCGCTCCCGGTGTCGGCGTGCAGCAGTTCCAGGCTCGCAAACTGTGTTTTGGACTTGGTCTGACGGGTGATGCCTTCAAAAACGGCGTGAAGTTTCTCCTCGCTCTCTACAAAGCGTATGAAGCCAGCGACGCGTCCCTTGCAGAAATCAATCCGCTGGTCATTACTCAGGATGGCGGAGTGCTGGCTCTTGACGCGAAAATTAACTTTGACGACAACGCCCTCTATCGACATCCCGAGTTCGCGGAAATGAGAGACCTCGACGAAGAAGACCCGCTTGAGGTCGAAGCGTCATCTTCAAACCTCAATTATATAAAGCTTGACGGCAACGTTGGCTGCATGGTCAACGGCGCGGGTCTTGCAATGGCGACGATGGACATCATCAAGCTGGCGGGAGGAATGCCTGCGAATTTTCTCGACGTCGGAGGAGGAGCGAGCGCAAGAACGGTGGAAGCAGGATTCCGCATCATCTTGAAAGACCCTCACGTCAAAGCAATTTTGATAAACATTTTCGGCGGGATCGTCCGTTGCGACCGCGTGGCGACAGGTGTCGTTGAAGCGGCAAAAAACATCGATGTTAAAGTTGCAATTGTGATTCGACTTGCCGGGACCAATGCCGATCTTGCGGCCGATATTCTGAAAAACTCCGGTCTCAGCTTTCTTGTCGCTGCCAATTTGAAAGACGCGGCGGAAAAGGTGACGAAGGCAATCGCCGCCTGACGCTTCACTCTTCACCCTTCACAGTTCACTCTTCACTCATATAACATATATGCAGTCGAACGAATACTACGAGCCCATCATCGGACTTGAAGTCCACTGCCAACTCCTGACAGAATCAAAAGCATTCTGTTCCTGTTCGACAAAATTCGGCGGGGAGCCCAACTCCAATGTATGTCCGATTTGTCTCGGCATGCCCGGCGTACTGCCTGTCTTGAACAAAGAGGTCGTGGAATTTACGATTAAAATGGGGCTTGCGACGCATTGCGAGATTTCGCCGAAGTCTATTTTCGCCCGAAAAAACTATTTCTACCCCGACCTCCCCAAAGGCTATCAGATTTCTCAGTATGAGGAACCGATTTGCTCGAACGGCTTTGTCGAAATAGAGTTCGAGGATGGGAAGAAAAAGAAAATCGGCATCACGCGTATTCACATGGAAGAAGACGCAGGCAAGTCTATCCATGATCTCGATATCGATACTCTTGTCGATGTCAACCGCTGCGGTGTGCCGTTGATCGAAATCGTCAGCGAGCCTGATATTCGTTCTCCACACGAAGCGTATCTGTACCTTTACAAGATACGCCAAATCGTGACGTATCTCGGCATTTGCGACGGGAACATGGAGGAGGGAAGTCTGCGTTGTGATGCGAACGTTTCCGTTCGGAAGAGAGGCGAGTCAAAATTCGGGACGAAAACGGAAGTCAAGAATATGAATTCCTTCCGGTTCGTCGAAAAAGCGCTCGAGTACGAAATCGAAAGACAGATCGCGCTTCTGGGAGACGGGCAGAAGGTGGTTCAGGAGACTCTGCTCTGGGATGCAAACCAGGACATCGCCGTTCCGATGCGCTCCAAAGAAGAGGCGCATGATTATCGCTATTTTCCCGAACCCGACCTCGTTGCCGTTGCCGTGAATCAGGACTGGATCAACAATGCGAAAGCATCGCTGCCCGAGTTTCCCTCTGAACGTAGAGACAGGTACATCAGAGAATACAAGCTCCCGAAGTACGATGCCGACGTTCTGACGACAGAAAAAGCTCTCGCGGACTATTTCGAAGGCGTGGTTTCCAGCCTGAACAAGAAGAATGAAGAAACGTACAAGCTTGCCAGCAACTGGACGATGACGGACGTCTTACGCGTGGTGAAAGACCGGCACATCGAGATTTCGGATTTTCCGGTTCCTCCACGGAATCTCTCTGAAATGATTAGCCTGATCGTTGACGGAACCATCAGCGGAAAGATTGCCAAGGATGTTTTTGAGGAAATGCTGGCCACGAATGACTCTCCAAAGGCTATCGTGGAGAAGAAGAGCCTCGTGCAGGTGAGTGATGAGGGGGCAATCGAAAAAGTTGTAGATGAGATCCTCTCAAAGAACAAAGAACAGGTTGAGAAGTATCGGAGTGGGAAGAATCAGGTATTTGGGTTTTTTGTCGGGGAGACAATGAAAGCAATGAAGGGCAAGGCAAACCCGAGAATTGTCAACGAAATTCTCAGAAGAAAGCTCGACTCCATTTAAGGAAGGCTCATCACAATAATCCAATTATCCATCAATCCAACAATCGATCTCTATGCGTAGTAAAGTCATCGCCGGTAACTGGAAAATGAACAAAGACCTCGGCGAGTCCGAGAAGCTCATCAAGGATCTGAAGATGTCGCTGAATTTCGACCTCGGCGGTACACGAGTCATCATCTGCCCACCATATCCGTCGCTCGCTCTCGCGGCGAAGCTCCTGGAAGGGACCTCGATTGAACTCGGCGCCCAGAACATGTACACAGAGAATGAAGGCGCGTTCACCGGAGAGGTGTCGCCCAAAATGCTGAAAGCCGCAGGATGCAAATATGTCATCCTGGGACATTCCGAACGTCGACAGTACTTTGCAGAATCGAACGAATTCATCAACACGAAAGCCAGGAAAGCGCTTTCTTCAGGATTGATTCCGATTATTTGTGTCGGGGAGACACTCGAAGAACGCGAAAAGAACATTACCGACCAGATAGTCTCTGTGCAGGTCAAGGCTTGTTTGAAGGAGATCGCTGCTGCGGACATAGAAAGAGTCATAGTTGCTTACGAACCTGTGTGGGCAATAGGAACTGGAAAAAACGCCACCCCTCAGCAAGCGCAGGATGTTCACCGGCTTATTCGAAAGCTCGTCTCTCAGCTGTATTCCATCCAGGTGGCGGATCGGGTCATCATCCAGTACGGTGGGAGTGTGAAACCCGACAACTCAGCGGACCTACTTCATCAACCCGACATCGACGGTGCGCTCGTTGGGGGAGCATGTCTTAAAGCCGATTCTTTTGCCGGCATCATTCGGGCCGCGGCGTCATCCGGAAAAAAGTAGAGTCGCTCGCAGTTCGAAAGCTTTCCTTCCAACGAGACCTCGGAGTCTCTTACCTCTTTCTGCGCTCGTAAGCTATTGTAAATTATGAGCGTAACCGCTGTATTCCATTGATTTTCCTCAAGTTATTCGTTGCATTCGCCTCGTTTTTGTGTTATATTCATCCACTTTAGCTGGGCCGTAACCCAGCCCTTTCTTAGCACTTTTTGCAAAAGAATTGACAAAAAGATCCGATAATCTACGACTTTTCGATACCCTCCTAATCTTGTTCTTGACGGTTTCTTCAGTCACCCCCGGTTTCTCCCAACCTCGGGTATTCGAAAACGGCCAACCGACACTGCAAGGGACGGATGTGGGGATTCACCTTGACAGTCCAAAAAGAAGAAAGATTGACCTCGCAGGACAATGGGCCTACACGTTGGACGAGGAGACATGGCACGCAATTAAGATACCCGGCTCAATTGACTACGAAGGCCGAATAGTTTTTCAGCGGAAAATTTCCATCGACGATACCCTTCTGAGCAATTTCGCTTTTAAGTTTGTGGGCCTCGGAATTAACAATGACGCCGAGGTGTATGTTAATGATGTCTTCGTCGGAAAACACACGGGAGGATACACAGCCGTTGAACTCGATATTCCGGAAAACGTCCTTCAACTTGGGTCCGAGAATGTCATAAAGATTGTTGCGACCAATCAGCTTTCAGCTCGTTCAACGCTGCCGGTCAGGAAGCAAATATGGGGTTGGAAGAACTACGCTGGGATTCTTCGGGATGTTTATTTGCTTGCAACGCCAAAGTTGTGGATCGAAGCGATAACGGTAGGCGCGAAACTTGGTGAGGGATTCCAGCAAGGAACCTTCCATGTGGAGGCGATCGTGAGTAATCGTGACTTTGAGCCTTTGAGCCGCGATTCCGCCCAGGGCAAGTCCACAGCGGTGTCTTTCTTGTTTCATCTCGAAGTTCAGGAAAAGCTCTCCGAGGCTGTCGTTGCTCAGTCTGTTCCAATGCCGCTTAACCTTCAGGCGAATCATGACCTCGAAGTACAGAGTTCCGTCGTTATTAGCGCACCGAGGCTCTGGAGTCCCGAAGCTCCGGAAATGTACCTCCTTCGGGCAGTCATTACCATGATAGACGGAAAACAGAGGGCGGTGATTGACCAGGTTGCACGGAACACAGGCTTGCGACAGGTGCACATTACGACGAACAGCATCGTTGTCAATGGAACGCGACGGGTGCTGAAAGGGGTGGTGTGGCATGAAGATTCGCCTTCCTTTGGCGGTTCACTGACCTACGAGCAAATGGAAAAAGACATTGCGCTGATCAAAACGTTAGTAGCCAATGCTGTCAGGTTTGCGTTCCATCCGCCGCACGCGTATCTCCTCAACCTCTGTGCACGGTACGGGCTGTTCGCCCTGGTGGAGGTGCCGGTGTGGAACGTCGCCGCCGACGTGCTCTCCGGTGAGACTTTTCAGACACTTGCGGAGAACACGCTTCGTGAGATGGTTCAGAAATTCCAGGCTAACCCAGCTTTGATCGCGTGGGGAATTGGGAGTGATTTTGATTCTGCAGACCCGCGGGCAATGCTCTACGTCAACAGGATGACCAAAGTGGCAAAGTCTCTCGACAGCCGTCCGGTGTACTTTGGCTCTCGCATGATCGAGAACGACCTCTGCACGGATGCCGTCGATTTCGCGGCAGTCAGCTTGCCCAAACAGGAGTTAAAAGAATTTAAACAAACTCTCCAGGAATGGGAAAAAAAACATCCCGACAAGCCGGTTCTCGTTTTGGGCTATGGTAAGGAGGTGGAGCACGAGAACAGAAACGGATGGAGTGACCCGATGTCGCAGGAACATCAGGCGCGTTTTTTTCTCCAGTACTACGGTGCGTTGAAAGAAGCGGGAATTGCCGGTAGTTTCATCTCGTCGTTCGCCGACTGGAGAGGCGACCGGCCGATCCTCACTGTGAATTCCTCAGACCCTTATCTCCATCCGGTGGGTCTGATGAGTTCTGCGCGTGAAAAGCGACTGTCGTTCGAAATGGTGAAAGGGCTCTATAACGAAGAAAAAACAACGGCGATTCCCGTGGGGCAGCACCGCTCCTCTTTTCCGGTCGCCCATGTCGTCTCAGGTTTGTTTGTCATGATCCTGGGTGGATACCAGTACGCCTATAACCGGCGTTTTGGCGAGTCGGTGCGACGAGCGTTTCTGCGCTCGTATAATTTTTACGCCGACCTCCGTGACATGCGCGCGGCATCTGTTGTGCACACGGTAACCCTCGGGGCGCTGATCTCGGTGACGTTTGCCGTCATGATTTCGAGCATCCTCTACCATTATCGTGCGGATACGTTATTCGATTACACACTGACGTATTTTGTTGTTTCCGACGCAATAAAGGAACAGCTCATTTTTGCGACGTGGAATCCGTTCTCGGGAATCATCGGAGGCACAGTCGTTTTCTTTGTACTGTTCTGGGTCTTGGCTGCTTTTGTCAAGCTCTGTTCGCTTCTGGTCAAAGCGAAGGTGCGCTGGTTCCACGCCTACTCGGTGCCGGTATGGGGTGCTCTGCCAATCATTTTTCTCAGCCCGGTTGCGATGAGTCTGTTTAAAGTGATGGAGAACCCACTTTACGTCATTCCTTCCCTTGTGCTCATCGCGGTATTCCTCTTGTGGGCGGTGTTACGAGTGTTTACCGGGATCTCGGTCATTTTCGATATCAGCCCTGCAAAATCGTATGCAGGCGGGATTCTTGTGTGCGTGATTCTCGCCGGAGCTTTGTATCTCTATTATGACTCGGCTTTTGCCATCGGTTCGTATGTGAAATTCGCCGTCAACGTCGCCAGGAGTCTCGGATAATGTATCTCTCAAAACTGGACATCTTCGGGTTCAAGTCATTCGCCCAAAAAGTCGGTCTGACATTTGATGCAGGGATGACGTCGATTGTAGGGCCGAACGGCTGCGGCAAAACCAACGTGGTGGATGCAATCCGGTGGGCATTGGGAGAACAACGGCCGACCACGCTTCGAAGCGACAAGATGGAAGACGTCATTTTCAACGGAACGAAATCCCGCAAGCCGTTGAGCATGGCCGAAGTCTCCATCACGATTGAGAACACCAAGGGAATTCTTCCGACGGAATACTCCGAAGTGACGATCACGCGGAGGGTGTACCGGTCGGGCGAGGGCGAGTACTTTCTGAACAAAACCCTCTGCCGCCTCAAGGACATCCGTGACCTCTTTATGGATACGGGAATGGGCTCGGATGCCTACTCGGTGATCGAGTTGAAAATGGTTGAGAGCATTCTTAGTGACAGCTCAGACGAGCGGCGCCGACTTTTCGAAGAATCAGCGGGCGTAACGAAGTACAAGCACCGACGGCGAGAAGCCTACCGTCGGCTGGATACGGTACGAGTAGATCTAACGCGGGTGAACGATATCGTCAGGGAAGTCCAAAAGGCGGTCAACTCCCTCGAGCGGCAGGCACAAAAAGCTCAACGGTACAATGAGTTCGTGAAGACATTGTCGGAAAAGGAAATTGATCTGCTGTCCAGGGAATACGCGAGCGTTGTTTCGAAGATTTCTCCGTTGAAGGACCAACTGGCTCAAGCCGTAACGAAAAAAAACCGGGTCGACGTTGAGGTAAAACAGGAGGAAACCCTACTGGAAGTGCTGAGGAAGGAAATGGAAGAACTTGAGGATCAGCTCACGGCTGCGCAATCAGACCTCTCCTCCCAGCAATCAAGGATTCACGAATTCGAGCAGCGCCTGGCGACATCCCGAGAACGCCGCAGGTCGCTCACGGCAAATATCGAACGCTTCGAACAGGAAAAAGTCGAACTGCTGAGACATCAAAAGGAACTCCGGCTAAAACAGGGGGGCATGACGGAAGAACTGCGGACGGTGAAAAAGAAGGTCGTTGAGGCGGAACAAGTCTACGGAGTCAAGAAGTCTGGGCTCGACGAATTAGACAAGCAGGTTAACGCGAAAAAATCGGGGCTCAAAAGCCACCAGGACCAGGTTATTGCCCTGCTTCATGAAATCTCCGAACTGAGGCAGAAGGAATCGCAGGCGAAAGCGCGTATTGAAAACATTCGTGGCCGCATCAGCTACACGTCCGAAGAAAGCGAACAATACCGCCGCGACATCGCCGGGAACGAAGAGTTGATTTCCCAAATGACGGCCGAGGACAGAGAATTGCGCCGGAGGTTTGCTGAGGCGGAAGTGCGTGTGCACCAGATGGAGGACTACAAGCAGAAACTTCAGAAGGACATCGAGCACCTACGCCATCAGGATATGGATCTTCGTGGCGAGATTGAACGCAAGCAGGCCCGTGTCGATTTCCTGAAGAGCCTCGTTGAGAGTTTTGACGGATACTCGGAGGGAGCCCGGTATTTGATTACGAGCAGCGAGTGGGGCTCCAGGATCCAGACTCCGGTTGGCGACGCTCTGACGACCGACTCCAGGCACCGAGTGGCTGTCGAGACGGCGCTTGGAGATGCGGCAGGCTATGTTGTCGTCGAGAGTGTTGAACAAGCCTATGCTGCAATGGACTTTCTCAAACAAAGCCAGAAAGGAAAAGCGACGTTCATCTGCCTCGACCGCTTGCCCATGATTCACAATCACCGGCCTCGCGTGACCGAGGATGGTGTTGTTGGGTGGGTGATGGATGTTGTCCGTTTCGATGAACGATACGACCGGCTCTTCGGTTTTCTTTTTGATGAAACGCTCATCGTGCAGAATGTCCGTGTTGCGAACGAGATCGTTACGAAAGAACCGAACATTCGATGCGTTACCGTTGAGGGCGAAATCGTCACCGGCAAAGGGGTCGTGCGTGGCGGCAGTATGCGACAGGATGAAGGGGGTCATATCGGGAAAAAGTCCCAGCTCGATGAGCTAGCGGAAGACCTGAAAAAACTTGCCGCGCAAAAAGAAAAAGTTTTGAAGGAGATCGAGAGAAGAAGCGAGGAACTTGAAGGTATCAACCTTAGATCGCTTGTTGACGAGGCCCGGGAGATTGAGCAGGCAAAGACCTCGATTGAAGTGAGAATCGCCCAGCTCGAGTTTGAAAAGAAACGCGCGCAGGAAAGCATCGAGCGCAATCAGGCGGAAGCCGAAAGGCAACAACAAGAAGTCGTCTCCCTCGCGGGAGATCTGGAAACGCTGACTCCAGCGATCGCACAACACGAGCGCCAAAAGGCAGAGGCGGAGCAGCAGGTGGGGGTATCTTCAAGCGCGCTCGCATCAATGGAAGCCTTGTGGAACGAGCATGCAAAGATTGCCACCGATGCGCACCTGCAAGCACTCGCGCTGAAATCGGAGGAGCGGAGCGTTCAACAATCGATTGAACACGCAGAGTCCACACTCGTCTCCATTGCATCAAACCTCGATCAGCGGACGCAGGAGGTCGGTTCGGCAAAGGTGGAAATCCGCACGATCGCTGACGGGATCGGGGAGGCGGAAGTGGCGCTGCTCGCGGCAAAAAAAGAGTTTGAAGCGCTCCTCGAACGAAAAAAGGCCGTCGATAGTGAATTTGTCACAAAGCGCGCCAACATTCACGAGATTGAGCTGAAACTCAAGGATGAGCGCTTAAAGCAGGAGGGCTCGCTCCAAGCGGCGCACGACCTGGAATTCAAAATCCAGGAGCTCTCGATGAAATCCGAGAACCTGAAGACGCGGGCGAAAGACGAGTTTGAAATCGAGTTGGAATTGAAGGAATACACAGATGAGGAGCAATTCGATTTCAATGCGGCGCGAGAAGAAATCCGCGAGAAAAAGGAAAGAATCCGCAACCTGGGCAACATTAACTTCGCTGCTTTCGAAGAGTACAAGAGCGAGAAGGAACGACTCGATTTCGTTGCTGCGCAGCGTGATGATTTAGAGGAATCGGAGAAAACCCTTCTGGCGACGATCGACGAAATCAACACCACGGCCCAGAAGCTCTTCCTCACGACGTTCGAGAAGATTCGGGACAACTTCATCATGATTTTTAAGGAGCTTTTCGACGAGGGAGACGAGTGCGACTTGACGCTCGAAAAGGACGTCGACCCTCTCGAGGCGAGGATCGAGATAACGGCGAAACCGCGGGGTAAACGCCCGACGTCCATCGACCTTCTTTCCGGCGGGGAGAAAACGCTGACGGCGATAGCTCTCCTCTTCGCCATTTATCTCGTCAAACCGAGTCCCTTTTGCATTCTTGACGAAGTCGATGCGCCTCTGGACGATTCCAACATCGACCGCTTCACACGCATCCTGAAAAAATTCTCCGATAACACGCAGTTCGTTGTCGTAACGCATAACAAAAGGACGATGGAGTCTGCGAACGCGTTGTACGGCGTCACGATGGAAGAAGAGGGAGTCTCGAAACTCGTTTCGGTCCGTCTGATGGAACCAGTGGGCAAGGAGTAGCGATGGTTCGAGTGTTCTGCGATTTTGACGGCACCGTGGCAGCTGAAGACGTGGGCAATCGTTTGTTCCGGCATTTTGCCGGGCCGAAGGCCGAAGAGATTGTCAAGGGATATCTCGACGGAACCAAGTCGGCGGTCGAATGTCTCAGTCAGGAGTGTGCGGCAGTCGGCGCGGTGAGCGTGGCGTCGCTGGAGACGTTTGTGGACCAATTTTCTCTCGATCCTTATTTTCCCGGTTTTGTCGAGTTTTGCCGCGGGCGGGGAATGCCGATAACGATTCTGAGCGACGGCCTCGATTTTTATGTGGGGCGTCTTTTACGAAAATATGACCTGAATGACCTGCCATGGTTTGCCAATCATGCAACCTTCGAAAAACAAGGAACACTTGCACGGCTTGTTCCAGAATTCCCTTACGCGGATTCCGAATGTCTCCAGTGCGGAAACTGCAAACGCAATCATATGCTGACGATGAGCGGAGACGATGACATTCTTGTCTACGTGGGAGACGGGATTTCAGATCGATGTCCCGTTCGTTATGCCGACGTTGTGTTTGCTAAACGTGGCCTGATTAAGTATTGCCAGTCGGAGAATATCACGTTTTACGAATTCTCCACCTTTCTCGACGTTCAGCAGAGGGTTGAAAAAATCCTGCTACAGAAACGCATTCGGAAGCGTCGGGAGGCGGAAATGGCTCGCAGAGAAGTCTATTTGCAGGGCTAGCATAGTCACGGGGTCGGTGCTTGTTGAAACTGCGCGAACAACTTTTTCGCTATAGAAGTTACACACCGCTTCCATTCCTTGCAGTCATGCTCTGGTATGCCGATCCCACAACGCAGACGTTCTTTGTTGGAGGAATCGTTGCCGTTGCTGGCGAGCTCGTCCGCTACTGGGGTGTGGCGTACGCGGGGGGGTTAACACGGGTGACGACCGTTGGCGCGCCCGAAATCGTCGTCGCCGGCCCTTATGCCTATGTGCGAAACCCCTTATACATCGGCAACATGCTGATGTATCTTGGCATTGGCATCATGGCGAATGCGTTGATGCCCTGGCTGCCTCTGGTAGCGGGCGCGTATTTCGCATTTCAATATTCGATGATTGTCTCCCTCGAGGAGGAATTTCTCGAAAAAGAGTTTGGCGCGGCGTTTCTTGAGTTCAAGAAGAATGTTCCCCGCTTCCTTCCGCGTCTTGTTCAGTATGAGAGCCAGGCGCAGGAGCATCAAAAGCCCGATTGGTCAACGGCTGTTCGGTCTGAACGGCGCACACTGCAGGCGTTGGGGTCTGTTACAGTCGTTCTTCTTGTTCTCTGGGTGGCGGGATAAGTCGTGGTACATCGAGTGATGATGATTGCGGGAGAGGCGTCGGGGGACCTGCACGGCGCGGGTGTGGTGCGGGAACTCAAAAGAGCTCAAAAGCAGGTGGACGTGTACGGCGTTGGGGGCGAGAACATGCGCCGCGCGGGCATGCACCTCATTTTTCACATCAACGAGCTGGGTTTCATGGGATTCGTCGAAGTGCTCAAGCATTTGCCGTTTATCAAAATCATGGAACGGACACTCGAGCAAATCCTGAGGTTCAAAAAACCTGACGTCCTGGTACTCATCGACTATCCTGGATTTAACCTGCGTTTTGCAAGGATCGCAAAAAAATACGGCGTCAAAATCATCTACTACATCAGTCCGCAGGTGTGGGCATGGCACAAGTCACGGGTGAAACACATCCGCGAACTCGTCGACAAAATGCTTGTCATTTTTCCTTTCGAAGTTGACTTCTATGAAAAGGAAAACGTCGATGTGGAATTCGTGGGGCATCCGCTGCTGGAAGTACTCGAATCGAAGATGAGCCGCAAAAACTTCTGCAAGAGATACGGGATTGATGGAACAAAAAAGATCCTCGGATTGCTTCCCGGGAGTCGGCGCCAGGAGATTGAAAACATTCTCCCCGTCATGTTGACCGCGGCAAAACACATTGCGTACGAATTGGATATGGAGATAGCCCTTGGCGTTGCCCCGACTCTGGAAGAGAAATATTTTAGAACGTTCTTTCCGCTCGACGGCATTCACCTCGTGTCCGGAGCTAGCTACGATGTGATGGAACACGCGGACTTTGCCATGGTCACGTCGGGGACGGCGACCATTGAAACGGCCTGCTTTGCCACGCCGATGTTCGTTGTGTACAAAACTTCCTGGCTGACGTACCTGATCGGCAGGTTGCTCGTAAACGTGCGCAACATCGGCATGGTGAACATTGTTGCCGGAAAGGAAATCGTTCCTGAGTTCGTCCAGCACAGCGCGTCGGCAAAGAAGCTCGTTCGGGAAGCTTTGCGGCTTCTTGGAGATGAGACGCGGCTGGCCGACATGAGGCAGCAGCTCTCCAAAGTGAAAACTCTGCTTGGCGAAGTCGGCGCCTCGAGGCGCGTAGCCAAGCGCATTCTGCAAATGGCGTAGAAGCCGTGTCCGCGCGAAGATTGTTGTTGCCGTTTTCGGGGCTTTATGGAATGGGCGTCGCGGCGAGAAACTGGTTCTTTGACGCAGGGTTGCTGCCCGTCCGGAAGGTGGGCGCGCCAGTGATTTCAGTCGGCAACATTTCGGCGGGTGGAGTGGGAAAGACTCCGCTTGTCGAGTTTCTAGCGGAGAAACTGAGAAGAAACAATAAGGTCGCCGTCATAAGCCGGGGCTATGGCCGAAAAAGTAAGAGCTACCTTGTCGTCAGTAACGGAAGGCAACGTTGCGCGGAAGCGTGGAAGGCTGGAGACGAGGCCAGTCAGCTTGCGGAGAAGTTGGATGGCGTTGTCGTCCTTGTGGACGAAAGACGGGCGAGGGCAGCTGAGAATGCTGTGCGAGACTTTCAAGCCACGGTGATTATTCTGGACGACGGTTTTCAACATCGATATTTGCACAGGGATGTCGATATTGTTGTTCTCACTTACGAAGAGATTATGAATGGCGATTTCCTTCTCCCGGCCGGAAATCGGCGCGAACCCATGTCCGCACTCAGGAGAACTGATATTATAGGGATTTCAAGATGCGAGAATAAGGATGGATTTGAGAGAGCTCGGGCAATCCTAAGCCGAAAGTGGGATAAGCCTCTGTTTGCGTTCCGATCTCGAGTGAAAGCGGTCAGATTGGCGGAAACAAGAAAAGAAATGCAGCAAACATGGAATAACGTCATTGCCTTCTCGGGTATCGGTCAGCCTTCGGCATTCCAAGAAACTCTGAAATCGAGCGGAATACACGTTGGCACGCATATCGTCTTTCGAGACCATCATTGGTATTCCGACGCAGATTTGGAAAGCATCCGGGAAGTTGTTCGTGATTCTCATGCAAACGCCATCATGACGACTGAAAAAGATGTCGCCCGCCTGAATGGAGGCAGCGGGGGCGGACAGACCTTTCTCAGGGAAAATCCGGTGTACTACATCGAAATTGGACCCGAGATCATCGCCGGTGAAAAGGTGCTTGAAGAAAAACTCCAGAGTTTTGGATATGCGAATCGGAATAACTGACTGTTTGAAAGAGGGCAAGTACAACCTCTACGTCCGATGGATTCAGGGTGTTGAGCCGGATATTGAAATTCTTAAGCTCTCGCATAAAACGAAGAATGCCTCCTCCGTTTCACAATTGGACGGCTTGCTCCTGACCGGGGGAGGCGATGTCCATCCGCGTTTCTACGAGAAGAAAGAGTATCTTCCAAAAACTGAAGGCGTAGATGAGGAGAGGGACGCTTTCGAGCTTGACGTCATCGACAAGGCACTCGATGCCGATATTCCCATCTTTGGAATTTGCAGAGGAATGCAGGTCATGAACGTTTATCTCGGCGGCGAACTTATCCCGGACCTTCGGAGCGAAGGGTTTGAGAGTCACACGAGCACAAAAGATGCGGAGACAACACATTCGCTGACGATTCATCCGCATTCGTTGCTGAAAGAGATAGTAGGGAACACCGAAATCACGGTGAATTCCTCCCACCATCAGGCAGCAAGGACTCTCGGGCGAGGCCTTCTCGCAACTGCGCTCTCGCCGGACGGTGTGACAGAAGCAGCGGAGTGGGCAATAAAGGAAGGAATGCCCTTCCTTCTGGTTGTTCAATGGCATCCTGAACGCATGGATGAAGACGGTGCATCGAGGAATCTCGCAAGTTTTTTTTTACGGGAGGTTCAACATTCCAAACGACAAAAAGCAACAACGTACTGAGAGAAAGGAAGTTTTCTAAAATGGCAACGAAAGCGAAATACGTCTATTTCTTCGGCGGCGGCAAGGCCGAAGGAAAAGCGGAGATGAAAAACCTGCTCGGCGGCAAAGGAGCAAACCTTCATGAAATGACGAACATCTGGTTACCGGTTCCACCAGGGTGCACCATTACCACAGAAGTCTGCACGTATTACTACGCTCATGGACGGCAATACCCCAAAACATTGGACAAAGACGTTCTAGCGGCGCTGGGAAAAGTGGAGAAGGCAATGGGTGCAAAGTTTGGTGACGTGACAAATCCGCTCCTTGTGTCCGTCCGGTCTGGAGCAAGAGCATCGATGCCCGGGATGATGGACACTATCCTGAACCTCGGCCTCAACGACAAAACCATTGTCGGAATTATCCAGAAGACAAAGAACGAGCGGTTTGCGTACGATTCGTATCGCAGGTTTGTGCAGATGTATGGTGACGTCGTTCTTGGGTTGAAGCCGGAAGGAAAAGATGCCATCGACCCCTTTGAAGAAATCATCGAGCACAAGAAGAAAGAAAAAGGCGTCAAGCTTGATACAGAATTGACGGCGGATGACCTTAAAGACCTTGTAATGAAATTTAAAGGGGCAATCAAGCAGAAGACCGGCCACGATTTTCCTGAAGATCCGCTCAAGCAGCTCTGGGGCGCTATCGGGGCGGTGTTTGGCTCGTGGATGAATGAGCGTGCAATCGCATATCGAAAACTCTACGACATCCCCGAATCGTGGGGAACAGCAGTCAATGTTCAAACGATGGTGTTCGGAAACATGGGAGAAGACTCAGGGACGGGCGTGGCGTTTACTCGAGATGCTGCCACAGGCGAAAACGTGTTTTACGGAGAGTTCCTCATGAACGCCCAGGGCGAGGATGTTGTTGCCGGTATCCGCACGCCGCTGCCCATTGCTCAACTGGCTGCGTCAGACCCGAAAATCTACAAGCAACTTGACGGAATCAGAAAAACCCTGGAGAAACACTACCGGGACATGATGGATATCGAGTTCACGATTCAACAGGGCAAGTTGTTCATGCTGCAGTGCCGTGTTGGAAAACGAACTGCTTTTGCCGCAATCAAAATCGCTGTAGACATGGTGAGCGAAAAATTGATTTCGGAAAAAGAGGCGCTAATGAGGATGGAGCCGGATCAGTTGAACCAGCTGCTCCGCCCGATCTTTGACCTTCACGAAAAAGAAGCTGCCGTGAAAGGGGGAAAGCTTCTGGCAAAAGGATTGAACGCTGGCCCCGGTGCTGCTACAGGCAAGGCAGTCTTCAACGCGCATGATGCGGAAGAATGGGCGAAGCGTGGCGAACACGTCATCCTGACCCGCATTGAAACGTCGCCGGAGGACATTAGGGGAATGGATGCCGCCGACGGAATTCTCACCGCCCGCGGAGGAATGACCTCGCACGCAGCGCTTGTCGCCAGGCAGATGGGCAAAGTATGCGTTGCCGGCTGTGGTGACCTTGACATCGATTATTCCAGCCGCACTATGAGAGTGAATGGACAGGTTGTGAAAGAAGGCGATTGGCTCTCCATCGACGGAACAAGCGGACAGGTCATTCTCGGCAAACTTGACACGAAACCTTCCGAAGTATTACAGGTGCTTGTTGACAAGACACTCGAGCCCAAAGACGCCCCCGTATACCGTCAATTTGCAAGAATCATGCAATGGGCGGATAAATATCGCAGGTTGAAGATCAGGACGAACGCCGACCAGCCAGACCAGTCAGCAAACGCAGTCGCGTTTGGCGCTGAGGGAATTGGATTGTGCCGAACCGAGCACATGTTCTTCGGCGAAGGGAAAATCGGGCCCATGCGTGAAATGATTCTCGCAGACACGATAGAAGAACGACGAAAAGCGCTTGCAAAACTCCTGCCTCTTCAGAGACAGGATTTTGTCGGTATTTTTGAAGTCATGGATGGCCGGCCGGTGACGATTCGAACCATCGACCCGCCGCTCCACGAGTTTCTTCCGCACGAGGAGAACGCTCAACGCGAGCTTGCACAACAGATGGGAATAGCGTATGAGAAAGTGAAACAACGCGTCGAATCGCTGCACGAGTTCAATCCCATGCTCGGCTTCCGCGGTTGTCGGCTGGGCGTCATCTACCCAGAAATCACGGAGATGCAGTCCCACGCGATTTTTGAAGCCGCCGCTGAGGTGGAGAAAAAAGGAATTCCCGTGGAACCGGAAGTGATGATTCCATTGGTTGGAAACATAAAGGAACTGGAACACCAGGAGAAGATCGTGAGGCAAGTCGCCTCCGACGTGATGAAAGAGCAGGGAGTGAAATTCCCGTATCTCGTTGGAACGATGATCGAAGTCCCGCGCGGCGCCGTTACCGCAGACGAAATCGCTCATGTGGCCGAGTTCTTCAGCTTCGGCACCAACGACCTGACGCAAACGACACTCGGCGTAAGCAGAGACGACGCTGCTCGATTCCTGATTCCTTACGTCGAGAAAGAGATTTACGCAAAGGATCCTTTTGAAGTCATCGACAGGCCCGGCGTGGGCTTGTTAATGAAAGTTGCAGTGGAAAAAGGCAGAGCAACAAGGCCGACGCTCAAGATTGGGATTTGCGGCGAGCATGGAGGAGATCCGTCGAGCGTGGAATTCTGCCACCAGATAGGCTTGAATTATGTCAGCTGCTCGCCGTTCCGCGTTCCGATTGCGCGACTTGCCGCCGCACGTGCGGCGCTGTCGCCAAAAGGCTCAAAAGCAAAGGGAGTACGGAAGGGAAAGCGGCAAGGTCGAAAGAAGTGAATCTTCAGTGCCACGACTTGAAAGTCGTGGCACATTCAAGGAAGATTCGGCAGAAGCGGTAAGAGAAGAACCTAAGACAAACAAAGCGTGAGGCAATGAGCACATGAAACTCTCCGATTTTCGCTACCCGCTCCCCCGGAATCTGATCGCAAAGAAACCCGTACACCCGCGGGACCAGGCGCAGATGATGGTGCTGAACCGCGCGGATGAATCCATGGTCGACCGAAAATTCCGGGATCTGACAGACTATGTGAGCAAAGGCGACTGTCTCGTCATCAATGAAACAAAGGTTTTTCAGGCCCGGTTGTTTGGCAAAAAAGAAAAAACGAACGCGAGGATCGAAGTCTTTCTTCTTCGTGAGTTGAACGCTGAGGAGAATATCTGGGATGTGATTGTCGATCCTGCCCGCAAGGTGCGCATAGGAAACAAAATCTTCTTCGATGACGGGAAGCTCTGGTGTGAAGTCATTGACAATACCACTTCCCGCGGACGGACAGTACGGTTCAATCATAAGGGGGATTTTTTCAAAATCATCGAACGCATCGGCCTGACCCCGCTCCCGTATTACATCAAACGCGAGCCCACGCAGAGGGATAAAGAACATTATCAGACCGTCTATGCCCGTGTCCTCGGTGCCGTGGCGGCACCAACAGCCGGCCTTCATTTCACAAAGCAGCTGCTGAGGAGAATGCAGGCAAAGGGAGTGAAGCTTGCACCTGTCATACTCCATGTCGGCCTCGGTTCCTTCCGTGCAGTGGAAGTCGAAGACCTGACGAAGCATAAGATGGATTCAGAATATTTCGAAATCCCCGAAGAGTCTGCCCATGTCATCAATAAAACCATCGACAACAGGCACAACGTGTTTGTCATAGGTACGAGCAGCTGCCGCGCTGTAGAGTCTAGCGTGACCGCAGACGGCCATGTCAAACCGGCAAAAGGTTGGACGGATAAGTTCATTTTTCCGCCGTATGATTTCAAGGTCACCGACAGGCTTGTCACGAATTTCCATCTCCCCGAATCCACTTTGCTGATGCTTGTGAGTGCGTTCGCCGGACATGATTTCCTGATGCGCTCGTACAAGCGTGGGATCAAAGAAGGTTACCGCTTTTACAGCTACGGAGATGCGATGCTGATTTTGTAGGCCGAGACATGACCCGATCTCGCTCAAAAGTCTTTGCCATTATTCCAGCCGCCGGCTCCGGAACGCGCCTTGGCGCGGAGGTGAGAAAGCAATTCCTGCCGCTCCAGGGAAAGCCGGTGCTTATCCACACGTTAAGGCAATTCGAGTTTTGCCCGGATATCGACGAAGTCGCCGTGGCCGTGCCGGAATCTTCGATCGTCGAAATGGAGAGGCTTGTTTCGGAGCATCGGCTTCACAAAGTGAGCAAAGTTCTGGTGGGAGGCGAGCGACGTCAGGATTCTGTCAGCCGTGTGCTGGGCCGGCTTGTGCTAAAGGATTCGGATATTGTTCTCGTGCATGACGGCGTGAGGCCGTTTATTACTCCGAAGAAAATCAGCCAGGTGATCAAAGCTTGCAGGTCGCATGATGCGGCGGTTCTCGCGGTTCAACCGAAGGATACCATTCGACGGTCAAACGGCGGCGGCTTCTTCGACAAGACGCTTGACCGAACAGCGCTTTGGCTTGTGCAGACACCTCAGGCTTTCAAGGCGTCGCTGTTGAAAAAGGCGTTTGACAAAGCGCGGAAAGAAAAATTTTACTCGACGGACGAGGCCGCGCTTGTCGAGCGCTGTGGCGTGAGGATAAAGATCGTCGAAGGGAGTTACGACAACATCAAAATCACGACGCAGGAAGACCTGGACCTCGGTATGCTCATTTTAGAGCGCTGGAAGCTGTCTTCCCTGCATTAAAGTGGTTCATTTCTTGCTTTTGTTCATCGAAGTTCCTATTTTGGCAAACGTTCATTCTGAATCGAAAGGTATAACAGCATGGTCAATATGACCATCGTCGTCATACTCAGTTACATTGTAGGATCCATCCCCACCAGCGTGATGTTGTCGAAGTGGAGACACGGCTTCGATATCCGCACAAAGGGGAGCGGCAACGCAGGTGGCACGAATGTGTTTCGCGTTCTTGGGTGGAAATCCGGTTTGTTTGTGATGGCCGTTGATGTTATGAAAGGAGTCATTGCGACGACGATCGCAGCCAGGTTGTTCTGGGATCCGACGCTGCCTTTCTACAACCGGACACCTTTCGACGATTTCACTATTATTCAGATGATTTGCGGCGCAGCTGCCATCGTCGGACACATCTGGACGGTGTTTGCCGGGTTCAAAGGTGGAAAAGGAATTGCCACCGCCGCCGGCATGCTCATCGGCATTGCGCCGACGGAATTCGCAGTTTCGGCGCTCGTGTTTTTTGCAGTCTTCTTCGCGTGGAAATACGTTTCTCTGGGATCTATCGCGGCTGCCATCGCTTTCCCTTTGTCCATTATCATCCGTCACAACATTCTCTCGGATGAAATCCATAGTTATCACACTCTTGTGTTCTTCAGCCTCGGAGTGGCTGTTGTCCTGGTGTATTCCCACCGAAAAAACATCAAGCGTCTCCTCGAAGGAACGGAAAACAGAATGGTTTTCCCCCCTCGAAAAGAAATGGAGTCGGCCAAAGGATAAGCTCCCTGGTCCCATAGCCCCGGGGCGGGCTTCTTGTCCCACGATACACACATTCCCGTATGAAAGTCACCGTTCTTGGCGCCGGCAGTTGGGGGACGACCCTGGCGCTTGTGCTGTTTGAGAACAAGCACGACGTCAACCTCTGGACCTACAAGCCGAACCAGGCTGAATTGATGAGGAAGACGGGAGAGAATAAGGCCTTCCTTCCCGGCATTCCCCTCCCCCCACAGCTGAACATCATAACTGACATCGAGGGAGCATGCCACAAAAGGGATATGATTGTGGCGGCGGTACCCTCGCAGTTTCTCAGGTCGGTTATTGAGAAGATCGCCCATCTGCGCCTCGAGCACACGATTATCTGCAATGTAGCGAAAGGGATCGAAAACAAATCCCTGATGACGATGTCCGAAGTGCTGGAGGACGTGCTGAAACATGAGCGGAAGGAGAACCTTGCCATACTTTCGGGGCCCAGTCACGCAGAAGAAGTTTCTCGAAGAATCCCGACGGCGGTCGTCTCGTCTGCTTACAAGGATAAAACGGCCAAAATGGTCCAGGACGCCTTTATGACGCGGTATTTCCGAGTCTACGTCAATGAAGATATTCGCGGAGTGGAGCTTGGCGGCGCCATCAAGAACATTATCGCTATCGGAGCGGGGATAAGCGACGGAGCCGGCTTCGGGGATAACACAAAAGCGGCGATCATGACGCGTGGTATCTATGAGATTACACGGCTTGGCGTCAAAATGGGCGCACAGCCTCGGACGTTTGCCGGATTATCGGGAATCGGGGACTTGATTGTGACGTGCATGAGCCGTCACAGCCGCAACCGGCATGTGGGAGAAGAAGTCGGCAAGGGCCGCAAGCTCCAGGATGTTTTGAAAGAAATGGTGATGGTTGCAGAAGGAGTTGCCACGTCGCAATCTGTGCATGAGCTATCTCAGAAACATAATGTTGAAGTCCCCATCGTCAGCGAGGTCTATCGCGTTTTGTATGAAGGAAAAGACCCTCACAAAGCCACGGAGGACCTGATGACCCGAGACGCTCGGGGAGAAACGTAATGTCCTTCCGAAGGATCCATTAGCCGCCCGATAATCCTTCGGAAGGATTACTTAGCCAACCCCGATCAGCTCGAAAGATCACTTGGTCGCCGGCTAGTCCTTCGGAAGATCATGCCGAGCTTCCTTGCTTTCCCACCCTCTTTTCCGTAATTTTCACCAGGAAAACCCGAAGAAACCCAGTTTGCTTTACATCATCTCTCTCGTATGCGGGTATGTCATTGGCTCTCTCCCAACGGCTTACCTTGTCGTAAAGCAGAAAACGGGAGCCGACATTCGTGAGTCCGGAAGCGGCAATGTCGGCGGGTTTAACGCTTTTCGTGTCACAAACTCAAAGCTGATAGGTTATCTCGTCGGTGTGCTCGACGGACTTAAAGGTCTTGTGGTCGTCCTGCTTGTTGAGGTTTTCGTCGGAGAGGATTTCTGGTTGAAAGCTGTTGGGTTGTTCGGCTCAGTTCTCGGACATAATTACCCGGTTTGGCTTGGATTCAAGGGCGGCAGAGGTTTGGCAACAGCATGCGGGGGGCTGTTTCTGATCGGCGTCAGCTACACCATTGTTTGGTGCTCCATGTGGATGCTCGTGTATCGCCTCAAAAAAGACATCCTCTTAGCGAACGTTTTTTGCGTTATAGTAACGCCGATAATACTTGCGGTCATACCAGGAACGGCAATCCAGGCCGTGATGGTCACCACATCTGAAGCTTCGATATACGTTCAGTTCTCCATCTTTCTGAGCATTATCTTGCTTTTTAGTCATATTGACGTGCTGAAGACTTTTATTAAACAAAAAACCGCTTGAGGAGGACGATGCAGCGCGCATACTTGAAGTTTGCTCTCATTCTGTTGATCCCGGTAATAATAGGCGTTTGGATTGGATTCTCGCTAGGTTCGGGCGACTCCCCGCAAGCGCTCGATGAGTCTTTTCAGAAATCTTTTCCTTCGGTCCAACAGACCTCTCTTCAGGATCAGATTACTTCATCCCGGCGGAATGCAATTACACAGGCCGTGGCGTCTGTGAGCCCGGCGATTTTGGGAATCAATGTCACCGAAGTGCGAGAGTTTCGGGATCCGTTTTCAAGGTTTTTTGGCGACGATCCGTTTTTCCGTCAGTTCTTTGGCGACAGGACGTATCGTCAGGAAGTCAAGGGGTTAGGCTCGGGCTTCTTCATTTCTCCGGACGGCTATATTGTCACGAACGACCACGTCGCCGGCAACGCAACAGAAATTACTATAACCCTTACGGGCGGTAAAAGGATGAGTGCTCAGCTTATCGGCACCGATCCGGCGACAGACGTAACACTCCTCAAAGTTGATGGCAAGGATCTTCCATACGTTAAGCTGGGGAATTCCGATGACATCGTCGTCGGCGAATGGGCGATAGCGCTGGGAAATCCGTTCGGTCTTTTCGAAATCAACGACAAGCCAACAGTCACGGTGGGAGTAATCAGCTCAACGGGCATGAACCTTGGACGCATTGGCGAACACTTTTATAAAGACATGATCGAAACGGATGCCGCAATCAACGGCGGAAACAGCGGCGGTCCTTTGGTGAACAGTCTCGGCGAGGTCATCGGTGTCAATACGCTCATTTACACGGCGGGGCAGAGCTCAACATTCGTCGGCTACGGTTTTGCGATCCCCATCAATAAGGTGAAGAAGATTGTCACCGAATTGAAAAACAAGGGCAAGATTGTCCGCGATGTCTGGGTTGGGTTTGAGGCGCAACAAGTCGATAACCGCATCGCACGTTATTTCGGGTTGTCCAAAGTGGAAGGCATCATCCTGAGCGAGATTCAGTTGAAAAGTCCGGCAGAGAAGGCGGGTTTGAAGGTGGGAGACATCATTGTGGAAATCAACGGAGACAGAATCAATGCCACGGAAGACCTTAGCTCGATTCTCGTGGATGCGAATGCAGGCGACGTATTGAATATCAAGTTTTATCGCGAACGCAAGACACTGACTGCACAATTGAAGCTTGAAAGGCAGCCGTCTTAGAAAAAGTTGTTCAAAAATTGCCCGGTGAAGACATACAAGCCGACCCCTTTCTTTCCCCCTTCGGAAGGGAAATGAAATAGGGGTCGGCCGATAGACTTGAAATATTGCAGTGACTCATAATTCAAGATAAAAGAAAACTGGTTCGAAGCAGCTAAGTATGATTGCAAGATACACACGGCCCGAAATGGGCAAGATCTGGGAAGACGAAAACAGGTTTCGCATCTGGCTGGATATAGAACTCTACGCATGCGAAGCCCAGTCCAAGTTGGGACTCGTGCCTTCTGACGCTCTCGATGTAATTAGGTCGAAAGCAAAGTTCGATGTCGCTCGCGTGCTGGAAATCGAAGAAGAAGTGAAGCACGATGTCATCGCGTTTCTCACGAATGTAGGTGAATACGTCGGCCCCGAGTCAAGGTTTATTCATCTTGGCATGACATCATCGGATGTGCTTGACACATCCTTAGCGGTTCAGCTCAAGCAATCGGCCGAGTTGCTGCTCAAAGACCTCGAAAATCTTAAGTCAGTCCTCGCAAGACGGGCGAAGGAGTTCAAGAACACGCTGATGATCGGCAGGACACATGGAGTACACGCGGAGCCGACGACGTTCGGCCTGAAACTGGCTCTCTGGTATGCTGAAACGTTGCGGAATATCGAAAGACTGGAAGTGGCAAAAAAGTCGATTTCAGTGGGGAAAATTTCGGGCGCCGTGGGGACATACCAGCATCTTGATCCAAGTGTGGAGCGGCATGTGTGCAAGAAACTTGGGCTAGAGCCTGATTCCATCTCGACGCAGGTTGTGCAGCGGGACCGTCACGCGGAATTTGTCAACGCACTTGCCGTCTGTGCCAGTTCTCTCGAGAAATTCGCAACGGAAATCCGTCACCTTCAGAAAACAGAAGTGCTCGAAGTCGAAGAGCAGTTCACCAAGGGACAGAAAGGCTCTTCGGCTATGCCTCACAAGCGGAACCCAATCATTTGCGAAAGGGTCGCCGGCTTGGCGCGCGTTATTCGCGGAAATGCAATAGCGGGAATGGAGAACATCTCTTTGTGGCACGAGAGAGATATTACGCACTCTTCTGTAGAACGAGTGATCATGCCGGATAGCTGCATACTCCTGGATTACATGATTGCGCAGTTTACAAAAGTCATGGAGAACCTGGCTGTTTATCCGGAACACATGCAGCGGAATCTCGATGCTACACGAGGTCTGATTTTTTCGCAGGAGGTTTTGCTTGCACTTACAAAAAAAGGTATGAAACGGGAAGATGCATATCGGCTTGTGCAGGAGAAGGCGATGAAAGTCTGGCAGAACGGCCAAGATTTCAAAAACCTGATCAAGTCTGCAGAAGAAGTGAAAAAAGTCTTGAGCGACAGCGAAATCGAAGAGCTCTTTGATGCAAAAAGAAGTTTGAAACAGGTGAATTACATTTTTGAAAAAGTCGGTCTGAATTGAACGAGGAGAGAGCTATGAGACACACTTTCACGTTGGATTACTGGAAAGATGGAAGGTGGTATGTGGGAAAACTGCAAGAAGTTCCGGGCGTGTTCAGTCAAGGCAAGAGCTTGAGCGAACTTGAAAAGAATATTCGCGAAGCATACAAACTTATGCTGCAGGAGAATAGCGAAAACGTGTCAAAGGCAATCATCAAGACAAAAAGCCTTGCCATTGCAGTTTGAAACGGCGAGAGTTCATTCGAGAGTTGGAGCGAAGAAGGTGTTTTTTTGAAGCGTCACGGGACAAATCACGATATTTATCACAATCCTCTTTCAAAGAAGAGCGCCCCCGTTTTTCGCCATTCAGAGATCCCAGATTCACTTTGTGCCTTGATACGTAAACAGCTTGACATGGAGAAACAGGAGTAAACAATGGCTCAGAAGTTTCAGAACTTTATTAACGGCAAGTGGGTTGACGCAAAGTCCGGCAGGGCGTTTGAGAACCGCAATCCCGCAAACTGGGAAGAAGTCGTCGGCACTTTCCCGAAATCGGGCAAAGAAGATGTTGATGAAGCGGTAAAAGCTGCCCGAGCTGCTTTTGAGAAATGGCGCCTCGTTCCCGCTCCGGCACGATCTGACATTATGCGAAAACTGGGCGACTTGATGGCGCGGAGGAAGGAAGAGCTCGCGCGCGAAATGACCCGGGAGATGGGCAAAGTGCTGGCCGAAACTCGTGGCGATGTGCAGGAGGGAATTGACACAGCATACTACGCTGCTGGAGAAGGACGAAGACTCTTTGGTAAAACCGTCCCGTCTGAACTGCCGAACAAATTCGCAATGTCCATGCGAGTACCCATTGGAGTGGCAGGGGTGATTACTCCGTGGAATTTCCCCATGGCGATCCCGACATGGAAAATCTTCCCGGCGGTTTTGTCCGGCAACACTGTGGTCTTCAAACCAGCGCAGGATACTCCCAAGACGGCAACGACACTGGTAGAAATCATGATGGAGGCCGGCATCCCCGAAGCTGTCGTCAATATCGTACACGGCGGCGGTTCGGAAGTCGGAACCGCAATTGTCGGCCATCCCGATGTTGATTTGGTTTCCTTCACCGGCTCAACAGTGGTGGGAAAACAAATATCAAAGGACGCGGCCGAAACCTTGAAGCGTGTGTCGCTTGAGCTTGGGGGCAAGAACGCTCAGATTGTTATGGACGACGCGGACCTCGACCTTGCGCTTGACGGCGTTCTGTGGGGCGCATTCGGCACGACCGGGCAGCGCTGCACGGCCACCAGCAGGCTGATTCTCCACGACAAGATCTATGAAAAGTTTATGTCGATGCTCGTGGACAGGACAAAGAAGCTGAAACTCGGTGATGGCCTCAAGGCCGGCACCGATGTTGGGCCGTGCGTGAATGAGAGTCAGAGGAAAACTGTGGAAAGCTATGTTGAAGTCGGCAAGAAAGAGGGAGCAACATTGGTCGTTGGGGGTGCAGCAGCGAAGGGAGACGGACTGAGCAAGGGTTGGTTCCACGAGCCTACGATTTTTACTGACGTGACCCCAGCCATGCGAATAGCAAAAGAGGAGATCTTTGGGCCTATACTTTCCGTGCTCCGAGCGAAATCGCTGGAGGATGCAATAAGGACTCTCAATAACACGATTTACGGGCTATCGTCATCCGTTTATACCAGAGATGTTAACAAGGCCTTCACTGCTATGAGAGATATTCAAGCCGGAATAACGTACATTAATGCATCAACAATCGGCGCTGAGGCGCATTTGCCGTTCGGTGGCGTGAAACAAACCGGCAATGGCCATCGTGAAGGCGGCTGGACGGTTTACGATTTCTTCACGGAATGGAAAACCGTATACGTCGACTACAGCGGAAAGCTGCAAAGAGCGCAAATCGATAACTACTGAGACGTCAATGGAGGGCAGACCCTATATCACATCGTTGTATGAGCACCAGGAGTTCTTTTGAGTGTTTGCATCCCACTCAGTTACGATGAATTCTCAACTTATAAACTACATGGTGCTCTATGTCTCAGAAGACGAAAGATGTAATCGACAAATCCAAATCCAACGGTTCGGGCGACAAGGCCGTTCTAGAGAAGCCCACCACGAAAAAACCCGTCAAGGTTCTCCCAACCGAAGTTCACTCATCCCTTTCCAGCCACATGCTTGTCGATGGCTTCGATCTCGTCGTCGACCTTCGGCGAAGCCAGGGTGCGTACCTTTACGATTCACGCTATAACAAACGCTATCTCGATTTCTTTACGTTTTTCGCCTCTGGTTCGATTGGGTTGAACCATCCCAAAATGGTGACGCCGGAGTTTCTGGAAAAACTTGGGAGAGCCGCCGTGAACAAGCCATCTAATTCGGATGCGTACACGGTTGAGATGGCGGAATTCGTGGAAACATTCGCCCGTATTGCAAAGCCGGCTCATTTCCAGTATTTGTTTTTTGTTGACGGCGGGGCGTTGGCAAACGAGAATGCCATCAAAACGGCGTTTGACTGGAAAGTGAGGAAAAACTTTGTCAAGGGATATACGGAAGAACGAGGGCGCCAAGTCATCCATTTCCGAAGGTCTTTCCACGGACGTAGCGGATATACACTTTCGATGACGAACACCGACCCGACGAAGACGAACTATTTCCCGAAATTCCGCTGGCCCCGCGTTCATAATCCGGCAATTCACTTTCCTGTGAATGATGCCAGCCTTGAACAAGTGCAGAAGGAAGAGGCTCTCGCAGTGGAACAAATCAAACGCGCCATCATCAACAACGCCGATGATATTGCTGCTTTGATCATTGAGCCTATTCAAGGAGAAGGCGGGGACAATCATTTCCGCAAGGAATTCCTTGTGCAACTGAGGAACATCTGCGATGAAAACGAGATGCTCCTCATCTTTGATGAAGTTCAAACCGGCGTCGGCATCACGGGCAAGTTCTGGGCCTACGAGCATTTTGTCAAGCCGGACATGCTGACCTTCGGCAAGAAGACGCAGATCTGCGGGTTCATGTGCAGCACCCGAATCGACGACGTTCTCGAAAACGTGTTCCACAAATCGAGTCGAATCAACTCCACGTTTGGCGGCAACCTGATCGACATGGTTCGTTTCACAAAGATACTCGAAATCATCGAAGAAGACGGCCTCGTGGAGAATGCGAGAAGTATCGGTGAGCACATGATGCGTCAGCTGCAATCGCTGGAACAGGACTTCCCGGACCTTGTATCAAATGCACGAGGAAGGGGCTTGTTCTCCGCAATCGACCTCGATTCCTCTCAAAGTCGCGACCTCTTGAAACAAAAAGCGTATGAAGCCGGGTTGATTCTGATTGGTTGCGGAGACCATTCAATCCGCTTCCGACCGCCGTTGACGCTGAAGAAAGAAGAGGTCGATGAAGGGTTCAGCATTATCCGGAAAGCGCTAAAAGAAATGATGGACGGAGAATAGCTGTCGGACGTCCGACTGCTCGCCGGGGAAGAGAGGTAGAAGTCGGACTTCTTACTATAAGGTCATGGAAACAGCCAGAGTTGACCACAAGGAAGCTCTCAAACTCAACGCTGAGACAGTGACAAACTTGCTCGTCCAGTTCATCAAGGATGAGACGCAAAACGCAGGTTTTTCAAAAGGAGTCATCGGCGTATCAGGCGGCGTTGATTCAGCGGTTTCGGCTTATCTCACTGCCAAAGCATTGGGGACGGGCAACACATATGCCGTCATTTTGCCGTACGAAACAGGTTCCCCGCAAAGTGTCCGAGATGCGGAACAGGTTGTTCGAGAATTAGGCATAAAGTCTGAAACAATTGACATCTCGCCCATGGTCGATGCGTATTGTGAGAAACACAAAGTGTCAGATAAGGTCCGAAAGGGCAACGTCATGGCGCGGGTACGAATGATCGTTTTGTATGATGTTTCCGCCCGGGAAAAAGCCCTTGTTATAGGGACAAGCAATAAGACAGAACTGTTGCTCGGGTATGGAACTCTCTACGGCGACACGGCGAGCGCTATCAACCCCTTAGGCGATCTTTACAAAACCCAGGTGTGGCAGGTTGCGGAATTTCTCGGTGTGCCGAAAGGAATCGTTAGCAAGAAGCCAACGGCTGATCTCTGGGCAGGCCAAACAGACGAGGGCGAGTTGGGGTTTACCTACCGAGAGGTTGACCAGCTTCTTTTTCAAATGATTGACGAACGTCGCTCCGATGAGGAACTCGGCAAGATGGGATTCTCGAAAGATTTCGTCAAAAAAGTCAGGTCGCTTATTCGCAAGAACCAATTCAAGCGCCGCCCGCCGGTTATCGCCAAAGTTTCCTACCGCACGCTCAATGTTGACTTCCGATATGTCCGGGATTGGGGAATCTGACCGACCTTTCGAAGGTCAAAGGAGATCCCAGGAAGAGCTTCGAAAGACCGCAGGTACCCTCTATATCGTTGCAACACCCATCGGAAACCTCGAAGACATTAGTTCCCGCGCAGTCAAAGTCCTTTCCTCAGTTGACTTGATAGCCGCCGAAGACACGCGCAAATCGAAGATCCTTCTCGACCACTATAGGATATCCAAGCCGATGCTGAGTTACTTCAGTTATAATGAAAAAGCTCGCGCACCGCAACTCATCGAAAAACTGCTGGCCGGACAATCCGTCGCGCTCATCTCTGATGCGGGAACGCCGGGAATCTCAGATCCCGCTTACCACGTTGTCACGCAAGCCATTGCAAACAGAATACCGATTGTTCCCATCCCCGGACCCTCGGCTTTCCTCAGCGCTCTCATTGTGAGTGGATTGGACATGCGAGGATTTGCGTACGAAGGATTCTTGCCGCAGAAAAAGGGACGAAAAACACGTCTGGAATCCCTCAAAACGGAACCCCGAACAATAGTTTTCTATGAATCACCTTACAGAGTCTTGAAGACCTTAAAGGAAATCCATGAAACTTGGGGGGATCGGAAGATCGTGGTTTGTAGAGAATTGACCAAAAAGTTTGAGGAAATCGTCCGCGGAAGAGTCTCATCAGTCCTTAAGGAACTCTCCAAAAAGCCCACACGGGGTGAGTATGTTATCCTCGTGGGCGGCTCCCCCTCTTGACAAAGAGCCTTTTCTGCCGTATATTAGCACTCACAAACGAAGAGTGCTAATCTCTCTTAGCCCCACAAGTCATTCAATATCAATACCTTAAAAGGAGGTCATTTTATGAAGATCAAACCTTTGGCCGATCGTGTTGTCGTGAAGCCCGCTGAGGCTGAGGAACGCACGAAAGGCGGAATCATCGTGCCCGACACGGCGAAAGAAAAGCCGGTGTGGGGAGAGGTTGTAGCGGTTGGCCCCGGTCGTGTCACCGAGGATGGGAAGAGCATCCCGATGGAGGTCAAGAACGGTGACAGAGTACTCTACGGAAAGTATTCCGGAACAGAAGTGACGCTTGACGGCGACGAGCTGTTGATTATGCGCGAAAGCGACATTTTTGCAATAATGCCCAAGTAAGAAAGGAGCGAAAACTGATATGTCAGCAAAAATGATTCATTTTAACTCGGATGCTCGTTCGGCCTTGAAGAAGGGCGTTGACCGCTTAGCCGATGCCGTGAAGGTCACGCTGGGTCCCAAGGGTCGTAACGTTGTCATCGATAAGAAATTCGGTGCACCAACAGTCACGAAAGACGGCGTCACGGTGGCGAAGGAGATAGAGCTTGAAGATCCCATTGAGAACATGGGAGCTCAACTGTTGCGTGAAGTTGCATCCAAAACATCGGATGTTGCGGGCGATGGAACGACGACAGCAACCGTGCTGGCCCAAGCGATTGTTCGCGAAGGACTCAAGAACGTCACTGCCGGCGCGAACCCCATGGATCTCAAACGGGGTATTGACCTCGCAGTGAAATCGATCGTCGAAAGCCTCAAACAGATGAGCAATAAAGTTGGGGACGACAAAGAAAAGATCGCCCAGGTCGGATCGATTTCGGCCAATAACGACCGCACCATCGGTGAGCTGATTGCAAACGCAATGGAGAAAGTCGGCAAGGACGGTGTCATCACGGTCGAGGAGGCAAAAGGAACTGAGACGACGTTAGAGGTTGTCGAAGGTATGCAATTCGACCGCGGTTATTTGTCTCCGTATTTCGTCACCGACGCGGAGTCGATGGAAGCAGCCCTCGAGGATCCGTACATCCTTATCCATGACAAGAAAATCAGCGCGATGAAAGACTTGCTCCCAATTCTCGAGAAAGTCGCACAGTCCGGCCGTTCGACCCTCATCATTGCAGAGGAAGTCGAAGGAGAGGCTCTGGCGACCCTCGTTGTTAACAAGCTCCGTGGAACGCTGAAAGTCTGCGCCGTAAAGGCACCTGGCTTTGGCGACCGCAGAAAAGCCATGCTCGAGGATATCGGTATTCTTACCGGCGGAACCGTGATTTCCGAAGAGAAGGGTTTCAAACTGGAGAACGCACAGTTGTCCTATCTCGGAACGGCAAAACGTGTGACAATTGACAAAGACAACACGACAATTGTCGAAGGCGCTGGAAAGAAAGAGGACATCAAAGGCAGAATCAAGGAGATCAAACAACAGATCGACAAGACCACATCGGATTACGACAAGGAGAAGCTCCAGGAACGCCTTGCGAAGCTTTCCGGTGGCGTAGCAGTGCTCAAGATCGGCGCTTCAACGGAAGTCGAGATGAAAGAAAAGAAGGCTCGTGTTGAAGATGCGCTGCACGCAACCCGCGCGGCTGTGGAGGAAGGCATTGTGCCCGGCGGCGGTGTGGCGTATTTGCGCTGCGTCAAGAAGCTCGACGACGTGAAGACGGATAACGACGACCAGAAGATCGGTATCGATATCGTCCGGCGGGCCGTCGAAGAGCCGATTCGCTGGATCGTCCAGAACGCAGGCCTCGAGGGGTCGGTCGTTGTTAACAAGGTCAAAGAAGGCAAAGATGACTATGGCTTCAACGCCCAGACCGAGCAGTACGAAAACCTCATCAAAGTCGGCGTCATCGACCCGACAAAGGTTGCACGTATTGCCCTGGAGAACGCGTCCAGCGTGGCCGGCCTCCTGCTGACAACCGAAGCAACGATCGTTGAGAAGCCGAAAGAAGAGAAAGCTCCTGCGATGCCTCCTGGCGGCATGGGCGGAGACATGTACTAAGCACCAAACACCAGGAAACAGCCTCTGCGCGGAGCTGTTTTCTTTCAAGACTCAGGACCCCTTCACAGCTCATCGTGAAGGGGTTTCTCTTTCTGGCACTCCTCGAGCTCATCCTAATCGCCATCCTCCAGCGGCGAGTGGAATTTACGCTGCCGTGGCTCTGATTACCTTCCTCCATCAAGTTCTGTAAGAACCCTCATACGAGAACTGTAATCTGAAAATTACCACTCTTGCACGATTGCAATCCTGATGCGCCGTCGTTATTCTGGGCGCATTGTTTTTCTGTTTCTGAAATAACGATGGCTTCGTGATAAGTCAGACCCGACGAGAGAAAAAGAATCCCTGATTCAAAAGTGTCGCAATGAGCAGTCCTCCAACAATAATTCGGCCGGACAGAAGCCATTTCTGGGGCGTCATCCTTGCGGGAGGTGACGGTAAGCGTGTGCAGGGGTTTCTCAGAAACGAGTTTGGGTTTGACCGGCCCAAACAATTCTGTGCACTTTCAGGGAAACGCTCGATGCTGAGACATACCATCGACCGCATATCGTCGGTGATCATGAGATCGCATGTCATAACAGTGATAGGCCGCAGGCATTATTCTTACGCGCTGGAAGATCTATATGACGAGGAAAGAAGGAACGTGGTTCTACAACCCTTTAATTGTGAAAGGGCGCCGGGTATTCTTCTTCCCCTTGTTCGCATTCAAAGGGTCGACCCTCAAGCCATTGTGGCCATTTTTCCTGCCGACCATTTCATTCTGGAAGAGCGTCGTTTCATGGAATATGTAGATGCGGCGTGTGCGTTTGTGGCGAAAACCCTGGGATATGTCGTTACACTTGGGGTCCGGCCGGCATGCCTGCAGCCCGGTTACGGCTGGATTGAAAAAGGGGATATTGTCGCCCACGTGAAAGGCACTGACATTTTCCAAGTGAGAAGGTTCTGGGAAAAACCCTCGGGCGATGTTGCCGAGCGGGTTTTCAGGAACGGCTGCCTCTGGAATACGATGACGATGGTTGGCAGGTTGGAATTGTTTATTCGTTTGTTCAAAGAATTCACGCCGGAGATGTTCGGTTCTTTCCAGAGAATCTGGCAGTCGGTTGGCACGCCGAACGAGGAAAACGTGACCGACGAAGTGTTCAGGTCACTGCCCCGGGTGAATTTTTCGCATGCAGTTCTTGAGCGTGCAATTCAATGTCTGTGCGTTCTCACCGTGAGGGGTGTCTACTGGAGCGATTGGGGGGATGAAAACAGGATCCGCGCTGACCTTGCCCACCTGACTCATCACAAACCCCAGACTCCGCGATGGTCCGTTCGCGTTCATGCTCTGACGAATAATGAACAAGAACCAAGCGAAACCGCAACACATGGAGTTATTAACAACTGAAAGGGTCAAAACATGGTGGACGTCATCCTCTTCATGCTCGGAATTACGGCCTTTATCATTATCCTCGAGGCCATCACCTTCCTGAAAAAAAGCGACAGCGCTGAAACTGGGCACACAAGGCGAACAATGCGCACATGACGCGAATCGGTATGTTCTCGAAGCTCCAGTATATGGCAAGGCTCAGGCCAATGGCTGCAAAGGATAGATGCCGCAAGATGTGGAAGAAGTTGTTCCTGCTTGCGTGCATCTTCCATGTCGGTTGTTTTGAGCCCGTAACGAGTTTCTCGTTTCTTCGCAAAAAACAATTCCAGACTGAAGTGCAGGTGGCGGCTTTTGGCTTTGAGGCCATGGCCGCGGAGAACCATGACATCGACGAGGCAGGGATACTGTATGTACCCCTGATCCAAAAATATTCTGAACAATACCAGTTTGATTGGGTGCTGATCATGTCCATGATTCGTCAGGAGTCGGCGTTCAGGCCGAACGCTGTCAGCAACAAGGGAGCTTATGGGTTGATGCAGATCATGCCCTCGACTCAGTCGATGCTGAGGTATCAGCTCGGCATGAATGAAACGAAGTCACCGGATAACAACATCAGAGCCGGGATTTTCCACCTGCGATCGCTTTATCATGTCTTTCGGGATTCTGAGAGAGACGACCGCATTCGGCTGGCTCTTGCCGCCTATAACGCGGGTATTGCACGCGTCCTAGATGCGAGACAGCTCGCTGCGTACCTGGGGAACGATCCGAGCCGATGGAGCTCTGTAAGGGACGCTATGCCCTTGCTCTCCAAACAGTATTACACCCTCCATCTGGGATTTTGGCAACAGGACCGACCGCCGAATGGATATTTCGCGGGTTGGAAAGAAACGGTCTATTACGTTGAGAGAATCATGAGGAATTACGATAACAGCGTTGGGACGATGGCGTATACAACCACACGCGTGTTTGAAAATCCAATCCGGATGATTGAGAAAAAGGCATTGATTGCTTCGACGCGGCAGGGAGGGCAAGTCTCAGACTAGACATTTCGCATTAAAAAACATTTCGCGTGGCCCCTTCACCAGCGTGAAGGGGCTTTTTTGTTGTGACTTCTTTGCCTACATTCGACAAGTGAGAATCCCCGATTTCAAAATCGACGAAGTCCGTTCCTCGTCCGATATTGTCGACATTATTGCTTCACACGTTCGCCTCAAGAAAAGGGGCAAGAATTTTATCGGCTTGTGCCCTTTTCATCAGGAAAAAACTCCTTCGTTTGCAGTGAGCGCTGAAAAACAGATGTACCACTGTTTTGGCTGCCACAAAGGTGGAAACGTGTTTACGTTTGTCATGGAGTATGAAAAAGTCTCGTTTGTTGAGGCTGTTCGATCGCTCGCCGGCAGGGCTGGCATTGTCCTCCCGACAGAAGAAATCCCTTCAGGGCAGCAGACAGAGATCGAGGCGCTCTACAATGCTTGCAGATTCGCCGGTTTACACTTCTATAACAATCTTACAAAAACCGACGAAGGCCGGTCGGCACTTGAGTACTTCCATTCAAGGGGGTTCTCCGATGAAACTATCCGCTCGTTCGGCCTCGGCTATTCAAGTCAGTCGTGGGATAGTCTGTTAAGAAAAGGTCTGGAAGAAGGAATAAGCAAGGAACAACTGCTTAAAGCCGGGCTCGTTCGGTCTCGTGAGGATGGCACGCATTACGACTATTTTCGCGGTCGAGCGATGTTTCCTATCTTTGCGACAACGGGTCGTGTGATTGCCTTTGGCGCTCGTAAAATGAGGGACGATGACCCCCTTGGCAAATATATCAATTCTCCCGAGACTCCGATCTACAACAAAAGTCGCGTTCTGTTTGGACTCTTTCATTCCAAGGATTCGATTCGCGGGGAAGATCGGGCATATATGGTCGAAGGCTATGCGGACCTTCTTTCATTGTATCAGGCCGGCGTTCAAAACGTCGTCGCATCGAGCGGGACTGCGTTGACAGAAGACCAGCTTCTGCTTCTCGCCCGATACTCAAAGAAACTGAACCTGGTCTATGATGCAGACTCGGCAGGCTCGAGCGCGACCTTGAGGGGAGTGGACCTTGCGCTTGAGCAGGATTTCGACGTCAAAGTGATTGATCTGCCGGAAGGAGATGACCCTGATTCGTTTGTGCGCAAGCACGGCGCAAAAGAATTCCGGAAATTGGCAGAACAGGCAGTTTCCTTCATCGACTTCAAAGCACGGCAGTTCCAGAAAACCGGCGCTTTTTTGACTCCTGAAGGAAAGTCCGATGCCGTGCGCTCGATAGTACAATCGATTGCAAAGATGAAGGATGAACTCAAACGCAACTTCTATATCAAGGAGGTCGCTGAAAAATACGAGATATACGAGTCGGTGCTGTATCGCGAATTGGACAGGTGGTTGTCGAGAGACAGACCTCCGCGACGAGAAGGAGCCGGATCACAGCGAGTCCCGGTCTATGACGTTCCATTATCGGATGTCACGATACCAAAAGGAGGCGAAATCCCTGCGGCTGAAAGAGACCTCTTGAAGCTTCTGCTGGAAGGCCAGCCAGACATCGTTGACCTTATTTTCAAGAATCTCACGGTAGAGCAGTTTGCGGATCAGCGAGCGAAGAGATTGGCAGAGTTATTGCAGTCCCGTTGGCGGGACCTCGGCGAGATCAACGCGGTGTCTGTTTTGAACGAAACGGACGACACAGATTTAAAAGGTATGATCACGGATATTTCTCTCAGCAAATACGAGTTGAGCAAAGGATGGGTGGACAAGGAAATTGACGAGCCCGACGCACGACAGATCGCCGCTGATGCTCTTGCTCTACTCAGGAAGCGAGCTTTGCAAAAGGCTATTGAGGAAAATCAGCGCATGCTGAAAGAAGCAGCGCAACGCGGCTCGGACAAGATGCCTTTTGTAGTGCGACATCAAGAGTTGATGCGCCAAATGAAAGAGTCGGAAAAAGCGTAAATGGTTCTCCTCAAGGCGTCTTGTAGAAATTCTCAAAGGCCATATTAGCTACGCGACGCCCGGCTTTGGCAACCTTTCGAACGTCTTGATCCAAGGAGAAAACCCTCGGAAGGCCTTTTCCCCTCACATTGCTTTTCTAGCCTTCTCTCTCTACCTTAGCTCAACACCATGCCTCGTACCACCCCCCTTATGATCCACATTGTCCCCGGCAAATGCGACTTCTGCGGTTGCTGCGTAGGCGTGTGCCCGGAAGATGCCATTGAGCTGATGGAATCGAGGATCGCCATCATTGACGAACGTTGCACAAATTGCAAGAAATGCGTCTGGGCGTGTCCCTGGGAGGTTATTGAGTTCCATCGGGATGGCGTGGCAAGTCTGCCCAACGAACAGCCGTTATTCTTGAACTCCATGGACGCATGAAGGAGGCTTACGATATCGTTGTCGTGGGCGCCGGCCCGGCAGGGTCGAACTCAGCGAGATATGCCGCTTCTGCGGGAGTATCTGTCTTGATGCTGGAGAAAGACCGCGATGTTGGATATCCGGTAAGGTGTGGTGAGGCTGTGAGTCATGAAGGGCTTATTCAGTTTATTGAGCCCGATTCGAAATTCATCGGTTCCACGATCACCAAATTTCGCCTTGTGTCGCCCGACGGGAAATCAGTCGTTCCGAGGCTTGACGGCAAAGGGTATGTGCTTGAACGGAGGATTTTCGACTATGAGCTCGCCAAGATTGCCGCGAAGGAGGGGGCAGAGGTTGTCACGAAGGCCTATGCGTATGACCTTCTCAGGAATGAAAAAGGCGAGGCAGTGGGCGTCAGGGCTCTAATCAAGGATCAGGAGACAGAAATCCGCTCCAAAGTTGTCATCGCCGCCGACGGCGTGGAAAGTCGCGTCGGCAAGTGGGCGGGGATAGATACAACATGCCATATCAAAGATATGGAAAGCTGCGCCCAAGTGACACTGTCGGGCATTGAAGTGGAAGACGACACGCTGGATTTCTATTTTGGTGACAACGTGGCCCCGGGCGGGTATTTATGGGTCTTTCCCAAAGGCAAGGATACGGCAAACGTCGGCCTGGGCATTAGCGTGGAGGCCGCCAAAAAAAAATCGGCGATCAAGTTTCTCGAGAAGTTTGTCGAAAAGAAATTTCCGAACGCTGCTGTGCTCACGCGTATTGCGGGTGGCGTTCCGTGCGCGAAGACTTCTGCCACGGTTGTCAAGAATAACGTGATGCTCGTTGGCGATGCGGCGCGTCAGGTAAACCCGACGTCGGGAGCCGGCATTATCAGTGGCATGATCGGTGGAATGATCGCGGGACAGGTGGCCGCCGAGGCGGTGAAGATGAACAAGCTTTCTCACCTGACAGAATACGAGAAGCGCTGGCACAAACGCCTGGGCTGGAGGCACGAAGTGTTTTACAAGATCAGAGAGGCGGTCAACAGTTTTTCCGACGATACGTTTAACAGCATCGCCGAAAGCGCGCAGAAACTTCCCGAGAATAAACGAACGCTTGGCGGAATCTTTCGCGCCGCCCTGTGGAATCGACCTTCCATGCTCCTGGAAGTAGCCAGAGTATTCGTTTCGTAGTCCCTTCACACGCAGTTACCTTGCAAGTCAGGCCTTCAACGAGTATATTTCTGGCCGATTGATTCATACCAGGAGTGCAAGAACGGATCAGTTTCAAAATATTCTTATCGTTCGCACAGATCGCATCGGCGACGTCCTCTTCTCCCTGCCGATGGTTCCGTTGCTGCAATCCGCATTCCCCCGAGCAAGCGTTTCCATGCTCCTGCGAACCTACACAAAGGATCTCGCTGCGGGATACGACGGCCTTTCGGAAATCCTTACCTACGACCACGAAGGGAATCCAAAATCATTCCTGGAGGTGCTGCGTGAATTGAAGAGAGGGGATTATGACCTTGCCATCGTGGCGTTCCCGAGGTTTCGAATCGCTCTTTTGCTCCTTCTTGCCGGCATATCCGTTCGTGTGGGTACAGGGTTCCGTTGGTATTCGTTTCTCTTTAACAGGAGAGTATACGAACACCGGAAAACAGGTGAGCGGCATGAAAGTGAATACAACTTGGGACTCCTGAGAGCCGTCGGGGTTCAAAGCCGGCTTCCCATGAGGCCGCTGCTCAAAGTTTCTGAGGAAGATCAGCTTGCCGCCCTGGCAGTGATGCATGAAATCGGCATCCAGCGAGGAGAACCGTGGGCTATACTCCATCCGGGAAGCGGTGGTTCCGCGAGAGACTGGAAGGCCGAAAACTTCGGCCGCTTGGCCAATGTTCTTTCTCAGGAAGGATACAAGGTTGTAGTTACAGGCGGGCCTGGAGAAAGTGAAATCGTCCGCCGGACGGTGCAATCTTCTGAAAACAAGGGAATCGCAGTCGTGGGACGCCTTCGCCTTAAAGAGCTTGCCGCCTTCATCAGTCGGGCAGACTTTCTTGTTGCCAATTCCACGGGGCCGCTTCATATTGCTGCGGCAGTCGGTACGCCCGTGATTGCTTTCTATCCGGACATTCCCGCCTGCAGTGAAAAACGATGGGGGCCTCTGACCGAACGAAAAAAAGTGTTTGTCCCCGAAAGGTCGAAATGTTCTTTGTGTCAGGGCCGGGAATGCCGCTCGAATGTTTGTATGGATCAAATAGAAGTCAGCAACGTGATGCAAGGAATCCATGACCTGGTGGGAACGCTAAAAGAAACCGCCGTCGAGACATGAAGAGACGCCTGACATACTCTCTTATGCTCGTGATCATGAGTGTGAACATGAAAGCTCAGGATACCCTCTCCGCTCGCGGGTTGAAATCGGCCATCTCCGGCGACATCGTTCCCATGGATACCCTTCGAGTCATCTCGCAATCAGCGTTTGCGGTGGGGGAAAGGCTCGTGTTCGACGTCGGATACAGCTTCATAACGGCTGGCGAGGCGGTCTTTGCCATTCCGAAGATCGATACGGTCAACGGTCGGGAATGCTACCAGGTTCTCTTTACGGTAAACTCAACGCCCTCGTTTTCGTGGATTTACAAAGTCGAAGACCGATATGAAACAATGCTGGACACAAAGGGATTATTTCCCTGGCGGTTCACCCAGCGGATACGCGAGGGAAAATACAGCCGCGACTTCAATGCAGAGTTCGACCACGTCAAACTGGTTGCGAGAACTTCAGAAGGTGAACATCCCATCCCCCCCTATGTTCACGATATTGTCTCAGCATTCTACTATGCACGAGCGCTTGACTTTTCCCAGTCCCGTCCGGGGGATAAAATTTACCTTCAAAATTTCTACAAGGACTCAACCTACCAGCTGGCGATCAAATTCCTCGGCCATCAACAGGTGAACGTCGGTGCCGGCACGTTCAACTGCATTATTGTGGAGCCGCTGATTAAAGAAGGCGGTCTTTTCAAGAGTGAAGGCCGGGTGCTGATTTGGATGACGAACGACGAGCTCAAGATTCCTGTGAAGGTCAGTACGAAGGTTGTCGTGGGTTCCATCGATGCGGAGCTTCGCGAGTACTACGGCTTGGCCGGTCCCCTGAGAGCGCGAGTGAAATAAATGTCCAGATTCAGGCAGCTTGAACTGTCCCGCATCCGCACCGTTTCAATCAAATCCCGAAAAAGCAAAGTTACGCCTGGGGCATTCGCAAAAGTTGTGAATGCCAGGAGCGCGGACCTGAAGGATTTTGTCGAATCGCTCCCCCGAATCCTTGCAGCGGAAGAATTGCGCGAAGTGGTCGATGATATCGCTGGCGCACGCAGGCGTATGAAACCGGTCATTCTCATGCTGGGCGCACACGTGATCAAAGTCGGCCTGTCTCCCATCGTCATTGACCTCGTGAAGCGTGGTGTCGTCACGCACGTGGCGATGAACAGCGCCGCAGCAATCCACGACGTCGAAACTGCCATGTGGGGGAAAACGTCGGAGGATGTTGCCGTGAACATTGTCGACGGGAAATTTGGGATGTCGAAGGAAACGGGTGATTTCATCAACAAGGCGCTCGTGAAAGGGTTCTCAGAGTCTTCAGACGGCTACGGTGAGGCACTCGCAAAGAAACTCATCGCACTCAGGGCAAAAAACCGAAACGTCAGCATTCTCGTAAGCTGTTTTGATCGGAAGGTGCCGGTAACGGTCCACGCAGCGATCGGGACAGATATCGTCCATCAACAGGCGACGATGGACGGCGCGGCCACGGGCGAAATGAGCTTTCGCGATTTTAAGGTCATGGCGCACAGTGTCAAAGATCTGAGGGGAGGAGGAGTTGTGCTCAACATCGGTTCAGCGGTCATCCTGCCCGAAGTATTTCTGAAGGCTCTCACAGTTGCCCGCAACCTCGGATACAAAGCGCAGGGCTTCACCACGGCGAATTTTGATATGATCCGTCACTACCGTCCTCAGGTCAATGTGGTTGAACGTCCGACGCGAAACCAAGGTCGGGGTTACCATTTCACCGGCCACCACGAAATCATGGTGCCACTCCTGGCGGCAATGATCAAGCTAAAGCTGTCTTGACCCGCCGATGAGTTCTCCCGAAACGGTTTTGTCGCCGTCACCGCCCGCTGCACAGGCGTCGTTCGTAGAACGTTTCGATGTTCACCCACTCCTGTTTGTCGCCATGTGTCTTGGAGCGGTTTTCTTTCTGTATCACATCGTCGGCAGCGGAATCGCGTTCATCGTCGTGGGTGCCAAGATCACCCGTGAAAATGCAGCGGCGATGAGGTTGATCACGACCGCGGGTCAGCTTGCATTCATGTTTGTTCCAACGCTGGTCTTTGCCAGACTTCTCAGTGGACGTTTCAGGAATGTTTTTCCATTGCGCGTTCCATCACTGCGGGAGTCTGCTTTCATGTTTGTTGCGCTCATCTCGCTTCAGCAGCTGCTCGAAGTGTACATGTTCTTGCAGGATCTTATTCCTCTTCCGGAATTTCTACGGCAGATCATGCAGCCAGCGCGGGAGATGTTTCGGAACATGATGAAAATCGTTGTTAAAGCCGAGACCGTTCCGGAATTGCTTTTTGTCATCGTCATCGCCGCCGTCGTCCCTTCCGTCGTCGAGGAGTTGTTGTTCCGCGGAGTAGTTCAGAAAACGATGGAGCGCATGTTTCAACCGTTGCTTGCGGCATTGCTCACAGGAATCGTCTTCGGCGTGTTCCATCTGGACCCCTTTAACGTCGTCCCGCTGGTGGTCATCGGCTGCTTCCTGGGAGTGCTGCGGCTCAGGTCGAAAAGCATCATTCTCCCCATTACGGCGCATTTTGTGAACAACCTGGTCGCCGTCGTGGCTGTGTACCTGGGTATGGGGTTTGAAACGAAGCTCAGTACCACGGAATTCGGATTCTCTGAAACGGTTGCAGTCTTTACCCAGTTGATAGGTTTCGGCGCGTTGTTGTTCATTTCTCTCCGTGCATATCTGCATTCTACGAAATCAGTGCAGGATTCAACATGACTTTGCTCTCTTGTACTGCATGCGGCCGAACGCTCCAAGGCAGGGATTTGTTTTGCTCGTTTTGCGGCACAACCACTCCCGCAAGCCGGTTGGAGTGTGAAAAACATTTTGGGGAGCGCGCAATCGGCGTTTGCTCGGTGTGCGGAAGACCGGTCTGCGGAGACTGTGTGGTCACTGTTGAGAAAGTCTTGTATTGTAACGATGCTGACCACCGGACGATGCGGGAATCCTGGACAGTCATTTTCACTACGCGCTCCGAATTCGAGGCCGATGCCGTGTACCGGAACCTGGAGTACGCGGGGATTAAGGCAAGAGTCTTCACGATGCGGGAACATGTTGCAGTATTCTGGTTCGACGAATTCGCAATCGTCCGTGTCTTAGTTCGTCAGGATGATCGGGAGCGGGCTCTGTCGATCCTCTCAGAGCTTCAACTGATCCACGATTCCGAGGACGAGTAACGATGGAGAATGAAAGCACAAAAAAATCGAGGTTTTCGTCGCTTCCCACACGGGTCGCTGTTGCCGCCGTGGCAATCCCGGCTATCGTGGTTCTCGCTCTCGAGGGGGGGTACTGGTTTTTTGGTCTTGTCGCCCTCATCTCGTCTCTTTCACTTGCGGAGTTCTATAAATTGTCGGAGAAGAAGAATGTCTTCCCGCTGGCGAGCCTTGGTCTCTTTTTCGGCATTCTGATGAACCTCGCCTTTATTTACGAGCGGCTGCAGCTTGACCTGTACCAAATTCTCTCCGATGCCGGGATTCGTCTTTCCATGTTTTCCCAACTCCAATTCTTTCTTGTTGTCGTTCTCCTCTTCACGCTGACGGTGTTGTTGACCGAGCTTTTTCGCGACAAGGGATCTCCAACGCTGAATATTGCCGTAACTGTTTTCGGCGTCCTTGGCATATCTGTTTTTTTTGGAACGCTTATAGGGCTTCGGGAAATCTTTCCCTACGGGTTTCCCGTCTATAAATTCTTCTCGGTCGCCGTGGCAGACACGGTTCAGCTCGATCGGATCAATCGTTGGGGAGGCTACACAGTCGTTTCGCTTTTGGCGGCCATCTGGGTTTGCGACACGGCAGCGTATTTTGGGGGAGTGACTTTCGGCAGGCACAAGCTTTTGGAACTGGTCAGCCCCGGTAAAACGTGGGAGGGCGGTGTCTTTGGCTTCGTATTTGCCGTTGCAACGATGGTGGTCGCTCAAAGTACGGTTCTCGATTACCTTGAATTCCACCACGCAATCGTGATTGGCGTCTTCGTGGGAATCTTTGGACAACTCGGCGACCTGGTGGAATCACGCTTCAAGAGGGATGCCGGTGTCAAGGATTCATCGTCGATTATTCCCGGCCATGGAGGAATGTACGACAGGTTCGACAGCCTGGTATTTCTTTCACCTATTGTGTATCTTTATATAGATTTTGTTGTTTTATCGTAGGACGAGAATGCAGGGAAAAAGGCAAAGAATAAGTGTTGTAACACTCGGCTGTGCCAAGAACATTGTGGACAGCGAGGTCCTCCTCGGACAGCTGAAAACCGAACGCGGCGTCATGGTCACGGATATCGACGATGCAGAGGTGGCCGTTATCAACACCTGCGGCTTTATCGACGCGGCAAAACAGGAGTCCATCGATGCAATCATGGAAGCCGTCGAAAGGAAAAGCAAGGGCACTTTGAAAAAGGTTGTGGTGATGGGATGTTTGTCGGAGCGCTATGCGAGAGAACTCGCTACCGAAGTCCCCGAAGTGGATGCATTCTACGGGTCGAATCAATTGAAGGATGTCTTGTGCGAAGTCGGAGTTGATTTCAAGCAAGAGCTGCTCGGTGAACGGCTTTTGTCGACCCCGTCTCACTTCGCCTATCTGAAAATCTCCGAGGGGTGCGACCATCCTTGTTCGTTCTGTGCGATTCCTCTGATGCGTGGATTGCACAGGTCAAAACCTGAAGAGGATATCTTGCTGGAAGCGCGTTCCCTCGCTGCACGAGGAATCAAAGAACTTATCGTCATTGCCCAGGACACAACGTATTACGGCCTGGACCTCTACGGCGAAAGACGGTTGTCCCGGCTGGTAGGGAAGCTGAGCGAAATCGACGGCGTTGAGTGGATCCGGCTCATGTATGCCTACCCGTCAAAATTTCCGCTCGACCTCATTGATGCTATGGCGTCCAGCAGGAAGGTCTGTCGTTACCTCGACATACCCATCCAGCATGCTTCGGACCCCGTCTTAAAATCCATGAGACGCGGGATCACCAACCGGGCCACCCGCCAACTTATCGAGACGTTGAAATCCAAAATCCCGGATATCGCATTAAGGACCACTCTTATTGTCGGCTACCCCAATGAGTCCGAGACGGATTTCCAAGTTCTGTATGATTTCGTCAAGGAGACTGAGTTTCATCGATTAGGCGTGTTTCCATACTCACAAGAAGAAGGCACGTTCGCCTATGACCTGGGCGACCGAATCCCAGCCGAAATCAAAGAGGAGAGAAAGAAGGCATTGATGGAGGTTCAAAAGGCCATTTCGCAAAAAAGGAACGAGTCCCTCGTCGGCTCGACGGTAAGGGTCCTCGTCGACCGGAAGGAGAAAGGTCATGCCGTCGGCAGGACTGAGTGGGATGCGCCGGAGATCGACCAGGAAGTTTTTGTGGAGAATCATGAGGGTCTGGGTATCGGGCATTTTTTTGATGTCAGAGTTGTTGATGCTGTGGAATACGACTTGTACGCAACAAGTCTATAAGGATAAGGAGGGAGGGAAGGATTACGAAATCACAACTGATGGCAAAGCTTCCGCTGTTTCTTCTCTTGACGGCTCTTAGTCTCCCGCTCTCTGGCATCGATGCACAACCCGTTTTACGAAACATCAATGCCGATGCTGTACCCACATTTTTCTTCGAAGCAATAAGTTTTTCATCGGAACAGGTGAATAAGTCGCATGTCGATATCTATCTCCAGGTTCCGCACGAGGAACTCCGATTTGTCAAGGAAGGAGACATCTACCTCGCGCGTTATGAAGTCAACGTGGGCGTTTATACACCGGAGAAAGAGCTTGTGCAGGACCGCTCGTGGACTGTGGAGGTGCGGGAGAAAGACTTCGCTCAAACGACGTCAAGCCGTCAGTCAAGCCTTACGCAACGGGGCATTGAACTGGAGGCCGGCAATTACGAGTTCGTCGTTAAGATGGAGGACCAGGATTCGCGTCGGAGCGCGCAGATCCGTCGGTCAATGCTCATTTCGAACTATGCGAAAGACACGATGACAGTGAGTGACATTATGCTCGTGAGCCGGTTAACGACCGAGGGTGAGAAGAAGAAAATTGTCCCCAACATTTCCGGCAACGTCGGCCATCTTTCCGAAGGATTTTTCCTTTTCTTTGAAATCTATAATGCCGGCACCGAGGATTCACTCGAACTCGTATGCCGCGTGTATAATTCAAAGAAAGAACAAGTGTATGAAAGGCTGGAACGACATGCTTCCCTTGGACTGAAGACGCAGTCGTTTTTCAAAGTGGAAAACCTTCACCTTCCCGTGGGTACCTACCTAGTTGCTATGGAAGTCTCACCCGTGCGGAAAGACGCCGCGGCTGGAATCCTCGCAACGACAACGCGCACGTTTACCGTTCGATGGTCGGACATACCCGCTTCCGTTACCGACCTTGACAAAGCGATTGACCAAATGCGTTACATCGCACGCGACTCGGAGCTGGAAGAGATCCGTTCTTCGGGCGACCTCGAAGAAAAACGAAAGCGCTTTCTGGATTTCTGGACAAAGCGGGATCCCGACCCTACGACGCCAAGAAACGAGTTATTGGATGAGTACTACCGCCGCGTAGAGCTCGCCAACAAAAGTTTTACGCATTATCTTGAAGGATGGAGGACCGACCGGGGGATGGTCTACATTCGCCTCGGACCTCCCGAGAATATCGAACGTCATCCCTTTGATATTAATACCAAACCATACGAGATATGGTATTACTACCAGCTGCAACGGGAGTTTGTGTTCGTCGATGAGACGGGTTTTGGCGATTACCGGCTGAAGTACCCGACAACCGACTTGTGGGGAAGGATTCGCTGAGTTTGTCTCTGCGTATGTTTCTCAAGAAGGCCAGCGTGAAAACTTTTTCCGCTGGTTTTTTTTGTCTGTGGTTGATGCAGTCCGGCCGCATGGCCGCCCAGAGCTCCCTGAGGGTTGCATCTCTCACCGTGGTCGGGGCCACCACAGGAACCCTCCTGGAAATCCCGGACAATGTCCAAACAAAGCCCCAAGGTATTTTCGACGAAGCCGTTCTTCACAGGGATCTCACCAGGCTCATCGAGCGATATGCGGCCGACGGTTTTGTGTATGCGCGCATCGACTCCGTCACCATTATCCCGGCTGGCGGAGACTCAGCTGTGGACATTTTTGTCAGAATTCACGAGGGCAAGCCTGCTCTTCTAAAATCCATAGACGTTGAAGGCGTGCGAGCAGTGAAAGAGGAAGATCTGAAAGCACGTTTCGAGCTTGCTCCGGGCGGTTTGTTTAGCCCGTCCGCGCTGGAATCTGATATTCAAAGGGGGCTGACGTTTTGTGAACAATCAGGATATCCTTTCGCAAAATTGGCCGTAAAGGACGTTTCCTTTTCAGAGGCAGCTGACGCGATTCTGACTTCGGTCATTTTATCTGTCGATGAAGGCCAACGAGTAACGATTTCGGAGTTGCGTGTTGAAGGCAACAAATCCACGAAGGAATATGTCATCCTCAGGGAGGCAAGGCTCCAGCCTGACGAGATTTTCGACGGTCGATTGCCCGAAAGAATCAAGCGGCGTTTGGAAAGGCTGGCCCTCTTTTCGTCCGTTTCTCTGCCCGAACTGTACCTGACAGAAAGTGGGCACGGCGGTTTGCTCGTGCGAGTCGCGGAAGGCAGTCCCAATTCCTTCGACGGTCTCATTGGATACGTCCCGACGCGGCAGCAAGAAAGCGGATTCTTCACCGGGCTTGTGCATGTGCAGTTCCGAAATTTGTTGGGGACAGGACGAAAGCTCTCGACGCGATGGTACCGCGAAAACCAGCTCACCCAGGAGGTCGAGATTCGTTATTTTGAGCCATGGATCGCTTCGTATCCCTTCAACGGCCTCGTCGATTTTTTTCAGCGCAGACAGGATTCAACTTACGTCAGGAGGAATTACGGGCTGAGTCTGGAGTTCATGGTAAGCGAAGTACTGATGTTCGGTGTCGCCTACAGCCAGGCAAACGTTATCCCTTCTGAAGGATATGCAAGGTCGATCCTTGCCGAGAGCCGCCAATGGTCCGTCGGCGGCCATGTGCGCTACGATACGCGGGACGACCCTGTGACGCCGACCGGAGGTGTTCTGTATCGCACTGAATATCGTTCGGGCGTGAAGAACACGTTGAACAATCTCACGAACGCGCCCGCTGCGAGAAGTTCCACCAGACTGGTTACGATGGATCTCTCCCAATATTTCCCATTCTTCAGCCGCCAGGTCCTGGCCACTGAATTTCACCTGAGGGATTTTCGTGCAGACAGAATCGAAGTTGCCGACTTGTTCAAACTGGGGGGAGCAACGAGCCTGCGCGGATACAAAGAGGGACAATTTCAGGGCTCGACATTGTCATGGATGAATGCAGAGTACAGGTTCCTGGCGGGTTCGCGGTCGTTCTTCTACATCTTTGCTGATGTGGGCTATGTTGTTGTGCCCGAGAACGTTGCTGGGGGTCTCTCAAAATCGGAACAGACCAAAGCGGGTTTTGGCGTCGGCGTGCGGATGGAATCGGGACTAGGCCTGATTGGGGTCAACCTTGGGTTTGGGGAGGGAGACACGTTCAGTACAGCGAAGCTTCATGTCCGGCTGGTCAATGAATTCTGATAAACTCAAAGCCCTTGGCGAACTCACCCGTCCGGTGAACTGCCTCATCGCATTTCTTTCCATTGCGGCCGCGTCTGTATTGGCAGCCGGGGGAGTGGAGCAGTGGTTCCAGATTCTCATCGCGGCACTCGTTGGTGCGCTTGTTGCCGGAGGCGCAAATGCCATCAATGATTATTTTGACGTCGAGATTGACCGCATCAATCGCCCCGAGAGGCCGATTCCGAGAGGCACCGTTAGCAAAGTAGAAGCTCGCTTGCTCTGGTTCATTCTCTCTTTTCTTGGGCTCAGCTTGAATTTTCTCCTCACCAAGGGCGCTCTCGCCATTGCGTTTCTTGCAGTCGTCTCCTTGTTTATTTACAGCATGGTCCTGAAGAAAACCGTCCTCACCGGAAATCTCGTTGTCGCTCTAATGACGGCGATGGCGTTCGTGTATGGGGGAATTGTGGTCGGCAAGCCGGAACGGTCCATAGTGCCCGCACTTTTCGCATTTCTTGTCAATTTTGCAAGGGAAGTTGTGAAAGATGTGGAAGACGTGGAAGGCGACGCGGGCAACCGCGCCGTAACATTGGCGGTGAAGTATGGTCCCGAGACGAGCATCATGGTAGCGAGTGTCGTCATTGTTGTGCTCATCGGAACAACCATGGCGGCGTACGTACTTGGATTATACAATACGATCTATTTGGTTCTCGTCCTGGTCCTCGATATGATTCTCCTGTATATTGTTATTTCGATGTGGACCGATCACTCGCCGGTACACATGAGAAAAATGAGTAACCTCCTCAAATTGAACATGGCGATTGGTCTCGTTGCAATTTTTGCGGGTTCATAAACGCCATGCCTTTCTTGCGCATCGAACGAAAATTGTGGCAGCAGGGCGTCAAACTAATCGCCGGCGTGGACGAGGCTGGAGTCGGCCCTCTGGCCGGGCCGGTGGTTGCCGCGGCCGTGGTTTTCCCAAAACACCTGCAGATAGCAGGAGTCGATGATTCGAAAAAACTCACGCAAGGCAAACGAGACGAGCTTTTAGAGGTGATAAAGAACAAGGCACTCAGTTGCGGCGTCGGCGTCGTGGATCACAACGAGATCGACAGAATCAATGTCCTTCAGGCGTCCATCCTCGCCATGAAGAAAGCGCTGTCGAATTTGAACGTCACTCCGGGATTCATCATCGCCGACGGCCGCGCTTTCTTTCATGAAACGATACGATATCGGAACATCATTGACGGAGACGCACGTTGCTTCACGATCGCCGCCGCCTCGATCATCGCCAAGGTCACACGCGACAGACTCATGATGGAGTATCACGAGCGTTTTCCACTCTATGGTTTTGACCAGCACAAGGGGTATGCAACGAAGCAACACCTTGCTGCGATCAGGCAATACGGATTGTGTGAAATTCACCGCAAGAGTTTTCGGCGACAGCTTCAACTGTTCGAGGAAGTCTGAGGAGTCGATCTCATGCCTCAATTGATTTTCCCTGCTTGTTTTGGTACCTTCGCATCGCATGGCATTGACCAATCGACAACGCGGCACTATCGGCGAGGAATTGGCGGCCGAATACCTGATGAACAAGGGTTACCAAATCCTTGAGAGGAATTATCGCTTTGAACACGGCGAAATCGATTTGATTGCCCAGGACGGCGAAGAGCTGGTGTTCGTCGAGGTAAAGTCGAGGAAGTCAAAATCTTTCGGTGAGCCCGAAGAGAGCATCACCGAGGTGAAGGAAGGTCGCCTCCGGGACGCGGCCGAAGGATACCTGTACGAGAAAGACATTGAAAACCGCACATGTCGCTTCGATGTCGTTGCGGTGGAATTCCTGGACGGCATCGTAAAGATTCGCCACACAGTGGACGCATTCTGAATGACGTTGCTCGCTCCCCACACCGCCCTCTACACGGATTATTATCAGCTGTCGATGTCCCAGGGCTTTTTTCTCTCCGGACACGCGAAGGTCAAAGCCACGTTTGACTATTTCTTTCGGGAAAACCCTTTCAAAGGCGGGTTCGTTGTGTTTGCTGGTCTCGGGGATCTGCTGGAAATCCTGGAGGACTATTCTTTCGAGAATGATGATATTGAATACTTGCGGAAAGTGGGTTTTGACAACCGTTTTCTGGAGTATCTCTTGACCTTCCGTTTTCGCGGCACGCTGAGATCAGTCCGCGAGGGTGAGGTCGTGTTTCCGCTCGAGCCGCTCGTTCGCGTGGAAGGCGATATCGCCGAGGTTCAGGTCATCGAGACCGTGCTCCTCAACATGCTCAATTTTGAATCGCTGATTGCTACGAAGGCGGCGCGCTTGCGCATGGTTGCGCCCGATAAGCGGCTCGTGGACTTCGGCCTCCGGCGCGCACAGGGGTTCGGAGGGATCCATGCCAGCAAAGCGGCCATCATTGGCGGTCTCGATGCAACGTCCAACGTTTACAGCGCATTTCAGTTCGGCCTGCAAGCAACAGGTACGCAAGGACATTCCTGGATACAGAGTTTTGATGATGAGCTGGAGGCCTTTCGGAAGTTTGCGGAGTTTTATCCCGATAAATGCGTCCTCCTGGTGGACACGTACAATACGCTTCGCAGCGGCATCCCAAACGCTATTATCGTAGCAAAAGAACTTGAGGCGAGGGGCCACCGCTTGCTCGGCATCCGGCTCGACAGCGGAGACCTGGCTTACCTCAGCAAACATGCGCGCGAGATGCTGGACCAGGCCGGCTTGAAGTATGTAAAGATCGCTGTCTCAAACCAGCTTGACGAGTACATCATCCGCAGTCTGTTGCAGCAAGGAGCGCCGATTGATATCTTTGGTGTGGGGACGAGACTCGTCACGGGGCAGGATTCGCCTGCGCTTGACGGTGTGTATAAACTCAGCATGTACGACGGTAAACCGAGGCTGAAGTTCTCCGAGAACTACGAGAAAACAACGCTCCCGGGAACCAAGAAAACCATTCGTTTTCTGAACGACGACGGAACCTTTTATGCTGACGGAGTTACACTGGAAACGGAGTCCTCGATTGAATACATCCTTCACCCATTCCAACCCGGACAGCGAAGCACGGTGAAAAACCTCCATGGTGAGGAGCTGTTGAGCGTCGTGATGAAAGACGGCCGACGCCTCAGCGACGGGTTTTCACCGGAGAACAGCGCACGGTATGCAAGGGACCGTCTGGCAAAGCTTGCGCCGGAACACAAGCGCTTCGAGTTTCCGCACACATACAAGGTCGGAATCAGCACGGAGCTCATGCATCTTCGTTCACGGCTGATGGAAGACCTTCAACACGGTCAGAGAAAGCAATAGGAGGAAAGAGAATCATGAGAGGACTTCTGGTTGTCGATGTTCAGAATGATTTTTGTCCGGGCGGGGCGTTGGCCGTCCCCGAAGGAGACAAGGTCGTTCCGGTGATTAACAAATTAATGGATGGATTTCCTGTGGTTGTTGCATCCAAGGACTGGCATCCGCAAGAGACAGTCCATTTTCAGAAATGGCCCGTGCATTGCGTCCACAACACCAACGGCGCTGATTTTCATCCGGAGATCGTCAGCACAAAAATCGAACAGGTATTCCTGAAAGGCACAGGGAACAAAGATGACGGTTATTCTGCTTTTGAAGCCACGAACCTCGACCTTGCCCAATATCTCAGGCAGAAAGGGGTGGACGAATTGTATGTCACCGGGCTTGCGACGGACTATTGTGTTAGGGCTTCGGCCATCGATGCGGCAAAGAAGGGATTCAAAACATGCGTCGTGACGGACGCGATTGCTGCGGTCAATGTCCATCCGGGCGACGACAAAAAAGCGTTGGAGGATATGAAAAAGCAGGGTGTTGAGCTCCTTTCCTCAAAAGAAGTAACCAACCTGTAGACGAACCCTTCACGAAAGAAAATGAACGCTCTCCCATTTATACTCGGTGCGCTGTTGGTGATGGCTATTGCCTATCGTTACTACAGCGCGTTTCTGGCAGCAAAAGTCGTTGCGCTCGACGATAGCCGCCAAACTCCCGCGCACACCATGAACGACGGCCAGAATTACTATCCCACCAACAAATGGGTGCTTTTTGGTCATCACTTTGCTGCTATTTCTGGAGCCGGCCCCTTGATCGGCCCTGTTCTGGCGACACAATTCGGATTCTTGCCCGGATTCCTGTGGCTGCTGATCGGTGTTTGCCTGGGTGGGGCGGTCCATGACTTCATGATCCTCGCCGCATCCATCCGGAGGAAAGGAAAATCATTGGCGGAGATCGCAAGAAGCGAAATAAGCCCGTTGGCAAGCATCATTGGCTCCGTAGCGATCCTCATCATCGTTATTATCGCTCTGGCGGGATTAGGTTTGGCAGTCGTTAATGCTTTACGGGAAAGTTCGTGGGGCACCTTTACGATAGCCATGACGATTCCCATTGCGCTTTTTGTCGGCCTGTGGATGTACAAGATTCGACCCGGGAAAATTGCAGAAGCAAGTCTCATTGGCGTCGTCGGCGTTTTCGGCGCAGTGTTCGTCGGGAGCTACATCCCTACCTCAACGCTCGCTGAATATTTTACGCTCTCGCGCGAGGGTATTATTTTTTCGATTGCAGCATACGGATTCATCGCCTCTGTCCTTCCCGTCTGGTTGTTGCTTTGTCCGCGGGACTATCTCAGCTCGTATATGAAAATCGGGACCATCGCGGCGCTTATACTCGGCGTTGTCATCGTTGCGCCGGAGATCAAGATGCCGGCGATAACAGAATTCATCCACGGCGGCGGCCCCATCATTCCAGGTAAGATTTTTCCGTTTGTGTTTATCACGATTGCCTGCGGAGCTATTTCCGGATTTCATGCTCTCGTCTCTTCGGGAACGACGCCAAAAATGCTCAACAAAGAATCTGACGCGCGCATGATAGGCTATGGAGCTATGCTCATGGAAGGTGTTGTGGGGATTATATCGTTGATTGCCGCAAGCTCGCTGTTTCCAGCAGATTATTTCGCGATCAACCTTTCAGCAGAGAAATTTGCGCAACTCGGCCTCACCCCCGTCAACCTTGAGGAGCTTTCCCGCGAAGTCGGCGAGACGATTGCCGCGCGGCCGGGGGGCGCCGTTTCATTAGCCGTTGGGTTTGCACAGATCTTTGCGGGCATCCCGGGGATGAAGAGCTTGATGTCCTACTGGTATCACTTTGCCATCATGTTCGAGGCGCTTTTTATTCTCACCACAATTGACACTGGGACGAGAGTCGCGAGATTCCTCGTTCAGGAATTCGGAGGCAGGGTTTGGAAACCGTTTGAAAAAACCGACTGGATGCCCGGAACAATGATTTCGACGCTGTTGGTCGTTTTTGCCTGGGCGTATTTCATTTGGACGGGAAGCATCTCCACCATCTGGCCGATGTTTGGAACGGCAAACCAGCTGCTCGCCGGTGTCGCACTTGCGGTGGCAACGACGGCGATCATTAATTCAGGAAAAGTACGCTACGTTTGGGTGACCCTCGTTCCGATGCTGTTTGTTTCCGTCACCACTCTCACCGCCGGTTGGATCAACATTACCGACAACTTCTGGCCGCTCACAGCAAATCCCGAAACTTCCGCACAGGGATACGTCAACTCCATATTGACTGCCATCATGATGGTGTGCGCTGTGATTATCATTGTTGAGGCATTTCGAAGGTGGTATAAGGTTCTTGTGAACAAGCAGTATGCAATTGCCGGACAGATTGTTTCCGCAACAGAGCGCGATTTCTCTCCTCCCGCTTACGGCTGCTGTTAGACAGACAGAGCTTTATTGACATCTCGAAGCTGGCTCGGGTGCTTTTACGACTGACCACTTGTGTGCCCAACAGGGGGAAACTTTTATTGTACGAGGCATTCAAACTAGTTCTTCCGCGTTGACAGCAATTCCTACTTGTGACAAAACAATACTGGTAGTTACTACAAATAAGAACTTCCAACAGTCCTAGAAATACGCCCCTCTAAAATCCGACAATTTCCTCTGTATTTGGGTGTTTGTTATATGCTGGCCGGACACTCAGATTTACCAAATTGGCACGAACGTTGCAACAAGAGCTTCCATCGCCCAATCCGGAGCTTCTCGAACGGCGTCCATGTACGACCTGAACAAGATATTCCCCTGGCTGTCTATTCGCAGCAAGCTCATCATTGCCTTCACGGGGCTTTCCATCATTCCCGTTGCTTTGGTTGGCCTGCACGGTATTTTTTCGAATGTCAAAATGATGAAGGACATCGCTTACGAGAATCTCTCTCACGATGTCCACATCATTCGCAGAAACACGTCGAATTTTCTTTCGGGAGTTGACGCCGACCTTCGACTGATTCGGAACTTCTCTTCATTCCGTCGTCTCGAACTTGTTCTTGAACGTTCTCCTTTTCCTGTCGAACACCGTTCCCTTCAGCAATTGACCGATGAACTCCTTGCGTTTGCAGAGTCGAAGAACATTTATTATCAGGTCCGGCTTCTGAATGGCCAGGGGGACGAATTGTTAAGGGTTGAATCCGAGAGCTCTTCAGACCAACGTCGCGTGTATCGCTCTGCCGAACGCTCCGACCTTAACCAAAGCCGTGAAAGCTACTATTCTCTCCTTGTGGAGAATTTGCGCCAGGATGAAATTATCTTTGCCGCTGCCGAGCTTTCAGACCGAAACAACAACCGGGTTCCGGTCATTAGTTTTGCAATGCCAATAAATGGCGCAGAGAGGCGTTTGGGAATTCTGATTGCAAATGTTTACGCGAAAGACCTCTTTCAGGCAGTGGAGGCGGGCCGGCATCTTGACGTGAAAGGCAAAGTAGTGCTCGTGAACAACGAAGGGCACTATCTCTATCATTCAGACAAGAAAAAAGAATGGAATAAGTTGCTTGCTTCCCGGGAAGAAGACAACCTCGCGCGGGATTACCCATCAGAAGTTACTGCTGCGATTCTGTCGGGAAAGGAAGGCATTTTTACAGATGCGGGCGGCGAAATTATTTCGTATGGCCCGCTCTTTTATGAACAAAAAGCTTTGTTGAATAATGAGGGAGTTGCTGGCCTGTCGCTCCCATTCTTTGTTTTCGAGGCTCTCCACGAGGACGTGGTATTAGGTCCCGCATGGTCGTTTGCCTGGACGTTCGGAGGTTTTCTGGTTTTGTTTCTCGGCACGTCCGTCGGGCTTGGATTGCTCGCCACGCGCCAATTCACAAGGCCCATCGCCGACCTCCAACAAGGAGCAGAGATCATTGCGCGGGGGAACTACGGCCATCGATTGGATGTGAAAACGCATGACGAGATTGAGAAGCTTGGGGAACAATTCAACCTTATGGCCCGCTCCCTTGAGGAACACGAACGTGAAATACAACGACACAGACAGGGGCTTGAAGTGCTCGTGCAACAGCGTACGCGGGAGTTGACGGAAGAGAAGACAAAACTCAAGGCAATTCTGGATAATGTTCCGAACGCGTTTGTCCTTTTAGATGAGGAATACCGCATAGTGACCGCAAGCGCCACGTTTGCGGCCGTTACAGGTCTTCAAATCCAGGACGTGAGGGGCAAGGATTGTGCCGATGTGTTTTGCAAGAATGGGTTTTGCAAAAAGTGTGTGTCGAGACAGGCGGTTTCCACCGGACGTATTGCGAGTCACATCGATATGGTCGCCAGTGATCACGGCGCAGAGCGGTTTATCGAGCACACAGCGATCCCCCTGCATGAAGACGGGCACATCAAGTCTATTCTTGAAATCATTACCGACGTAACGGAGCGCAAACGATTTGAGCAGCATCTTCTCCAAACCGAGAGGCTTATGGCCACGGGAGAAATGTCGGCTCTCATTGCACATGAATTTCGTAACTCGTTGACCTCCGTGAAGATGATTTTGCAGCTTCAGAGCGAGTCGAAAAGGCGCAATGCCTCCGAGAAAAAATCACTGACGGTGGCATTGAATTCAATTCATCACATGGAACAAATCGTGGCTGAACTGTTGAGCTTCGCAAGGCCCACACCGCTTCAATTTCAGGCGACGAATGTGACTTCGGTTATTCATGAAAGCCTCAGCTTTGTGGAACCTCATTTTATGAGACAGCGTATCCAGTTAAGCAAATCTCTTGACTCCAGCCTTCCTCTCCTGCTGCTTGATTCGCAACGGTTCAAAGAAACGTTGGTCAATATTCTTCTGAACGCCGTTCAAGCAATTGAAACCAAGCCGGAGCGGCAGAAGCAGGAAGTTGTGTCCGTCACCGCAAAAAGGACATTTTTGCGGGAAACCCTTCGTGATTTCACGTTCAACCATCTTCTTGATGGCCAAAGGACGAACAACAGGGAGGACGGTCGGGAAATTGTGCTTTTGAAAGGAAGTGAGTGCGCCGTTGTCAGTATCAGCGATTCCGGCCCGGGAATCTCAAAAGGCCTTAGGGAGCGCATTTTTGACCCATTCTTCACGACGAAAGCGAATGGAACCGGCCTTGGGTTGCCGATGGTAAAGCAGACGGTGCACGCTCACGGGGGCATCGTGAACGTGAAATGTTCGAGGGGGCAGGGAACTACGTTCAGTATCTTCTTACCTCTTTCAAATGGAGCGAGACGATGAGCCAGCCAACCGTCATGGTTGTGGATGATGATCCCAAAATTCTCTTCGCCTTTCAAGAGGTTTTGCGAACTGAGGGATACAAGAGTGTGATGGCAAAGGATGGTGAGGAGGCACTGGGCAAAATTGCAGCCAGGAACCCCAATGTTATTTTTCTCGATGTCACCATGCCAAAGCTGGACGGCCTCGAATTGTTGAAACGGATAAAGGAAAACAAAGAACTTGCTCCCGTCATCATAATTACGGGTTATGGAACGATGCAGACGGCGATCAAGGCGATGCAGCTCGGCGCTTTTGAGTATCTCACCAAGCCACTCGACGTGGCGAAGATCAGAGAGGTAACGCAGAAAGCCCTGGCGAGCACGCAGAGTTCGAAGATATCCGGGCATCAATCGCTCTACGTTGGAGATATGGTTGAACCGTATGAGCTGGTAGGGAGCAGTCCAACAATGCAGGAAGTGTACAAGCTGATCGGCTCTATTTCAACGACGCCGAACCATACGTCGGTGATGATCCTTGGGGAAAGCGGGTCGGGGAAAGAGCTTGTTTCGAGAACAATTCACAAAACAAGCGCGAATGCCAATCAACCTTTTGTTCCCATCAACTGCACAGCACTGCCGGAGCCGCTGCTTGAATCTGAGCTCTTCGGCCACGAGAAAGGAGCGTTCACCGGGGCAGTTGAGCGCAAGCTCGGCAAGTTTGAAATCGCCCACACGGGAACAATCTTCCTTGACGAAATCGGGAATCTCTCCCCTCCGCTGCAGCAAAAGCTTCTGCGTGTTTTGCAGGAACGTGAGTTTGAGCGGCTTGGTGGAAACGCGTCCATCCGCGTTGATGCCCGCTTCATTGCTGCAACAAACCGGGACATTGCTGCCGATGTCAAAAAAGGGAGTTTTCGGGAGGATTTGTTCTTTCGGCTGAACGTTGTGACGGTGAGCCTGCCTCCGCTTCGTGAGCGCGGAGAGGACATCCCGCTGCTTGCCAACTACTTCATGAAAAAATACAATGAGCAGCTGAAGAAATATATCAAAGGTTTTTCCCATGAAGCGATGACCCTCCTCCAGAGACATTCATACCTTGGCAATGTCCGCGAGTTGGAAAATCTGATTGAGCGCGCTGTGATGTTAACAAAAGGTGAGGTGGTCCTTCCGGACTCGATTGGCGAACCGCATCCTCCGGCCCATGACAGAGTCTCTCTTCCAATCACCAGCCAGACATTCAGCAAATCGCGGATCGATCTGCTCAATATGTTTGAACGACAGTTTGTTTCAGAGCAACTCGTCAAACACCACGGCAATGTCACGGCTGCCGCAAGAGCCTCGAAAATGACCCGCCAGAATTTTCAGCGGTTGATGACCAAGCATCGCCTTCACGCCAAGCAGTTCCGCAGCTAAGCCCACAAACACGAAGTGCCAATGACCGCTTTGCACACTGTAAAGCGGCGCTTGACAGTTCTTTCGTTTTTCTCACTTCGCCTTGCGCGCGATCCCTGATTTTTCATCCTTTTGAGTATCACCCGGAATCTTCCCGTTCTGGTATAGCCATTGATTGACATTGGCTGACCAACATGAGAGACGATGCATTTCCAGCCGAAAGTCCTCGTTGTCGATGACGACATAAACATTCTGGCGGCGTTTGAAGATTTTCTGAGAAAAGAGCATTGCTACATGCTTTCAGCAATGTCCGCCGAAGAAGCTCTCAAGAAATTGAAAGACGATCGCGTGGATTTACTCGTTACCGACGTGAGATTGAAGTTCCACTCCGGGATCACATTTCTCCTGGATGTCAAAAGCAGACTGCCAAAACTTCCTGTCATCGTTGTCACAGGTTATCCTGATCTCATCACCGAACAGGACGCGAGAGCTTGTGGTGCAGATTACTTTCTCTTAAAACCGCTGGAAATTGACAGGCTGCGGAGCGCAGTCAGAAAATGCTTACACCTAAACAACAATTAGCACTTCATGTTCAAAACTGCTCCAACCCACATTCACTAATTCATCGGAGGCTGTATGAATAGGATTCTGCGTCTTTTCGCCGTAACACTGATCGCGGTTGTGCTGGTGGAAGTTGGCTACGCCATACCATCGTTTTCACGGAAGTACAAGACGAGTTGCAGCACGTGTCACTACGCTGCTCCAATGCTTAACGGATTCGGAAAAGCATTCAAAAACAACGGCTATCGTTATCCTGCCGGAACCGATCCAGAGATGACAAAGGAAGAGCCTGTCAGTTTGGGCTCGGAGGGCTACAAGAAGGTGTGGCCGGAAGCTATCTGGCCGAGTGATATCCCTGGAACCAGCCCCTTGTCTATTTGGGGTATTGGACGGATCAACTATGCAGCGATGAATGACGTAAAGTGGGAGTTTGAGTTTCCGCACGAGGTTGAAATTCTGTACGCTGGTACGATTGGCGAGAATTTCTCCTTCTTTGGCGAACTGGAATTCGAAAACGAGGATAATCAAAACGAGATTATGTACCCGTTTGCACTCCAGTATGATTGGAGTCCCGGATTGCACATTCGAGCTGGCATGGTCCATGCCGATCCGACGCCGAACCACCTGAAACTCACGCGCAATCACTACAATATCGCAAGCTTCCGAAGTCGTAATCGCTGGAGATTCCGTGATGAACAAATCGGCCTGGAGGTATGGGGCGCGGGCAATGGGTCGGGTGAGCGTGGAGGCTATACCTATCGAGCTGGCGTTGTCAACGGTCAAGGGATCAACGATATGAACAAAGAGAAGGATATCTACGGCAAGGTCACTTACAAAATTGGGGGACTTGGTGAGACTGGAGGAACCGCAGGAGCAGAAAGCCAAACTTCTGAGTTCTTCATCGATAACAGCGTCACCGTCGGCGGATTTTTCTATAAAGGCACAGCTTCCAGGGCCGGTTTCAACGATGAAGACTTTACGATCTTCGGAGGCGACGTCGATTACTGGTATGACCGGTTTATTGTCAACGGCGCCCTCATGTTCATGAATTCCGGGATGCCAGGGATTCCCGAGAGGAAATCCATGGTGTATTATCTTCAGGGCAACCACGTCATTTACCCGTGGCTCATAGGCCTTATCCGGTATGAATGGGAAGATGCGGATACCGATCAGGACGCTGTCAAGCCCGTGAACGCCTTTATTCCTGGTGTCACTGTCATGGCACGTGCAAACGTGAAACTTGTCCTTGAGTTCAAGATGTTCCTGGACGATGTCAACAAGAAAAACGACACGTTTACGCTGCAAATGAATTTCGGCCTGTAAGAAAAAAGGAGTACACATGAACAGAATCAAAATTGTCGTTTCGATTTCTCTGCTGTTCCTTCTTTCGCAGCCTCTGTTTGCGGGCGATATCAAGGGAAAAGTGAAAGCGAAAGGCGTGAAACACAGCGGTGACGCGGTGGTCTACATCGAGAAAATCGACGGCAAGACGTTCGACGTCCCGAAAGATCATGCGAAAATGGACCAGAAGAATCTGACGTTCATTCCGCATGTGTTGCCCGTTCTTGCCGGAACGACGGTGGACTACCTCAACAGTGACGAAGTCCTTCACAATGTCTTCAGTCCTGAAACTTGCGTGGACAAGTTCAACCTCGGCACGTGGCCGAAGGGCCAGATCAGGTCGTACACATTCAAAAAGTCGGGTTGCATACCGGTGATGTTATGCAATGTGCATCCGGAGATGGAAGCCTATGTGATCGTCCTTGAGACGCCATATCACGGCGTGACCGCGAAGGACGGCACGTATGAGATCAAAGATGTGCTTCCCGGAAAGTATGAGCTGAAGATTTGGCACGAAAAACTGAAAGGCGCATCTGTGGTAGTGGAGGTTCCGGAACATGGAGAGGTTGTTGTCAACTTTGACATCAAAAGATAAGGTTCATCGGAAAATCCTGCTTTTCCTGGGTGCAAATGAGGTGAGGAACGATGGAGAAAGCGATCGTAGTTCGTGGATGGGCTGTCATGGGTTTTGTTGTGGGGCTCCTGTTTTTTCTGATGCAGACAGACTCACGGGTGAGGCCCCTCAGACGTTCAAGCTTCTTATGGAACCTAGTGCACTCGTACTGGCTGCCGGCGGGCTGATGGGAGTTTCTTGCGCATTATTTGCGCTCTCATTTCTCAAGATCAGCAAAAAGCACAAGAA
>JACQPT010000094.1 GCA_016207415.1 Ignavibacteriales bacterium
CGCGCAGTTTTCAAAGCCGTTTCATTCTTTTGGGAACATGGAAGCTGGCAAAGCGAGAAAATCCCGGAGAATATCAGGGAAGGACGTGAGGGGTTTTGTCCAGTTTGGAACGGCTGAATCTGAAAAGATCATGATAAAAGTCGGACTCTCTTTTGTGAGCGCGGAAGGCGCAAAACGGAATCTCGAAAAAGAAATGCCCGATTGGGATTTCGAACACGTGAAGAAGGAAGCGGAAAAATCTTGGAATACCGAGCTGGGAAAGATAGAAGTGGATGGGGGAACCGCAGAACAAAGAAAAACTTTCTACACGGCCCTTTATCACACAATGATTGCTCCGAATGTGTTTAGCGATGTCGACGGTAAGTATCTTGGCATGGATGGCAAGATTCATACGGCAAAGGGATTCGAAATGTACACAGTGTTTTCACTGTGGGATACCTTTCGGACCCTCCACCCATTGCTGACGCTCATCGACCAGCGCCGCACGGCGGATTTCGTACAATCGCTCCTCGAAAAATATGATGAGTCTGGTATCTTGCCGGTATGGGAACTTTGCGGCAACGAAACCTGGTGCATGATTGGCTACCATTCCGTGCCTGTCATTCTGGACGCTTATATCAAGGGTGTCAGAGGTTTTGACGCGGAGAAAGCTTTTCGCGCGATGAAAACGAGTGCCATGAAAGACCATTACGGACTAAAAGCCTACCGAGACTCGGGCCTCATTCCCGGAGAGCATGAATCCGAATCGGTTTCCAAAACCCTGGAATACGCGTACGATGATTGGTGCATCGCACAAATGGCACTTTTATTGAACAAACATGATGAGTTCGAATATTTCTCCGAAAGAAGCCAATTCTATAAGAATGTGTTTGACCGTTCGGTCGGCTTCATGAGGGGGAAACAGAACGGAAGTTGGGTGGAGCCGTTCGACGCGACCGCCGTGACAGTTTTCTATACCGAAGCAAACGCGTGGCAGTACAGTTTTTTTGTGCCGCATGACATCGACGGCCTCATTCGTGAACATGGCGGGAATGAAAATTTCGAGAGATCGCTCGACCGGCTGTTTTCTGAACCCTCGCGGACAACGGGAAGAGAACAGGCTGATATCACCGGAATGATCGGACAATACGCTCAGGGAAATGAGCCAAGTCACCACGTTGCATATTTGTACAATTATTGCGGCGCTCCATGGAAGACACAGTCTCTTGTCCGGAAAATCATGGATTCGCTGTATTCCGACACGCCAGCCGGACTTTGCGGAAATGACGACTGCGGTCAAATCTCCGCGTGGTACGTGATGAGCGCTTTGGGGTTTTATCCGGTGACTCCAGGGAAAGCCAAGTATACGATTGGCTCTCCGTTGTTCGAACGGGCCGCTGTGAAACTGGAGAGCGGCAAAAGTTTCGTCATCGAAGCCCGAAACACTTCCAATGCTAACAACTTCGTCCAATCAATCTCGTTGAACGGAATGCCATATAATAAACTCTTCCTTGATCATGTAGACATCACGCGAGGAGGCACGTTGAGCCTAACAACGGGAAATGAGCCGAATACCCGACTCCACGGCAGGATGGAGAATGAGCATTCTCCTGTTCGGCCGATTGTCGCGGTGCCGGTTGTTGAGGCTTCAGGCCGGAGCTTTGTTGATTCAATACGGATCAGCCTTAAGGTCAACCCGCCCGACGCAAATATCTTCTTCAAGCTGGAACCCGGAATGTCACGGTTTGTACCTTATACAGCTCCATTGCAGGTCTCGCATACGTGCACGTTGAGGGCATTTGCGGCAAAAGATGGATTTACGAGAAGCAAAGAGGTTGAAGCCGTCTTTCACAAACGAAAACAAAGCGGTACGATCGTGTTGAGGACGAAATTTAGTCCTCAGTATCCCGGAGGCGGAAATGAAGCACTTGTTGACGGAATTCGGGGCGTCTCGGATTTTCGCGTCGGAGGATGGCAGGGTTTTGAACAGAACGACCTTGACGCAACCATAGATCTGGGAACAATCAAGAGAATTACCGAAGTGAGTCTTGGCTGCCTGCAGGACAACAATGCATGGATCTTTTTTCCTTCGAGAGTTGAGTTTTCATTCTCCGAGGATGGAAAGGTGTTCCGCCAGCCTGTTGAGCCGCGCAACGATGTTTCGCCGAACGACCCACGGGATCTGATAAAAGAATTCAATGCTCACGTCAGCACATCTGCGCGGTTTGTCAAAGTGAATGCAAAAAACATCGGCCTGTGTCCGCCGTGGCATAAGGGAGCCGGGAAGAAGGCATGGTTATTCGTTGATGAGATTTCGATAAAAACTGAGGAATGAGGCCTATGTCCCTGACGCGAAACATTTTGCTTGCATCACTGGTTGTCTCGGCGCAATTACCTATACTTGCCCAGGATGGAGCAGACAAAACGAAGATCGCAGTTTTTTTTGACGCGTCATTTCCAGTTGTTGACGGAATGCAGATCAGCCGCCAGCAGCTTGTGTCGGCTCTTGCAAATCGCGGGGCCGTATTTCTCACCGCTGATGAGTTGGCAAAAAGACTTAAGGCGAAGGATTTTCATACCCTTATAACGCCATACGGATCTGCTTTTCCCAAACAAGCTGCGCAAGCCCTCATTGATTTTTTGCGGGATGGTAGGAATTGGGTGAACCTTGGTGGAGTTCCGCTTGCCGTTCCCGTATCCCGTGAGGGAAAAACGTGGAGCCAGGAAATACGCCAGACCGCTTACCACAAAAAACTGGGCATAACACAGGCGTTTCCAATGAAAGGGCATCGCATCGCCGGTTATGCAACCGAATTCGACGGAGCGGAGGTTCTCTTTGATAGATTCCGCGCAGAAGAAGTGTTTGGTTTGTACGTCCGCTTTACGACAACAAAAGATTTTCCTGGTGAAGATGGCTCCACGGGCCAGCGCGATGCTGCGATGCGGACACTCGTGTGGGGTTTGAGCTCCGACGGTGTAAAGAGGCTGGCGCCGTTTATCGTTATCGACCGGCTTCAGGGCGAAAGTGCGGGCGGGAGGTGGGTCTTTGCGAACTTCAAGGGCACGATCACAGAAAACGCAGTGAGATTTCTCATCGACCAGGCAGTTCAAGGTCCCGCCGAGTTCACAGTTCGTCCGTCGTTTGCCTGCTACCGCGAAGGAGAAATCCCTTCGTTTCAGGTACATCTGAAGATGCCCGCCAGGCAAACGAATAAGAATATTGTCGGTGAGTGCGAAATCCAGGTCATGAATGACAAACATGAAGTCGTTCAAAAATTAGTGGCAACATTCCATGGAGGTGGGGATATCGCAATAGGTGAAGTTACGATGAGCAAAGAGTCGAAACTCCCTGCCGGTTTGTACATGATCGTGGCGCGTCAACGGCTGAAACTTAAAGGCGCTGGATACCTCCATGCATCGAATGGTTTCTGGATATATGACCGAGACCTGATGGCGTCGGGATCGCCCTTGTCCACGAATGGCACATACTTCGCACGGGAAGGAGAACCGTATCCGGTTACCGGAACGACATACATGGCGTCCGATGTCGCTCGAAAGTTTCTTTTTGAACCAAATCCCAAACTGTGGAATGAGGATTTTGCACTGATGAAAAGGTCCGGCGTCAACATGGTGCGGACAGGAATCTGGACAGGATGGAAAAGGATCATGCTGGACGTCGGAAAGATAGATGAGGGCGTCCTTCGTTCTCTTGATGCATTTGTTCTCACAGCCAGGAAACATGACATTCCGTTGATCTTCACATTCTTTACTTTCATTCCCGAAACATGGGGCGGCGTGAATGCATATCTCGACCCGCGCGCCGTTCATGCGCAAAAGCAGTTTCTCCAGAGTATCAGTGAGCGGTATTCTGCGGCGAACGACCTCATTTGGGATCTTATCAATGAGCCGTCGTTCTGCAACCCGAAATATTTGTGGAATTGCCGTCCCAATTACGATAGGTTCGAGGCCGAGGCCTGGGAGGGTTGGCTACGGACTCGCTATCCGGCCCAAACGGAGGAAGAATTTCGGTCGCGGTTGCATGAAATGTGGCGGCTGACGCCGGATGAATCTCTTGGACTTCCAAAGCTCGAAGAATTCTCCGATGTCAACATTTTTGACGAACGAAGTCCATTGAAGGTTGTGGACTATCGGCTTTTTGCGCAGGACATGTTTAAGAAATGGGTTGGTGAAATGACGCAGGCATTGCGGAGTAATGGCAACTCACGTCAACTCACTACAGTTGGCCAGGACGAAGGAGGGACGAACGATTCTCCGAACAATCAGTTTTTTGGGGACGCCGTAGGATTCACTTCTCTCCATAACTGGTGGTTGAACGACGACCTCGTGTGGGATAATGTCATGACGAAGTTTCCTGGAGTGCCAAACCTCGCTGAGGAGACTGGTGTGATGTTCTACGAAAAATCAGACGGAAGCGCTTGGCGGACGGAGGAAGAGGCGGCCGATTTGCTTGAGCGGAAACTAGCAGTTTCGTTTGGTGCGGGAGGCGCCGGGTTTATTGAATGGATCTGGAATATCAATCCGTTCATGAAGTCGGACAACGAGGTGACGATTGGCCTCTTCAGGGTCGACGGAACAGCCAAGCCCGAGTATGACAGGCTCACGAAGTATGCGCGCTTTTTCGATGCCAACAAACATCTGATGAAGAGACGGGGGCAGGAAGAAGTTGTCATGGTGATTCCACACTCGAACATGTTTTCGACGCGGAATTTTGCGACCGAGGCCACCAAGAGGTGTGTGAGAGTCATGAGCTACAACTTCGGAGTTTCCATGGCAGCTGTTTCTGAGTATAGATTGGATGCAGTGAAGGATATTCCAAAGCTCGTCGTTGTACCATCGCCGGGCATACTGGCAGAAACTTCATGGCAACATCTTTTGAACCTCGCAAGAAAAGGCTCGACGGTTCTCGTCTCGGGGACGCTTGATGCCGACGAACATCGACTGACAGTGAACAGACTGAAGGCCCTTGTGATAGAGGCGACGACGAAAGCTGTGGCTCAGAGCGAACCGATGGTTGTTGGCGCCGAGACACTCATCGCACGTTTTGGCAGCCTCAAGATTCAGAGGCTTGAAAAATCAGAGATCGCCAATCAACCTGCACGGCCCACTGTGTTGTCGATGGGGAAAGGCAAGCTTCTCTGGTTTCCCTTGCCAGTTGAGAATGCAGATAACATTGAGCCGGCAGCCGTTCTTTACCGATATGCAATGGAGGTTGCGGGAGTGAATTCCCGATTCACGGTACATCCAGCGAATCGCGGAATACTGGTCCTGCCGACATTCTTCCGCGACGTAATTCTTTACACGTGTGTGTCCGAATCAAGCAGGGAAGAGGCTCTCAATATTAGCGACCATGCGACGGGAAGCAAGTTTGCCGTCGCCGTTCCCGCACAAAAGACCGTGCTGCTGTTTTTGAATGCAAGCGACGGAACCATTGTTGCCAAGATGGAATGACGGGTTTCAGTGTTGCCCGGTTACTTTACTGTCGCCGTGCCGGTTGATCCGGCATGTTGGGGTCGAGGTAGGTTATGGATCTTCGAACGTCAATAGAGAACAAATCGTCTGCGACCATAAACTCCTCTGGATTTCTCAAAGAAAGCTTCGTGCTTTTCCATTCTGTCGTCGGATAAATGAATTCGAATGTTCCACGTGAAGGAAGGTGTCACTGTAACAATGGAAGGCGGTGGGAAATCTGTGAAGCTCGTTCAGAACAATTCCAGCAAAGCTGAAGAATTCTTTTTCGAACGGACGGATGCAGGTACATTGTTAAAGAATAGCAAGGGCGAAACCCTTGTTCATTGTTTGTCGACGGATGAAGGTGGGATCGTTCTAAAGGAGGGGGCGGGAAAGGTGATCTCGATGTATTCGAGCGGAGACCTGGAAAAAATCGCCAGGAATCTGGCGGTCGAATGAGTTGAAATCCCAGCGACAAATGAAAAAAGCCGATCTATTGTACGTCGGCTTTTTTGTTGTACCGCTGTGCCCCCAACGAGATTCGAACTCGTGTTCCAAGCTTGAAAAGCTCGTGTCCTAGGCCTCTAGACGATGGGGGCGGAACATTGCAGATTGTAGCACGAAGATTGTAGATTGTGAAACTACCGGCGTCCGCGTGAGGTGATTAAGGATTTTGTGACAATAGCCGTTAGTTGATCCGCCTCTGAGTGCAGTGAAACCCAATCTTCTCCTTGAACCATTCCACTTTCTAACAAGACTTCGATCCAGTACGCCGATTCATCTGCCTCTTCTTGCGCGGTCTGAAGTTTAGAATTGAATTCCCTTTTTGAACGCGCACGACATGCAGCCCGATAATTCGATCCGACCGATGTCCCGGCGCCAACAAGTTGACCTGTGATTATTTTACCTGTCACATTCTGAGGGATTTTCTCAGCCATTTGGATTACGCGCAGGGCAAATGCCTTTGTCCTTGCTTCATATCATCTGGGTTCACGTATCATCCTCTTTTAATTCTACAATCCACAATCTCCAATCTGCAATGTTTCGGGTGTCCAGTGGGATTCGAACCCACGACCTCCAGGGCCACAACCTGGCGTTCTAACCG
>JACQPT010000091.1 GCA_016207415.1 Ignavibacteriales bacterium
AAAAAGCAAAAGCCCCAACCTTCGTTGTGAAGATTGGGGCTCGTCAAAGAAAAGATTCGTCGAGCGCCTTCCCGCGAAGTTCTCAGAAAAGTAGTTTTGGCAGGTCTCCTGGCTCGCGAGTGAGGTATACAGCAACCTCCGTTCTTCCCATCACGTTCCGATAGTGAACGCAGGTTTCTTTTTCTCGCCTACAGTTGCGGGGCAGCTTCCGCTTTTTGACGGAATTCCCTTTTCATCCCGTTAATCCCGGGAACCAAGACAATTTTTGAAAGAACGTTTACAACTTCTTTACACGAGTGTACTAAAAACTCCAATAAGAGTCAACGGTTGATAATGAATATCGTTTAACATTCATTCCAGACAAGCCTGAGCGTATTCCTATCGAATCGTTTTCAGAAACTTCTTGATAATAATATAAAATTTCTCTTTTTGTTCCACCCATGGAAAGTGTCCGCTGTTTTTGACAAACTCTTGACGTGCCTGCTTAAGAATATTCTGAATTTGCATCGCCGTTCGTTTGTCAACCGGGTCGACCTCACCCTGAATCAATAAAACGGGCTTGTGAAACTTGCGAAGAGACTCGATTAACGCGAAGGGTGTAGTCAGAAAACTCGTCCACATGGCCTGGGCTATTACTGGCGAATAAGTTTCTCTGTTAAACCATCGCCTTATCTCGGGAAGATGATTTCTATCCCACACCTGTGCTCCGAGCTTGATTCTGAATTCTTCTGTTTTGGCGATCTCTTTGTCTATTGAGAGAAGTGATTCGGCCTCTCGAAGCTTCAATGAATCATCGTTTGTCAGACGTGCGAGAATATTTGGACTGTAATAATCGAGATAACTAGGATCGAACCCGCCAGATCCAACGAGAACAAGAGCTTGCGTTTCGGCAGGAAATCGTGAAGCATACCCCATGGAAATGGTTCCACCAAATGAGTGACCGAAAACAATCCATTTTCGAATTCTCAGCGCCAAACGCAAAGCCTCAAGGTCGTTCAGTACCCTGTTTAGATTAATGGTGGAAGAGTCTACGGCCTCAACGACTGACTTACCTGTGCCTCTCAGATCAACGAGGATGATTCGATGTGTTTTTCTCAACTCCTGTGCGATCGGAAGTAGGTATTCATTCGAGGCTCCTGCGATGCCTCCCACCAAGAGAATTGGTGTGCCCTTGCCAAATGTGCGATAGTACAAGGTGGCGCCATCCACGGTGATGCTTTCAAACTCTGAATGCAGAAATGTCGAACCGCAAACCATTAAAAGCATTAAAACCATGCCGAATCTTAATGTTCGCTCTAGAATGCGGGTGAGAACCATTTCTTTCAGGAGCATTTGTATCTTCAGCTGATCGCTAATATCCGATCGCGGCGCCATCCGATTGTCGAGGGTCGGAGGCACCGAAGAAGGTTTTGTCTTCAATCATTATCCCCATCACGCTCCCCTGACTTCGAGTGAAGTCTATTCTGTGCCCTATTCCTTCGAGCAGCCGGTATGTGTCGGCAGTAGTGGCGAATTTCTCAATTCTCAAAACGTCCGGCAACCATTGATGATGGACGCGACCCGCGGTGATGGCCTCTGAGATATTCATGCTGAAATCGATCAGGTTCAGCGTCACCTGAAGAACTGTGTTGATAATCGTCCGCCCTCCCGGAGATCCGATCAGCGCCCAGGGCTTTCCATCCTTCACGATGATTGTGGGCGTCATGCTCGACAGCATCCGTTTGCCCGGAGAAACAAGATTGGGTTTCGTTCCAATCATTCCTGTCGTATCCGTTCGGCCGGGCGCGGGATTAAAGTCCCCCATTTCATTGTTCAGAAGGAAGCCGAGTCCTTCCGCCACGATCTTCGAGCCATATCCATCCTCCAGGGTGTACGTGACGACGACAGCGTTGCCCTCTGCGTCAACGACCGAGTAATGAGTCGTCTGTGAGCTCTCATATGCTTCGTTGAATTTCTCGGGATTGCTTTTTGACGAGTGCGTCAAACTGATGTTTCGACGCAGTTCCTCCGCATACTCCTTGGAAATCAGCTTGTCGATAGGCATCTCGGGAATGAAATCGGGGTCCCCCACGTGAAGGGCTCTGTCGGCGTACGCTCTCCGCATGGATTCAGTCAGAACATGCAGATATTGCGCGGAGTTGTGGCCATACGATTTGAGGTCAAAGCCTTCCAGAATATTGAGCATCTCAATGAGCGCCGTCCCCCCGGAACTCGGCGGACACATGGAAATAACTTCAAAACCGCGATAGCTCCCACGGAGTGGGCTGCGTTCCTTCGCCTCATATGAAGCCAGGTCTGCCTCAGTGATCAGTCCGCCATTTTTCCTCATGTCGGCGGCGAGGAGGCGAGCAGTCTGGCCTTTGTAAAACCCATCGCGACCGGAATCTTGAATTCGCTTCAACGACTTTGCCAGATCGGGTTGCTTCCAGACGTCTCCAGCTTCGTACGCTGTTCCATCCTTCCGGTAGAAAGCTTTCAACGATGCCGGATAGGGTTTCAGCTCGCCTCTCAGCTGTTTGAATTCTTCCGCCAGAGCCCAGTTAAGAGAGAAGCCATTCTCAGCGAGTCGCACCGCGGGCGCGGCGAGTTCTTTCCAGGATTTCCGGCCGAAACGCCTAAGGGCGAGGTCAAAACCTGCGACGGTCCCGGGAACGCCGACAGCAAGGTAACCCTCATGATTGAGATTCCTGATGTATTTCCCCTGAGAATCAACGTACATTTTCTCGTGTGCCATGGCCGGCGCTTTTTCCCGAAAATCAAATGCCGTCGCCTGGCCGTCCTTGGTCACGACAATCATGAAACCGCCGCCTCCAATGTTCCCGGCAGCAGGGTGCACGACTGCAAGTGCCATTCCGGTGGCCACTGCGGCGTCAACCGCATTCCCGCCCTTCTTGAGAATGTCGACTCCGACCTGCGAAGCAAGGTAATGCGCCGACACTACCATTCCTTTCTGCGCTCGAACGGGCTTTTTTGCTGCTCCCGCCTGGGCTTCACGGACAAAGAAGAAAAGGAAAACGAAAAGCAGGCCTTTGGCCGAAGAAAATGAACGACTCATAGGGAATGTGCAGAGAGAGGCAACATCAAATCTTCAATCCGCGATCGACAATAGACAATCTTCAATCTAAAACGGAAGGTCGTCAGATTTTTCCGTCGAGGTCTCCTGAATATGACTCGAGGCGGGTTCACTTGGAGGGGCGCCGCCTTTGCTGTCCAACATCACCATCTCGTCGATGACGATTTCCGTCACGTACCGTTTGACGCCATTCTTGTCATCGTAGTTTCGGTATTGGAGCCGGCCTTCGACGTAAACCTTGCTCCCTTTCTTGAGGAATTCACCGCAGATTTCGGCCAGTTTCCTCCAGGCGACAATGTTATGCCATTGCGTGCGCTCCTGGATGTTGCCGTCGGGATCTTTCCAGCTTTCGTTTGTGGCGAGGCTAAAGGAGGCAACAGCCACACCGCTGCTGGTGTAGCGAAGTTCGGGATCTTTTCCCAGATTGCCTATCAAAGTAGCTCTGTTCACCGACCGAGATGCCATGACTCCTCCTCAGGATGGAATAAACACGAAGAATTTGATTTGAAAAAAATAGGACAATTACGGTTGAATGTCAAGAAACGACTACATCACATGAATCACGAAAACGAATATCCGCTTGGGAACCAGGACGTACAAGAGGTTGCGAATGACGACGACATCCTGAAGCTCAGAGAGCTGTTCATCCGCAAGAATGAATCGGAGTGGCGTTCTGAGCGCCAACATCCCGGACCTCGAGAACCAGAAAAGAGTATCTCTGGCGACGGCGAGAAGACCATTCTCTACCGCTGCACAACTTCGCAATGAACTGAGCGCGCCATTGCCGACCGTCCTCACAAAATTACCAAAATAATCGAACTCGACAATCCGATCCGGCTCAGCAACATAAATCCTGTCGTCGTTCGAGAGAACAATCTTGCCGGGTTGAACGAGCCTCCCCTTGGCGGCGTCAAAACTGCCAAAGGTCTGAAGATATCTGGAGTCGGCAGAAAATCGAACGATCCGGAGGTTCTCCCCATCCACGATGAAGAGGTCGCCCGACTTTGAAACCGCGACTGACATTGGGTAACCGAAGCGCGCCCCGGCGGCCGATGTATCACGGGTTGAGAGCGAGCTGACATAGTTGAGGTTCTTGTCGAAACGTTGGATGCGATGGTTGCCGTGGTCTGAGATAAACACATTGATCCCGTCTGTGGCGACGCCGCTCGGCCTGTCGAAGCTGGTCGTGGCCCACCCGTATCCGCCGATGACCGAGGACTCCCGACCGCGATTCTTGAGAACATGGACGACATTCTCGGCTTCATCGATGCAGTAGACCCATCCTTGTGGAGAAACGGCAAGCCTTGTGGCATGCTGAAACGAGCCGGCAGAGTATTCGTACTGTAAAACGGTGTCAGGAGGTGTTATCCGGGAAGCCGGGAGAGAAAAGAAGTACCACGTTATTGCAAGAATCGTTGCCATGTATCATCGCGAAGTTCGCCGCGCTTGGTGGAATGGACGAGAACGTACTCACCGAAACCCGACCTGTCGACAAAGACAAATTCCACGCCGTTTTCAACTCCGTAGTAATGCCACACCTCATACGGCTTGCTCTCACCACTGGGATGACGCTCTACCTCGTCCGATTCGCCATATAGAATGAACACCCGTCCCCGGTCCGTTCTCCAACCGTCCTTTCCCATGACACGGTAACGCTGATTTGCCAGAGTCACGCGCGACAGGTATTCTGACCGCCTCATCGGATCCCGGCCAAGACGACCTGATTCGATTTCAACCCAGAATCTGCCGAGAAATTCTCTTCGCCCTTCAGCCGAGGTGACCTGTGAAAAAGTCTTCATCTCCTGATCCGTGGCGATGTATTGAGCTCTTCGAAATTCGTCCGCGAGCTCTTCCGCAGTCAATCCGTCAAGCTCGGTTGCCTTCAGCGACCCCGAGGAAATCTGCGCTGCCTGTAAGTGTGGATTATACACATAGAATGTCTTCGTTGCTTTTCCAATCTCCTCACCTCCAGCATTCGTCAAAAGAAGGTGATACCGATAGCGTCCAGACGGAATGGACGTGGTATTCACGGTGTTCACTTCAACGGCGTTGCTGACGGTGTAAAGCCTCGACTTTGAGGACTCGCGAATCGTCTTGTCCCGACCGTCAGTAATGGTCGATTTCAGAGTATACGGCGAGTTCTTACTTACGTTGTACACCTCAGCATAGACGAACATAACAGGGCTTCCCGTAACGCCAAAGACCAGAGTAGGGTTGGGAACGACAATCATGGAGTTCTTGAAGAAAGGGTCGACTTTGTCGTCCGATTCCTTGATATTGGAACACAGCTCAAGGTCGCTGATGGCCGTAGCCCTGAACGGCGTCACGGAAACGGGCAACCGTATGCTATCACGTCTCTCGGGACTAAGAGAGTCCACGGCAAGAACTGAGAGCATGTATTCACCGAACGCAAGAGAATACCCGGCCTGAGAAATGAACGTGTAATTGAAGGACTCGTCCAGAGTATCTTTGACGGAGATCGGCAAGGCGAAGGACCTGTTTAACAGTGCTTCACCGCCTTCCTTCTTCGTTAGGTTCACATGGAGCGTGATGGTACCTGAATATCTGTTATCCCGCAATTCGTAGGAGACAAGCCTTGGATAGAAGCCGTAGTAGATCTCGAGATACCCTGCCTGGTCAGTGTGCCGGAAGGATGCATAGTCGAGGTTGAGAACCAGCGATGCCTTTGGAACAATGCGTTGGGCAACCGACGCCAGGGGAAGAAGAACAAAGAGAAATGCGCAAGAGATGAGCCTGGTCATTGTGTTCTCACTTGAGGATGGTCATAAGAAACAAGATTCACAAGAAACCGGAATGCGCCCGGATGGACGTTGAGCCACTGGTGGTCGAGGTTCAGGTCGACATAGGTTCTTCGTCCAGCCTTTGCTTTTTCTGTCACCACCAGAGGAAACTCTTGCCTGCCGACCTTCGCAGAAAGAAGCACCCGGGCCGAATTATTGTTTAGGATTCTTACCTTATTCACCCCTCTGCTGAAAATCCACCCGCTCCAATCCTCGTGGGTCAAGCGATGCGGTGTTGTCAGTAAATCGCTCAGACTGTCCCCTGCCAATTCACTCTCTGCGTCAAGGCCGAACGTCGGTTCGAGATGAATTCCTTTCATGAGCGGATTGCGGTTCCAGCTCGCCGCATTCTGGGCAAGCACGACGAGATGCCCCCCCGCTTCAACGAATTCGTCCAGATGTCTTTTTTGCGATGTGAGGCCCCTGAGCCTGGCGAATGCTCCCCGGTCAACAACGACGCACTGAAACGACGCAAGCGACGGCATGGACTCAAGCTCCAGAATCGCCGGATGCATGTTCAGTCGTTGGAGCGTTTGAAGAAGCGGAGTGCTTTTACCGGCCGTGATAACGCCAAGAGAGACGATGGCGGGTGCCTCCACTTCAAACTTCCTTGCAACAAAATGAGCGACATCATTATCCGCGATCTTTACAGAAAGAAGGTAAGTGCTATCCCTCGCGTCGCTCTTCCAGCTGAGGGTAAGGGTGTCAGACCACACTGCGCCTTTTGCATTCAGCCGGAACTCTTTCTTCTCCGAGGTTACAAGCTGATCCATGACACAAATTGAATCTCTCACGCCATCCCGCGAATGGTTCGTTAACCGCACCGGAAGCTGCTCACCATCTCTGGCAAACACAACAGGCGCTTGCACCTCGACCGTGAACTTCTGTGAGAGAAAAATATCAAGACTTTGCCGATAGACAAAATTGTACAACGGGTTTCTCGACCTGTGGATAATAAGAAAATACATCTGACGGGCAAATTTCTCGTTTCGCAATCCATCGATCGACCACGGCACGTCGAACGTCCCTGCCGGCGGCGATAACAACCCGTATGGCTCATTGAGTCTCAGCGCCAGTCGAGGCTGTATATTTTCGTCGACGATCCATCCCTGCTGCGTAATGGGAAAATAGATCTCCTTCGTCCCCTCCTCCTGGATCCCCGTCACCGAGTCGATTTTGAGGAACGTCAACTGACGCGGCGCGAGCACTGCCTCGGAAAGGGAAAACGAGACAGAGACGCCCAGAAGGACATTGCGAAGATTCTCAAGGCCTGTTTTCCATCGAGCCAATGATTTGATTTCAAACACGCCGCGTTCGGTCGCTTTGGGAATCTCCCGGTCAACGGACTCCATGACCAGAGCGATTGACTTCAGGTAACGGTCACGATTGACCGCATTTAAACGGGTGAGATTTTCACGCGAAAAGTCCGTCGTCAGCTTCTGGATTTCATTCTCCAGAGATCTGTACGCTGATGAAACGCGCGGAGGCAACCCTTCGTCCATCTTCTTAAGCTTAGCGCCTCGAGCAGAAGAAAGGAGTGTATAGGTGCGCTTCCCGGTTTTGCCAAGAACTTCACCCATAGTGGCCAGAGAATAATTCTTCAATGCTTCCTCACCCAGGGCTGCGTAGGTTTTCTTTAAGATTGAATGTCGTGAGCCTGTTTCCAGCGTCATTCCTTTTCCAGAGCCTTCGTCGAAGAAAACGCGATTTATCGTCCAATGCGCTTCACCGGCGCCGCCGGCCGGAGTTGATCCCTGAAGGGCTTTTTGAAGTGCCTGTCGAAGCACTTGAATCTGGGGGTTCTTCTCCCCGTGCAACAGGTCGCCGGTGAACAGAACGACATCCGGGCGAAATCGTGAAAAAAGCTCGCGTATCCTCGTGGCGAGAGTATCCCTGGGCCAAATGCTTCTGACGTGTTGCGAGTCGGAGGCGGCTACGATATCAGGTAAATTCATGAAGAGGTGATCGCAGTCCAAAGCCCGCGTGAAGCGGTATGCTTCGCCTCGCCTCCTTGCAGCTATCTCATGCGGATACAGAGAAGAATCGTCGGGCTGGCCTCCTTCGCCGTTGGAAACATAAACGCTCAAGACTCTTGCACCTTTTCCAAGTCGAAAGTAGGCAAGTGCAGCGGCGTCTTCGTATCCGGGCTTAAGAGATATCATCATGACCTCAAAATTCCCGCAAAGTTCCAGGATCCGCTGGAAGAGATCAGTCTGGGTGCTCCTCCGGACATCCTGAATAATTGATTGGGCCTTGAGACTTGGGAGAAAAAGACTGAGAAGAATTGCTAGAAGAAACCTCATTGATCGAACACTCATGAGTGATGGTCCAGGAGAAGAAAACAAAAGGCTGTCTTTTGCAGACAGCCTTTTGTTCTAATGCAGAGAGTAGTGCGGCTTAGAAGCCAAACTTCACGGTGAACACGTTGTTCGCGTCGAAAAGCTCGACGGAACGGTACGCATAGTCGATGGTGATGCCAATCCCCGGAGCTGCGTAATCCAGCCCGAAGCCGTAGGTAATGCCGAAGATGTTCTCTTTCAAATCAGAGTCGGCATCCGGGAGCATTGTACCTCCAACGCGCCCAAAGAGCCTTACCGACTCCATTCCCATCGAAATCTCACCACCGAACTTATACTCATCGAGATATAAGTTGTTGTTCGTGAAAGCGCCGTTCAACATGAGGTTCATGTTCTCGCCCACTGTAGCGTCATAAGCAAGGCCAACTTCGACCACCGAAGGCAGTTCGAAGCTCGCCGTTTCGCTCTTATACCGCTGTTCGGGACGTGTACCTTCTGTTGTGACGGCCAGCCTAAACAAGCCAGACCCGTCATACTTCATTTGAGGACCGATATTCTTAACCGTGACGCCCAAAAGAAGTCCTTGAACACCGACCAGGCCGTTGTATTGCACTCCGAAATCAACAGCGAACCCGCTCGATGAGACGCGTTCGATTTGTTCGGAGATGATTTTCAATGTGCCTCCGACTGAAATCGCATCTGTCAACGATCGAGCATAACTGAAACCAAAGGTGACGAACGTCGGTGAGTAAAAGCGTCCTGATGCGTTTTCAGGGTCGTCTTCTGTTGTCAGTGGAATGTCACCGAAATCGAGCGATTTGACGCTCAATCCCACAGTTCCGAAATCGGCGAACTGAGCGGCAACAGCTCCGTAGCTTACTCCTATGTCGGCGATGTAGGACATCGACGAAAACATCGCTTCAGCCGAGGACTTCCCCATGCGGGCCATACCCGCCGGGTTCCAGTAGATGGCGTTCACGCCCATAGAGGAAGCAAGCCCCGCTCCGCCCATGGAAAGGTCACGAGCACCGACGGGGATCAACAGCTCTGATGCCGCCGAGGTGCCAACCCTCTTATTCTGCGCAACTGAACTCGATACAACAACCGCAGCAGCCACGCAGAGAATCATCAAAAGATATGATGTCTTGGTTTTCATAGTATTCACTCCTTGTTTTCCTTTGTTGTTCTGCACGGCTTAGTACGAATCGAGGATTTCTTGTTCCTGAATAACCGCCAGCTTCAGCACCTTGGTCACTGTCGACCCGTCCGACGGCAAGGTCATTTCCACGTGGGCGATGTACATGCCGCTCGCAACGGGGAAATTGAACCTGTTCAACAGATCCCACCGCACGAATTGTCCCGGATTGGAAACAGGATCCTTCGTGAGCACGCGCACCAGCTGACCCGCAAGATTGAAAATCCTGATGGTCGCCGTGGGCGGCAGGTTGCTGAAGGTGACGAATCGAGAGAACCGATTCGTCTCGGCAGCGTTGAACGCATAATACGGGTTCGGGAACACATTGACCAGACCTGCACTTGCTATGTCCTGATCCGGGCCTGAGGCCGGTTTCGGAATGACATACGTGAAGACGTCGTTGGGCGTGTTTATCCTCGTCGGCGTAAAGTTGATGTAATTCGGTGCACCCGGCCAGGGACGCGTGTTTCGTCGGGTCCATGACAGCCAGTACATGAATGGCATGTCACCACCAATGGCTTCTGCTTGGAAGACGGCGTCCGCCGTACTGCCAGTGTATGTAGAGTTTGATATCCACAACCATTCTCTGGGACCCGAACCACCAATGTTGTCGCCATTCAAATCAGGCGGCCAGTAGAAGCCATTGACTGTTCCGCCGCTCGCGTTGTTTTCCAGGTATCCAAACGCAAGCCGTCTCGGAGGATTCGCGTCGACATCATAGACGGATAATGGTGCACTTATCCTGTAGTCCTGATATGAGTACCCTCCAGCAGTATTGATGATCCATGGAGCAAAGGAAGGCTGAGCTGCAGCTCCAGCGAACCCTCGACCATATCGGTACGCGTATGAACCCGTGTCATCCGTACTGTTGTTAAAAGTCCCAATGTTGTCTGAAGTGGACTTGAATCGAATCGTGATTGCCTTCAATTGGTCCGCCCCAACAAACAGAGTTCCGTCTCCAAACACGTTTCGGGGTGAACCATAACCAGCGGCTCCGTTGAAATCCTCCCAACCGAAATCCCCTCCGACCCATGTCATGAATCGCGCGCCTGCAGAAGGTCCCCAACTCCACGCGCCAGGATTCAATCCCGGAGCCGGTCCCTCAACCTTGAGGTAAACGCCCCCTTCCACAATCTTATAGTTGGCATCTCCACTCTGGTTAGTTTCGCCGCTCAGCAGTGTAGTATTCTTCGTCACATTGCGGAGCATCCATGTTGTGGTCAACGCTCCAGCAGCGGCAGATCCCGTGGTATCGAACGTCACTTGATAAGTATTTCCTGTCGCAGCTCCGGGGTTCACAACGATCGGACGAATTGTCCCATCAGTGTTACCTGTACCGGAGTGCGTAATCGAAAGCGTATCTCCCGTTCCCACAGCTGGAACCGCGCCAAAAGGTATCTTTGGCCGAACGGTAAACACGATCGGACTCGATTCTAGTTGACTGGGGAGATAACCTGTAACAGTAGATACAGCGTATGCTGTCACTGCCAGATAGTACTCCTGGCCATTATAGATTTTGTCGAAGTCCTTAATGTAGTCGCGATTGAATCTGAAATAGCGTTGAACGCCATTGTTCGTGCCAAACTGCACAGGGATGAAGAGAATCTGACCGCTGGATTGGTCAAACTGCTCGTCGAGCACGACGGTTGGGTCTGTCGGTTTATCGAAGGTCACCACCCGCTTGGAATCAGAAAGCCTGGCTCCGCGGCTCGGAAGCTGGTAAATATTGTAACCCTCGAATACGTATGCCCCAGGATTGCTCACTCGATTCTCGATATCGTTCACCCTTGTCAAGTTGCTCCCCCATTCGAGTGCTATCTCACCATCCAACTCCGCGAACTTCATATCGGGCGCTAAGGGTGGAGCTGGAACACTGAACAACGCGTTATAGGTGTTCTGGACAAACCGGTCATTGAACTTCATAACCGCCACGCTCGAGAGCCTGTCAGAACCCAGGCCGGCAACGACACCCACCACGACTTCTTGAGTATCACCCGGAGCCATCGTGAACGGCCCCGTGTTCAGGAGAATACGACGGTCGCCCGGTACGAAGGAGTAGTTGGTTCCAAGGCCGTCGACAAAACCGGTCTGTTTAACCGGATCACCTGACAGAGGGAACCTCGGCGAAATGTAAGGACCGCTATTGTAGGGAACGTCGGCTGTGTTCTGATTTCCAATCGGAGCAAATCCCCTCAACATCTTCCACCATTGGAAGGTTCGGCAAATGTAAGCGCCGCCGGTGGAGTTGTTACAGGGATCGCTATACGGACTTCCGGCCGAGAAATATGCAAATGACGACATGGGGAGGTTTCTGACGCCGTACCGCTTCTTGAGGTCAAAGACTGCCGAGTCGCCCACTGCGGCTTCGATCGGTCCTGCGAGGAAATCGTATCCAACAGCAGGGGGCGGATAACCAAAGTTGTTGTAGGTTTCGTCAATGGCGTTTCCATTGTACACAAAACCCATGCTCAACGTAGAGTCGCAACCGGCAAGGTCGTCAGTAAACGAACCGAGGTCAACATCAGACCATAGGCAGACAAACATACTGTCAATCCAGAAACTCCCGTTGACAGCTGTTGTCGTGTGGCTCGTATCGACTCCACCTTTGTTAATTATCTTGATTCGCTTAAAGAAGAGCTGACCGAGTGCATCCGTTCTCTTGTAACCCCAAACCGTGAACTGAAACTCAAGGCCTAATGGCTCGGAGCCATGGAGGGCAATCGATACACTGGGATTCAGGTCGTTACAAACAGTCCAGATCACCTGGTCCGCGGGCGAATTGGGATCGGACCCGGCAACGCCTGGCTCATCTCGATTCTGCGCAATTAAGCTGTCCACGGTGAACGTGGGACCGAATGCAGGAGGAGCCGTGTAAATGCCGTCGCCGTTCCTATCGACAAACGGGGAACCGAGAGAGACGGGCCAGTTCGTCCAGTCGAGTGCGTATTGCGCCACAACTGCCGCAACCTGCGCGTCGGTAACCGACGTGACTGGGATTTCGTTGATTTCTGCCGCATCGCGCCTTAATTCCTGGTCCGTCATTGCAAGATAGTCGCGGCGGATTCTGTAACTTCGCGCATCTGCATGTGTCGGAGCAATAGCAGTCGCACCAACGCCAGAACCGGTGACCCATCCTGCTGACAATCCATAGCTGTATCCTTTACCACCAACGCGCACCGTTTGACGCGGGGCTTGGGTCGTTTTTGCAGCATTCGTAAACGCCTTTCCACCAAAATAAAACCCGTCGGTGTAAATGGCGTTGCCGGTTCCACGCGGATAGACTGCCTGGTTATCCCCGTGGGGAGAAAGTGCACCGGGCGCATCACGCCGTACCCAATTGACGAAGTTGTTGATGTTCAAGATCGTCCAGGCTGGGTTACCGGCCGTCTTGGAAATTGCCCGCGCGCGCGGCTTTGTCTTGTCCGGGATATCCTCCGCAAAGGAGTTCGACCAGACGACGAGTCCTGCGAGCAGGATCAGAAAGTTGATCAGTTTGAAAGAAGGATTTCTCATGGGAACAATTCCTTTTTTTGTTGACAAACCTTTCAGAAAAATCGGAAGGAGCGGCCCTGCATGGAGCCGCCCCCTTCGCCTACAATTCTACTCTCATTCCAACGCGAATTTCACGAGGCGCTCCAAACACGTCGCCAAAGGCCGCACCGCCGCCAAAGGGATCCTCCCCTGCTTGCATAATACCCCAACGGTTCTGGAGATTGATCGCCTTGTAGAACGCTTCGTAATTGGGCAGCTCTTTATACGACGTTGCCAGCGGGCTCTTCAGCCAACCGTCGTCATACGGAGTCCCTGTGGTCGGGTAGACGTTGATGATGTTCTTCGTGTTCAACAGGTTCAACACATTGACAAAGAGCTCGAAATTGAACATGTCCATGTAGAACATCTTGTTCCAGTTCAAGTCAATGTTGAAGACCCAGGGTGTGGTGGAACTGTTCACAGGCTCTACGGGGTTCCTCGAACGAGAGTCGAGCATCGCGCGGATGCCTATATTCCAGGGGTTTGCCTGTCCGAGGTTCTGTGGCTCTTTGATCTTGGTGTAAGGGTGACCGCTGTTGAACGTCAGCAATGCGTTGAAACCCATTCCTTCCAGGATCGCGCCGCCGTCGCCTTTGTCAAATCGGTAGTCCAACATCACCGATCCGCGATGCACCTGATTGTAGTGCAACGGGTTGATGAACAGGGGGAACCTCGCTGATGCTTCGTCCGTCACGCCGTTTGAAGAAGAAAGCGGCGTCGAACCCGTTCCGCGTGCATCCGAAAGGGTATAATTCACCTTGGCTGCAAGGCGGTTTGTTCTCCGCAGTTCGAACGTGAACTCCAACCCCTTCACAGTCCCAAAATCTTCGTTCTGAAGGGCAACAAACATAGGACCGCCAAGGTCGTCAAACACACGGCGAATCGAAAGCTGATTGCGGAGATCCTTGTAGAACCCGGAAATCGTCAACGCAAAGTTGTCGGCAAGTGACTGACGAAGACCGACTTCATACTGCGTGTTCCGCTCCGGTTTCATCAAGAATGACGGGATGGAACCTCCCAACCAGTACGGCTGGCGAACGCTCGAGTTCAACCGCCCGTTCAAATTCACCAGGCTGTTGTAAAGCGTGTTCAGCGACGGCTGTTGGGCATATTTTCCGTAGAGAGCGTAGAAAACGGTTCGGTCCGTGACTGGGAAGGAGAAGCTAATCCTTGGTAAAAGCAGACTAATCGGGTCGGCTTCGACAAATGCCGTTTCGTCGATCATGTTCAACGCGCCATGCCCATCCAAGGGCGGGGATTTGAACAACGTCGAAGGCAACGTCAAGCCCTTTGTGCTGATGTATTCATACCGGACACCAACATTAAGGATCAGGTCGTTATACTCGAATTTGTTCTGAATGTAGGACGAGGCTAACACTGGCTTGTACGGCTTGTCCAGCAGAGTGCCGTTGTAGTCAAACCCTTCAGACTCGTTTCCATCGACATCGTAGCCGTAGTTCGTAACGGCCCGTCGCACGATTTCGACTCGGCGTGTATAGTCGTCAACGAAAGTTTTCTCGGGGTCGGTTCCGAACCTACCGTATAAGTACGTCATGTATTCGGACGGTGACACCGAGAAGAGCCTCATCGTCCAGCTATCGATGCGGCCCCCGAGTTTCAATTCCCATCGGGAATTGACCTGGGAAGTAAGGTCAAGGGTGATTCCAACCGAATTCTGTTTGTTGATCTGGTAACCATCATTCGGCGTATTCGGGTGTGCAAAGACGAACCGGAAAATCGTCGAATAACTCGCTGGCCCTTGAAATCTCGATTGAAAACCAGTGTACCCGAGTTCCGCGTTCTTGATACTATCCGTGTAGGACTTCCAGTCGTCGCCAAAAAGTGGGTCATAACTTCTGAAAGTTCTTGACTGATACGAGAGTCCAACCTCATAAAACGTCGTGGGATTCAACACGTGCGTAAGGCGTGCATTGCCAAACAGGGTCTTCGTTTCATTACGACTAGACCTCCCGTTCTGAATCCGATAGTAGCTTCCGAGAGCGCCCGGCCAGTTTCCTAACGACGGGCTCTGATTAAACGTGTAGCTTCCCGTGAATCGCAGTTTGATCTGGTTCAAGTCAAACAGCAGGGTTCCCTGTCCCACATGGTTCTCATTCCAGTTGCCCGAGAGGTTGTTCTTCTTGTATTCCACGGGTCCCGGTAACGGAGTTCCCGCTGGATATGTGCCAAGTCCATCCTCAGTCAGGTTTTCAAAAAGGAAGGGCTCCAGGAACATCTGCTGCCTGTTTCTGAAAAAATTCAGTTCATAGGCGCCAAAGAACCTGATGTCGTTTGTGCCGAGAGGGCCACCAACTGTAGCGACGAGGTTCTTGAATCCACGAGATGTCGTCCCGAGGAAGTCTTCACCGCCCGTTGCAAAATCGTCCGTCTGGTACGACAGCGAAGCTTTGAGGTCGGAACCGCCGGTTCGCACTGTCTGTCGGATAATACCGGCATTGCCGCCTCCATGCTCAGCCGTCCATCCGCCGGATTGAAGCTGAAGTTCTTCGAGCGCTTCCTGAACGACGCTGACATTTTGGCTGTTGAACAGCGGGTTCGTCGTGTTGGCGCCGTCGATGAAGTATGCGATTTCGCCAGCTCGGCCACCGCGAACGTACAGGTTACCTCGCTGCTGCACGACGCCCGCTTCCAGAGCGATGATGTTCTGGACGCCGCGGAACGGAATGTTTCGAATATTTTCCTGCGTGTTGATCCTGATGGTGTTGGTGGTGTTGCGCTGGATGAGAGGACGCTCAGCGACAACTTCTACGGGGCGCTGTTGAACGGCAGTGCTCGAGAGCGCAAAATCCTGTGTCGTCGTGATATTCGAGTTGACGCGGACATCAGAGATCGTATACGGTGAGTAACCAATGTAGGAAGCTTTCACCGTGTAGTTACCGGCAGGAACGCTAAGAATGATATACTCACCGTTGACATCCGTTGAGGCGCCAAGTGTGGTACCGTCTATCACAACGTTTGCACCAATGAGTGGTTCACCCGATTCCTTGTCCGTTACTTTGCCCCGCAACTTACCGTCTTGGGCAAACAACAAGGCCGGAAGAAGGAATAACGAGATGAAAGGAATCAAAAGCTTGCGTAGCATATGCTACCTCCTTCTGGAAGTGGAGATTGTTGTAAATGTGGATTCCTGTTTCGCCGTAGAACGACCCCTATGCAAATTGCTCAGAGGGTTCGGTCGTTCATGGCAGATGGTGAGACAAACTTTTTCAACTGTTCTTTCCTCGCCGGAACTGCCTCCCCTTGACGAGGCTCTTTGGTGTTCACCTCCTTCTGGTAGGTGGGAATGATGGGAAGATTTCGAGGGAAATATATACCACGATATCTTTTATGTCAAGTCTTTTTTAAAGATTTTCGAGCGCGAGTGGCTTTTGGCTCAGTTGACCTGGAATGCACCTCTCGGGGGAATTTCAAAGCTTTGCGGTGCGGACCTCGAAAACTCCATCAATTTGTTCCAGTTTCTGAAGAGTTTGAATCGGAATACTGCTGTCAACGTTCATTACCGTTAATGCTTTCTCGCCCGGTTTGTCACGTCCTAAAGCCAATCCGGCAATGTTGATACTCGCCTTTGCCAGTTCCGCCCCAACTTGAGCAAGCATTCCTGGTTTGTCGACATTTTTATAGAGTAAGAGACACCCGTCCGGATGGATTTCCATATGGTAGTCATCTATCTGGACGATTCGAACCTGCGAATTGCCAAAGACGGTTCCGGCGAACTTCCGTTTTTCCACGTCCGTTTGGTAGGTTAGGGCAACCAGGTGGGTGTATGCGGCATGGTCGCTTTCCCGCTCCTCATCGATCGTTATACCCATTTCCTTCGCGATGACTGGAGCATTGATCAGGTTCACGGGTTCCGTCAGCAGGTGAGAGAAAAGTCCTTTCAAAGCCGCAGCAGTAATCAGCTCCGTCGCCTGGGTGACAAAACTGCCGCTGCACGCGATGGTCACCTTGCGCAGTTGTCCCCGCATCAATTGGGCCTGAAGGGCGCCGAGTTTTTCAGCAAGAGCGACAAAGGGTTGCAATTCTTTGCGCATCGCGACCTGGATCGCCTCGGCATTCACGGCACCACTCACTCCCCGCTCTTTCAACGCGTCAGCCACTTGAAGAGCGATCTGTCGCGCGACTTTTTCCTGAGCTTCTTCCGTCGATGCTCCAAGGTGCGGTGTCGCCACCACTTTTGGATTCTTCAGGAGAGGGTGCTCGCCAGGAGGCTCGTGTTCGAAAACATCCAGCGCCGCACCCGCTACTTTTCCGGATTCGAGTCCACGGCGAAGTGCGGCTTCATCGACAATTCCCCCCCGTGCACAATTGATGATCCGTACGCCCGTCTTGCACTTCGCGATTTCTTTGTCGCCGAGTAATCCCTTGGTATCATCGTTGAGCGGCGTGTGAACGCTGATAAAGTCAGAGCGCTGAAACACTTCGCTGAGGCTGACGAGTTCAATGTGTGCCTTTCCGGCGACCTCGGCGGATAACAAGGGGTCGAATCCTATCGTGGTCATCCCGAAAGCCTGACACCGGACGGCTACCTCGCGTCCAACCTTTCCAAGGCCGATAACACCAATCGTCTTTCCAAGAAGCTCTGTTCCTATGAACTTCTTGCGATCCCACTTGCCATGCCTCAACGAGTCGTTCGCCTGTGGAATGTTGCGTGCGAGAGAGAGAAGAAGCGACATGGTGTGCTCGGCCGTCGAGACCGTGTTCCCTCCCGGCGTGTTCATTACGATGACCCCGCGTCGCGTGGCTGCATCGACGTCGATGTTGTCAACACCTGCTCCCGCTCTCCCGATGACTTTCAGCTTTTTCCCTACACTGAGAAGCTCGCTCGATACTTGTGTGCTGCTGCGGACAATGAGCGCGTCGTAATCGGAAATCATGCCTCTGAGCTCTTCAAAGGGCCTGCTGGGCTTGAAATCCACAATGAAGCCTTCTGAGGTCAGCAGATCGACGCAAACCTGCTCGATGGGATCACTGATGAGAATTTTCATCCTGAATCCGATTTGTTGACCTTTTGGCCTACACGGAAAAAGCAGAAATGGCGGCTCTCACACCCACCCCCGGCTCGAACTTGTAGCCGCAGTCTTTCAACGTTAATTCGAGCGCAGACACTATCGCTGTCATGTCGAATTCATCGTAGTAGCCAAGGTGGGAAATTCGGATAATCTTTCCTTTGAAATGGCCCTGCCCCCCGGCAACAGTGATCCCGTATTTGTTTTTCAGGGTCCTGTTGAATGCCTTTGCATCCAGGGAATCGGGAATTGTTATTGCCGTGAGCGCGTTTGAGGGACACTTCGCCAGCACAGATAATCCCAGCGCCTGAGCCGACGACCTGATGGAACGTGCAAGCCGATCGTGTCGCTTCCAGACGTTTTCGATCCCTTCCGACCGTATCATTTCTAACGCCTTGTCAACGCCGATGACGAGTGAGACTGCGGGAGTCCATGGCGTGTCATTGTCTCGGACCGCTTTTTTGGCTTTTATGAGGTCAAAATAGTATTTCGGCAACGTCGATTTCTCGGTCATCCGCCAGGCCCGCTCGCTGAGAGCAAGAAATGCCAGACCAGGCGGTATCATGAGCCCTTTTTGAGATCCGGTCACGACAGCATCGATTCCCCACTCGTCCATCCTCAATTCCATGGCGCCGACTGCCGTAATGCCGTCGACAACGACAGCAGCCTCACAGTTCTTGTGGACTTCTCGCGCGATAGTTTTGACGTCTGTTGCCGCACCGGTGGAAGTTTCACTTTGGGTTAGATAGACAGCTTTCACAGCGGGATTCCCTTTGAGCGCATCCGCAATCTGGTCGGCGGAAACGCTCGAGCCCCACTCCACGGAAACTTCTACAGCGTGCATTCCGTAGGCACGGAGTATCTCGCCCCATCGTTCTCCAAATTTTCCGCCGTTCACGAAAACTGCGGTTTCTCCTGGCTGGTGCAGATTGCAGACGACCGCATCCATCGAACCCGTGCCGGACGAAGTCAGTGTGAGGACATCGCCCGAAGTCTGAAAAAGATACCTGAGGTTGTTGTTCACCCGCGTGAAGAGTTCGGTGAATTCCGGATGTCGATGGTGAATCATCGGCTCCGCCATCTTGAGCATGACAGATTCGGGGACTGGCGTAGGTCCGGGTGTGAAAAGCCTCTTTTTCAAAGCGTATTCCTTCTCAGCGAATTCATGATGAGGAAATTATAACACTTCGGTTCTGGAGAAGCAAGAACGCTGTACACGCAAAGACCTCGAAGGTCGTTCGAGGTCTTTGGAAGTAATGGAATCAAGGAAGAGCAGTCAGACAGCTTCCTTCTTGCGTCTGGGTGAATGCTCAAAGTGGCCCTCAATACGTTTCAGCAACTCTGTGCGGCCATCTCCGTCGACGATGGAGAAGGGCACAATGCCTGCGCAGCAACCGCCGTTGGTGAGCTGAGAATGAAATCGGTCCTTATATGCTTCCAGCTGTTTCGTGAGCTTGCTCGTGGGAAGCTTATCGGCTTTTGTCAGGACGAGAAGGTACGGCACTTCGTAGTATTCCAGCCAGTCCATCATCATCAAATCCAGGGGCGTTGGCTCCTGACGGGAATCGATCAGCTGCATTGCAAGGCTTATCGGGGAGCCTCTTTTGAGAAAATCTTCAATCAGCTTCTTCCATCCGGCGCGCATTTGCTCGGGCACTTTCGCGTACCCGTAACCGGGAAGGTCGACAAAGTAGAACTGGTTATTAATAATGTAGTAGTTGATTTCCCTCGTTTTGCCTGGGGTGGAACTGGACCGCGCCAGATTCTTTCGTCCGCAAATCTTGTTGAGCAGGGAGGACTTGCCCACATTCGACCTGCCGATGAACAGGATCTCTTTGAGTTCGTTCTTGGGCAGCTGCCGGAGGTCTGCCACTCCCTGAAGGAATTCCGCCGATGTTATTTTAAGCATAGCTGGTACCTTTTGTTAGTTGAACACGGAAAAAACTCACTAACTCTTCTTCACTGAGGGGGCTGCAGCTTCTGCTTTCGCCTCTTTCGACGCCGTCTTTTCTTTTTGTGAAGACTTCTTCGTCTTGTTCGCCCCGCCTTTTGCTGCTTTTGCCGCAGGTTTCGCCGCGGCTTTTTCCTGGCCCGTATTGTAGTCGACAAGTTCGATCACGGCGAGCTCTGCTCCGTCACCGTATCGCCTGCCGAGCTTGACCACACGGGTGTAGCCTCCCGGTCGGTTCGCAACTTTTGGAGCTATGTCGTTAAACAATGTCGAAACGGCAGCACGGTCGCGAAGGAACGCGAACACCTGTCGGCGCGCGTGAACGTTCTTCAGTTTTCCGTCGCCTTCGTGCGCCACGGCGTTCTTTGCACGCGTGATGAGCTTTTCAACAAACATGCGTGTTTCTTTTGCCTTTGCCGCCGTCGTCCAGATCTTCTTGTGCTGAATGAGCGAGGCACTGAGAGCCGCCAGGGTTGCCTTGCGGTGACTCGAGGTGCGTTTCAGCTTTCTGCCTGATTTCAGATGTCGCATAGCGTTTCCTTACCTCGTCTACTCGTTACCGTCTTTCAGATACTTGTCCACATCCATTCCGAAATTCAATCCGTACTCGTCGACAATCGCAGCGAGCTCAGCAAGCGATTTCCGCCCAAAGTTGCGGAACTTGAGCAATTCGGATTCGTTCCGGCGTACCAGGTCCGCCATTGTTTTGATGTTCGCTGAACGCAAGCAGTTGTGCGAACGCACAGAGAGCTCGAGCTCATCGACGGACATCTTCAGGATCTTCCGGATACGACTCACCTCACCTTCCTGCTGACTCTCAATCTTCTCCGTCTCGGGCTCCGTTCCAAAATTGATGAAAAGCTGGACATGATCCCTGAGAATTTTCCCTGCGTGCGTCAGCGCATCCTGGGGAGAGATGGAACCGTCTGTCTCGATCTCGATGACAAGTTTTTCAAAATCTGTCTGGCCGCCGACGCGTGTCGGCTCTACGAGATACCGGACATTCATGATCGGCGTAAAAATCGAATCGACGGCAATCATGCCCAACGGCTGGTCGGGAGACTTGTTCTCTTCGGCCGCTGCGTAACCTTTGCCACGGCCAAGACGCAATTCGATCTCAAAGTCCGCGTCCTTGTTAAGCGAGGCAAGGTGGCAATCGGGGTTGAGAATTTCGATCTCGCTGGTAGCTTTCTGCAGGTCGGCTGCAACGAACTCGCCGGGTCCTTTCATGGGAACCGTGATTTTCGTGGCTTTCTTATTCACGGGTTTGATCCGAACTTGTTTTAGGTTCAGAATAAAGTCCGCAACATCTTCAACCATCCCTTTGATCGTCGAGAATTCGTGCTGAATCCCGTCGACCCGGATGGCCGTGATAGCCGTACCGGGAAGCGACGAGAGGAGCACCCGGCGGAAGGAATTCCCCAAAGTGACTCCGAAGCCCTTCTCCAGCGGCTGGACGGTGAATCGGCCAAACGTTGCGGTTGCGGACGACTCCTCGAGTTCAATTCTTTCAGGCATTTGGACAAACGTGCTCATAATGTTCTTTCCCTCGCTGATGACGAGGATGTTAAGAGTTCAAAATCTTGAATGGAATTCTTCTCACTACTTCGAATACAATTCAACAATAAGTTGCTCATTTGCATTGAGTGGTATATCCGGCCGCTCGGGGATGTTCAGGAACGTTCCCGACATCGTCGCCTTATCCAGGCTGAGCCACGGTAACATTGCTGTGTCCTTCATCCGCTTCATAGAGGAGTGGATGATCTCCAGCTTCCTGCTTTTGTCCTGAACATGAACCACATCTCCTGGGTTCAACAAATAGGACGGCACGTCGACAACGCGATTATTGACCGTGAAGTGCCGATGGAGAATTAGCTGCCGTGCGGCTTTTCGCGATGGTGCAAGCCCGAGACGATAGACGACGTTGTCGAGCCTCCGCTCAAGCATCTTCACGAGCATGTCTCCCGTGCGTCCAGTGACCTTCAGCGCCCGTTCGAAATAATTCCGGAACTGAGATTCCAACAGGCCGTACGCCCTCCGCACCTTTTGTTTCTCACGCAGCTGCAAGCCGTATTCCGAGATTCGGGATCGACGGGACTGCCCGTGCTGTCCGGGTGGATACGAGCGTCTCTCCACAGGGCATTTATCCGTATAACACTTCGTGCCCTTCAAAAACAGCTTCTGCCGCTCCCTGCGACACAGTTTGCAACTGGCATCCAAGTATCTTGCCATAGACCTCCTAGGGTGAACTCAAAAACACTTCGTTATTCTGCAGTTTCTTGTTCGAAATTCAGACTCACACTTTAATATTATACCCGACGACGCTTTGGCGGACGGCATCCGTTGTGAGGAATCGGGGTGATATCTCGAATCATCGTCACTTCCAGGCCGGCGGTTTGGAGCGAACGCACCGCCGCCTCACGGCCTCCGCCGGGGCCTTTAATAAACACCTCCACACGCTTCAACCCAAGGTCAACAGCTTCCTTCGCCGCCGCTTCAGCCGCGACCTGAGCCGCAAACGGTGTGCTCTTGCGCGAACCTTTGAACCCGTTCTTCCCGGCCGATGACCATGCGATGACGTTTCCGTACGTGTCCGTCAGGGTAACAATCGTGTTGTTAAAGGTCGCCTTGACGAAAGCCTTGCCGTTTGCGTCGACGTGGACTTTCTTTTTCTTCTTTGTAACCGGAGCCGCTACCTGTTTAGCCAAAAAACGTTTCTCCTTGAATTAGCTCAGTGGATTGTTCGATTATTGGATTGTAGTCTGAGGCAAAGATTAGGTTTTTGACTGATCATTGATTCACTATCCATTCATCCACTAATCCATTGTTCCTCTGTTGCTTTGACTTCGCCGCTATTTCTTCTCAATCGCCTTCTTCTTGCCCGCGACAGTCTTTCGTTTGCCTTTCCGCGTGCGAGCGTTCGTCCGTGTCCGCTGTCCGCGCACGGGTAATCCTTTGCGGTGGCGAAGCCCGCGGTAGGAGCCAATGTCCATGAGGCGCTTTGTGTTGAGCTGAGCTTCGCTCCTCATCGCCCCCTCCACTTTGTAATCGCTCTGGATCACAGAACGGATGCTGGCCACTTCTTCGTCGCTCAGGTCGGCGACCCGTTTGTTCAGGTCGACCTTGGCTTTTGTGAGAATATCCTGAGACGATGACCTGCCGATACCGTAGATATAGGTCAGGCCGATTTCCACGCGTTTGTTTTTTGGCAAATCAACTCCTGCAATGCGAGCCACTCGTCAATACTCCTTATGTTTATCCCTGACGCTGCTTGTGTTTAGGGTTCTTGCAAATAACGTGAACCACTCCCTTGCGCTTGATGATTTTGCAATTCTCGCAAAGTTTTTTTACCGACGATCGAACTTTCATGTTGAATCCTCAGCTACTTATAGCGATACGTAATTCTGCCCTTGGTGAGATCATACGGCGACATTTCCACCGTCACACGGTCTCCCACAAGGATCTTGATGTAGTGCATCCGCATTTTCCCTGAAATGTGAGCCAGAATCTCATGTCCACTGTCCAGTTTCACTCTGAAGGTCGCATTCGGAAGAGTCTCGGTAATCACTCCGTCTACTTTAATAGGACCTTGCTTTGCCATTCAGTTTGGTACTTGAGTTAAGATCTCCGGCTTCCCGTTCACAATGGCGATTGTGTGTTCAAAATGAGCCGACGGCATGCCGTCCTGCGTGACGATCGTCCAGCCGTCTGCCAGAACGCGGACCTTCCAGGTTCCATAGTTCACCATGGGTTCGATGGCCAGGGTCATCCCCGTTTTCAGCCTCACGCCGGTACCCGGATCGCCAAAATTCGGGACCGAAGGTTCTTCGTGAAGTTCTTTGCCCACGCCATGTCCCACCAAATCCCGAACGATGGAGAATCCGTTGATCTCGACATATTCCTGCACTGCATGCGAGATATCATGAACCCGGTTCCCCTCGATCGCTTTTTCAATCCCCCGATACAACGCCTCTTCTGTCACACGCAGCAAGCGCTCTTTTTCTTCCGAGATTTCTCCGACGGGGAATGACCAGGCTCCGTCTCCGTAATACCCGTCTTTTTTTACTCCAACATCTACGGAGAGAATTTCGCCTTCCTTGAGCATCCGTCTTCCCGGTATTCCGTGGACGACTTCCGAGTCCACCGACGTGCAGAGGGTTCCCGGAAAGAGGTTGTGCTTACTGCTCCCGTATCCCTTGAAGGCGGGAACGGCCTCAAACGACCTGATGTATTCTTCCGCCAGTCTGTCGAGTTCCAGCGTCGTGACACCCGGCTTCACTTCGGCTCCGACGAGCCTGAGAACTTCTGCCACGATCCTGGAGCTCTCGCGCATTAGCTCGATTTCGCGTTTCGATTTGAGCTGCACCATCGGCCATTTCTCAGAACCCGCGGCGCCCTCTCAGCTTGCCGCTTTTCATGAAGCCATCATAATGACGCATGAGCAAATGCGATTCGACTTGTTGAAGCGTATCAAGGGCAACACCGACAATAATGAGTAGACTAGTGCCTCCAAAGAACGATGCGAAACTCGGCGTCACCCCCATTTTCATCATGAACGTTGGGAGAATCGCCACGATTGCCAGAAACACAGACCCGGGAAGCGTGATCCTCGTGAGAATGTTGTCCACAAACTCCGCCGTGTGCGGACCGGGGCGAATTCCGGGAATAAACCCTCCCTGCCGTTTCATTGTATCGGCAACATCTTTCGGGTTGAACGCAATCGCCGTGTAAAAATACGTGAAGAACACAATCATCAACCCGTACACAATCGAGTAGGTCCAGGACATGTGGCCGAACCAGTCATTCGATAATTCCGAGACAAAATCGCTTTCCGGAAAGAACGAGAAAATGATCTGCGGAATAAACATGATCGACTGCGCAAAGATTATCGGCATCACGCCTGCTGTATTGACTCTCATCGGGATATACTGCGTAATGCCCCCGTAGACCTTTCGCCCGACGACGCGTTTTGCGTACTGCACCGGGATACGACGCGTGCCTTGTGTTACAAGCACCACCCCCGCCACAATGAATCCCATCAGGATGAAAATCACCAACTCAACGATCAGGTTACGGCTCCCTGAGGAAACGATTTGATACTCGTCAAGAATTGAACTGGGGAATCTCGCAATGATCCCGATAAAAATAATGAGTGATATGCCGTTGCCTATTCCCCGTTCGGTGATCTGTTCGCCAAGCCACATCATAAAGATCGTTCCCGCAGTCAGGATCACTATGGTGCTGAAGGTAAACCCGAAGCCCTGAACCTCGACAGGCACGATCGGCAGACCACCCTCACCCGTCGTGTAGACCAGCTTGACGACAACACCGCTTGCCTGCAGAATGGAGATCAACACCGTCCCGTAGCGCGTGTATTGTGTGATCTTCTTGCGTCCGTCTTCTCCCTCTTTCTGCAGTTTTTGAAAGTACGGGATCACCGCTCCCAAGAGCTGAATGACAATCGAGGAGCTGATGTAGGGCATTATGCCCAGGGCAAAGACTGCCGCGTTGCTGAACGCTCCCCCCACGAACAGGTCATAGAGCCCAAACAGCGAGCCTTCGGCTCCACGCCGAATCGTATCGGCAAGAAGCACAGCGTCCACTCCGGGCACCGTCACGTGTGAGCCGATGCGCACAACGATCAACAAGGCTGCGGTGAACAACAATCGTTCCCGCAGTTCCTGAATCTTGAAAATGTTGGTAAAGGTCTCGCCCAGCTTACTCATGAGCTGCCTTATTGAGAAAGAACAATCGCTTTTCCACCCGCCGCTTGGATTTTTTCCAGCGCAGATTTGCTGAACGCATGGACGCTGACTTCAATTTTGGATTTCAAGTCGCCGTTTCCCAGGATCTTGATCGGCACATCTTTCTTTGAAACGGCGCCCGCATTATACAGCGATTCTGGGGTGACGGCCGTCCCGTCAATCTTCTTTGTGGAAACGAGGCGTTCGAGAGTTTCCAGGTTGACGATCTGGGCCTCGACTCGATTATGCGGCTTGAAGCCAAACTTCGGGATTCTGCGCAACAGCGGCATCTGCCCGCCCTCGAACCACAGTTTGAACTTATGACCCGAACGGGAGCGCGCTCCCTTGTGACCTTTCGTCGCCGTGCCGCCGTGGCCGGATCCTTGACCTCGGCCGATCCGCTTGACGCGTCGTCGCGAACCTTTGGCGGGAGTGAGATTGCTCAGGATGTCCTTGCCCACTATTTTACCTCTTCGACTTTGACGAGATGACGCACGGTATTGATCATTCCCCGCACCTGAAGCGTATCGTTCTTCACCACCCAATAATTGGGACGTCCGAGCCCGAGCGCCTTTATTGTCCGCTTGGCGTTTTCGAGTTGCTTGATGATGCTCTTCGTCTGCGTGATCTTTATTTTTTTCGATTCAGCCATGATCAAACCTAATTCTGAAACAGTTCGTGGAGAGTGATGCCGCGACGGGCCGCCACCATTTTTGCGTCGGTGAGATTCAGGAGAGCCTGCATCGTCGCTTTGACAACGTTGTGGGGGTTGGACGAGCCCATTTGCTTTGTCAGGACATCTTTGACTCCTGCTGATTCAAGGACAGCACGCACCCCACCGCCGGCAATAAGTCCTGTGCCAGGAGAGGCCGGTTTCAGAAGTACTCTCCCTGCTCCAAATTTTCCGATGACTTCATGCGGTATTGTGCCTTTCACGACCGAAACCTTCACGACATTCTTCTTCGCATCCTCCCCACCTTTTGCAATAGCGTCGGCAACCTCGTTGGCCTTCCCAAGCCCGATGCCGACATGGCCGTTGCCGTCTCCCACAACCACCACAGCATTAAAGCTGAAGCGCCGGCCGCCTTTGACCACTTTTGCCACGCGGTTGACGTGAACAAGCCGCTCTTTGAGTTCCAGTTCGCCTGCTTTTATTCTTGCCATGTTGATTCTTTGATGTTTAGAATTTCAAGCCGCCTTCACGCGCTCCGTCGGCGACTGCCTTGACACGGCCGTGATAGAGAAATCCGTTTCTATCAAAAACCACTTCTTTGATGTTCTTCTCCAGAGCCTTCTTTGCGGCGGTCGCTCCGATCTTCTTGCACACATCCTTTGAAGATTTCAGGCTCTCCAGCTCGTCTCTCAAATCCTTTGCGAGGGTTGAGGTTGAAACCAGTGTTTTTCCCGTCGAATCGTCGATGATCTGCGCATACACATGGTTGAGACTTCGATACACCGTAAAGCGCGGGCGCTCAGAGGTTCCAAATACTTTCTTCCGAATTCTCACCTTCTTCTTTTGCCGTCGCTCTTCCGTGTTCTTGCGTATCATGTCGAAAATACCCCGAGTTATTTTGTCGTGCCTGTGCCGGCAGTAGCAGCAGCTTTACCCGCCTTACGACGAATGTATTCACCCTCATACTTAATGCCTTTGCCCTTGTAGGGCTCGGGCGGACGGAACGATCGAATCTTCGCGGCAACCAATCCTACGAGCTGCTTATCACTTCCGGATATCGTGATGTTTGTCTGCGTCGGCGCCTCGATCTTGATCCCTTTGGGTGGACCAAACAGGATTGGATGACTGTAGCCGATCAACAACTGGAGCTTTTGGCCCTTCATCTCGGCACGATAACCCACACCGACAATCTCAAGCTTCTTTGAATAACCGCTGGACACGCCGAGAATCATGTTTTGAACAAGCGCCCTCCAGAGGCCATGCAACGCACGCTGCTCGTTCTCGTCGGATTGGCGGGCAACGAGTACTTCTTCCCCTTTCACGTCGACCTTGATGTCCGGATGTACTCTGGCGGAAAGTTCTCCCTTTGGACCCTTGACGACCAGAGTGCCGTCTTTGTGCGTAACCGTGACGCCTTTGGTTATCTGAACAGGTTTTTTACCTACTCGTGACACGAGTGATTCTCCTCAACATTACCAGACGTACGCTATGACTTCGCCACCGACCTTTTCTTTCCTTGCCTGCGCGTCGGTCATAACGCCTTTTGACGTCGAAACAATTGCTACACCTAAACCACCGAGGACACGGGGCAATTTATCCGAAGACCGGTACTGGCGAATGCCAGGCCGGCTGATCCGCCGCGACCCCTTGATGACTGGCCTGCCGTTTTGATACTTGAGATTGATGCGTAGCAGACCCTGCTTTCCGTCTTCCAGAACGGCGAAATTCGCTATGTATTTCTGGTCCAACAGAATCTGCGCAATTGCTTTCTTCGTGTTCGAAGCCGGGATGTCCACGCGACGGTGCTTCGCCTTTGCGGCGTTTCGAATCCTTGTCAAAAAATCAGAAATCGGGTCGGTCAATGCCATGGTCAGTGCTTTCCTTCGATGACTACCAGCTTGCTTTACGAAGTCCGGGAATTTTTCCTTCGAGGGCAAGATTGCGAAGGCAAATCCGGCACACGCCGAACTTTCTATAGTATGCTCGCGGGCGCCCACAGATGTTGCACCGGTTATGATGCCGGACCTTGTATTTCGGCGTTCTTTTCGCCTTGACCATCATTGCCAGCCGTGCCAATCGAGCACCTCGCTAATTGTTTTTGGGTATTTGAACGACTTCCTGCCGTTTAACGAAAGGCATGCCGAGCTCCCTCAAAAGCTCGTATGCTTCGATATCAGTGTTCGCTGTCGTGACGACCGTGATATCCATTCCCGTTATTCTTGTGACTTTGTCAACGTTAATTTCGGGGAAGATGATTTGTTCTTTAATGCCGATGGTGTAATTCCCATGCCCGTCAAACGATTTGTCGGACACACCGCGAAAATCACGCACGCGCGGCAAAGCCACATTGATGAACCTGTCCAAAAACTCGTACATCCTCGCCCTGCGAAGTGTCACCCGGCAGCCGATAGGCAGTCCCTCCCGAAGTTTAAAGTTCGAAATTGCCTTCTTGGACTTTGTTACGGCGACCTTTTGCCCGGTCACCATCTCGAGTTCTTTGACAGCCGCATCGAGAAGCTTCGGGTCCTGCGTGGCCTGGCCGACACCGATGTTGATGGCGACTTTTTCCAACTTAGGCACCTGCATTCGGCTCGAATACGCAAAACGCTTCATCAACGACGGAACGACATCTTTCCTGTACCGCTCGAACAGTCGTGGCGTTACTCCCTTTTCTTCGGCAACGGTTTCTTTCTTCCCTTTTGCCTCGGGAGCCCCTTTTTCTGCTTTGTCTGTTTTTTTCTCTTGCTTCTCTTTAGCCATGGCTGATTTCGCCTAGAACATCTCTTCGCAGTTTTTACACACGCGCATCGTCTTTCTCTTGCCGCTCGTCACGTCCTTGATGTGAGCATGCCCTACCCGCGTCGGCTCCGAGCATTTCGGGCAAACGACCATCACGTTAGAGGCATGGATCGGAGCTTCCTTCTGGACGACGCCGCCCTGCGGATTCTTTTGCGACGGTCGCGTATGCCGCTTGACAATGTTCACGCTTTCGATAAGGACGCGGTTTGACAGCGGGAATACTTTCAGCACTTTCCCTTGCTTGCCAACGGCGTTTCCTGAAATGACCAGGACGTTATCGTTTTTATGGACGTGGAGAGTCTGCGCCATCGTTATAAAACTTCCGGTGCGAGTGAAACAATTTTCATGAACTGACGCTCACGTAATTCTCGAGCCACAGGCCCGAAGATGCGGGTGCCGCGCGGTTCGCCTTGTTGATTCAAGAGCACGGCCGCGTTTTCATCGAACCGAATAAACGAGCCATCTTTGCGGCGAATCTCTTTTTTTGTCCTCACAACCACTGCACGGGAGACTTCTCCCTTCTTGACGGGAGCTCCGGGAATGGCGCTCTTGACGGAAACAACAATCAGATCGCCCACCGTCGCATACCGTTTGTCATGTCCGCCTAACACGCGGATGCAGCGTATCTTCTTTGCACCTGAATTGTCCGCCACAACGAGATTCGTTTCTTCCTGAATCATAATGGTCTGTCCGGTTACTTTGCCTTTTCGACAACTTCGACAAGCCTCCAGCGCTTCTGCTTGCTGAGCGGCCGCGTTTCCATGATTTTGACAAGGTCGCCGATCCCCGCTTCGCGCTTTTCGTCGTGCGCCATTAACGTCGTGGTCCGGCGAAAGTACTTCTTGTACAAAGGATGCGCCACTTTCCGCTCGATGGCGACCACGATGCTCTTTTGCATTTTGTTGCCGACCACTTTTCCCAGACGCACCTTGCGGCGTCCTCGTGTCAACGGACTCACTTCGTTCTCTGTCGCCATATTACGCCTTCTGCTCCTGTGCCTGCGTCTGAGCCTGCTGCGGCATGGCGCTGGACTGTCTCAATGCTCTTTCGCGCAAGATCGTTCTCATGCGGGCAATATCTTTCTTGATGTGGTCGATCTTCATCGGGTTCTCGAGCTGGCCGATCACTTTCTGGAATTTCAGGTGCGACAGGTTCTCTTGCTCTTCCTGAAGCCTTTTCAGCAACTCAGAATCCGACAGTTGACGAAATTCAAATGCTTTCATATGCCATTGAATAATCTAAGCCGCCTCGTAATCGACGCGGGTGACCAGCCTGGTTTTTATCGGAAGTTTATGCGAAGCAAGCCTCAACGCTTCTGTGGCCGCCTCACGCGTTACACCGCCAAGCTCAAACAGAATCCGTCCCGGCTTCACCACAGCAACCCAGAACTCCGGGATGCCCTTGCCACTCCCCATTCGTGTCTCAGCCGGTTTCTTGGTGACAGGCTTATCGGGGAAAATGCGGATCCAGACCTTTCCTTCTCTTTTCATCATCCGCGTCAGAGTCACGCGCGAAGCTTCAATCTGCCTTTGCGTAATCCAGCCAGGTTCGAGAGCTTTAAGTCCAAAATCTCCGAATGCGACCGTTGCCCCCCGCGTGGCTTTTCCTCTCATGCGGCCCCGCTGCGCTTTTCTAAACTTTACTCGTTTCGGCATTAACATAAATGTAATCCTTCAGCCTACCGGGAAGACGACCCGAGAATCTCGCCTTTGCAAATCCATACCTTGACTCCGATGGCGCCATAGATGGTGAAGGCCGTTGCTGCGGAGTAATCAATATCGGCTCGGATGGTCTGGAGCGGAATACGTCCATCTTTATAATGCTCGCTCCGTGCAATCTCGGCGCCTCCGAGCCTGCCACCGCATCGAACGCGGATGCCCTCGGCACCCATGCGCATCGCGGCTGTAATCGCCTGTTTCATCGCACGCCGGAAGGAAATCCTGCCTTCAAGCTGCGAGGCGATCGCCTCAGCGACGAGGTACGCATCCAACTCGGGACGCTTGATTTCGTGGATGAGAATCTTCACTTCTTTGCTCGTGACCTTCTTCAATTCCTCCTCGAGCTGGGCGATCTCCTTGCCACTCTTGCCGATCACGATTCCCGGCCTCGATGTGTGAATCGTGATGACTGCGCGCTTGGGCGTCCGGTCAATCTGGATTCTGGCGATGCCCGCTTTCTTGAGCCTGCTGCGGACGTAGTTCCGAACGACCAGGTCCTCCTGCAACTTCCCGGAAAAACTCTTGTCGTCGTACCAATTCGCGTCCCACGTGCGGACAACTCCTAAGCGGAATCCATTCGGGTTAGTTTTTTGGCCCAAGCATTCCCTCCTTCATGAAACCTATTCAGTTTTTTTGGTTTTGGATTTCGGTTTGGATTCTTTTGGCTTCTGGGCTTTTTCTTGCTGCGTCTTGGCCGGTTGAGCCGCAGCTTCCTTCGATTCCTTCGCGGACGCCTGTTTCGGCGTGACGGTTTCTTTCCTTTTCTCGACGACGGCCGGCGCTTCGCGCTGCCCAATGACGATGGTGATGTGGTTCGACCTCTTCCGAATCCTGTAGGCACGGCCCATGGGCGCCGGCCGAATTCGTTTCATCGTCGGGCCTCCGTCGACAAACGCCCGCTGCACGAACAAAGTAGCTGTGTCCACCCGACCGGCTTCATCTTTGTTCTGAAAATTCGAGATTGCCGACCGCAGAACTTTTTCCGCCGTTCTGGCGGCATGCTTCGGAGAAAAATGGAGAATGCTCAGTGCTTCCTCCACTCCGCGACCGCGAATGAGGTCGATCACTAGTCTCATTTTGCGCGGCGATGTTGAAACAAACCTGTTGATTGCTCGTGCTTCCATGTTTTATGCTGCCGGCGTCGTTGTTTCTTCTTTCTTGATTCCGGGGTGCGCGCGGAAAATCCGCGTCGGCGCAAATTCGCCCAGCTTGTGGCCGACCATGGCTTCGTGAATATAGACGGGTATGAATTTGTTCCCGTTATGGACGGCAAAGGTGTGCCCGACAAACTCCGGGATGATCGTCGACGAGCGAGACCATGTCTTGATCACCCGCTTCTGATTGGACTTGTTGAGAGCGTCGACTTTTTTCAGCAACTTTGCATCAACAAAAGCGCCCTTTTTAACTGAACGACTCATAGGTTATTTTCGTCTCTTGACGATGTACTTGTTTGATTGCCGTTTCCGCTTTCGTGTTTTCAAGCCCTTCGCATATTGTCCCCACGGCGACTCAGGATGTTGCCAGCCGCCACCGCTCTTCGAGCGGCCCTCACCGCCGCCCATCGGATGGTCTACGGGATTCATGGCCATACCGCGTGTCTGCGGGCGTATCCCCAGCCAACGCGACCGGCCGGCTTTCCCCAGACTGATATTTTCATGATCAAGGTTGCCGACAACACCGACAGTGGCAAAGCACTGCAGAGATGTCTTGCGAACTTCGCCCGAGGGCAGTTTCAGCGTCGCAAAGTCGCCTTCTTTGGCCATCAGCTGAAGTGAGTTGCCTGCGCTGCGACCCATCTGACCACCCTTACCCGGCACAATCTCGACATTGTGCACAAACGTGCCAACAGGAATATTCGTCAGCGGCATGGCGTTACCTGTCAGGACTTCGGCCTCCGGACCTGATTGAATAATCTGGCCCACTTTCAATCCATCCGGGGCGAGGATGTACCGTTTGTCCCCGTCTGGATACTGGACGAGCGCGATCCGTGAAGACCGGTTTGGATCATATTCAATGGCGGTTATCCTGCCCGGAATTCTTTTTTCGCGCTTAAAGTCGATGAGTCGGTACTGGCGCTTATGCCCCCCACCGCGATGACGTGAAGTAATCCGGCCCAGGTTATTCCGCCCACCGGATTTCTTCAACGGTTGCAACAACTGTTTCTCCGGCTCCCCTTTCGTGATTTCCTCGAAGGTGGAAACAGAATAGAAACGGGTAGCTGGGGTTCGCGGTTTTAGTTTTCGGATCGCCATTCTTTATTCGTTCTTAGACATTCTCAAAGAAATCAATCTTGTCGCCTTCTTTCAGCGTCACAATAGCCTTTTTCCAACCCTTCGTACGGCCTTCAAAACGGCCTGCCCGCGTAAGCTGGGTTTTGCTTTTACCTTTCACGCGAAGCGTTCGGATACTCGTTACGCGAACCTTGAATTTTTTCTCGATCGCTTTCCCCACCTCGACCTTGTTGGCCGACAAGGGCACTTCAAACGCATATTGGCGACGTTCTTGAAGACCCGTGATCTTTTCTGTAATAATCAGTCGTAGCAGAATACCAGTCATGACAATTCTAACTACTTTAGTGAGTTCTGCAGCAGCCCGACAGCGCTTTTTTGAATGAGCAAAACCTGGTTGTCAAGAATCTCATAAGTTGAAGCTTTATCTGCCTCTCGCACTTTGAGTGTCGCGATATTTCGGCCTGACTTTAGCAATGTCTGGTCCGTTTTGCCAGTGAGCAGCAGGGTCTTCTTTGTGTCCAAAGAAAGAGCTTTCAACACGTTTACAATTTCTTTTGTTTTGGGAGCCGACGGGCTGAAATCCTCAACAACAACAATCGCCTCATCCTTAGCCTTGTAACTCAACGCAGATTTTCGGGCGAGTTTTCTCACTTTTGCCGGAAGCTTAACGACGTAATCATGAGGAGTTGGCCCGAAGATGGAACCGCCTCCTATCCACAACGGAGACCGCGTTGTTCCCGCCCGGGCACGGCCTGTCTTCTTCTGCCGAAAAGGCTTTTTTCCGCCTCCACGCACTTCGTTCCTCGATTTCACCTTGTGCGTTCCCTGTCGCTGATTCGCCATGTAACTCCGAACGGCCTGATACAACGCGTGGTCATTCGGCTTGATCTCGAAGATCGCCGGATCCAGCGCCACCTTCTCGCCCGTGAGCGAACCATCGGTCTTATAAACATTGAGCTGCATCGAAATCCTGTTTAGACGTGCTTAACGATTTCCAGATAACTGTTGATGGCGCCGGGGACAGACCCTTTCACGATCAGGATGTTGGACTCCGGAATAACTTTGAGCACCTGGAGATTCCTGACCGTCACTTGTTCATGTCCCATACGTCCGCCCATCCTCATTCCTTTGAAGACGCGTGAAGGGTACGAGCTAGCCCCGATGGAACCCGGTGCGCGCACGCGATCGGAGGCACCGTGCGATGTCATGCCGACACCGCCGAAGTGATGGCGTTTAACCACACCTTGAAATCCTCGTCCTTTCGAGCGGCCCGTCACATCGACAACGTCTCCCTGATGAAAGATATCGACCTTGATCTCTGCACCAAGCTGAAGCGAGCTTCCATTGAAGTTTCTGAATTCCTTCAGAAGTCTCATCGCTTTCACGTTCGCTTTTCCAAAATGACCCTTCATGGGCTTGCTGACAAGGCGCTCTTTCTGTGCATCAAAACCCAACTGGACGGCATCGTAGCCGTCCTTCTCTTTCGTTCTCACCTGAACAACGTAGCACGGACCGGCCTCGATGACAGTGCAAGGTATGGCCTCGCCGCTTTCATCGAAGATGCTTGTCATGCCAACTTTTTTTCCTAAAATACTGCTCACACTCAATGCTCCGTTGACTCTTTGAAGCTTGGGATCACCTTCAAAGGCGTGCGCTATACTTTGATTTCTACGTCGACCCCGGCGGGGAGCTCAAGCTTCATCAGCGAATCGACTGTCTTCCCGGTGGAGTTCAGAATGTCGATGAGGCGCTTGTGCGACCGCGTTTCAAACTGCTCCCTGGACTTCTTATCGACATGCGGAGACCTGTTCACCGTGTAGACGCTCCGCTTGGTTGGCAGGGGAATCGGGCCTGACACGACCGCTCCCGTCGACCGAACGGTTTTGATGATCTTCTCAGCCGACTTGTCGATGAGATTATGGTCGTAGGATTTCAGTTTTATACGGATCTTTTGCCCAGCCACGGTAGCTCCTCAGTCGATTTGGCGTCCGGAATCAATGGACACCGTTCTTTAGAAAACAGTTATTCGATAATCTTTGTTACAACACCGGCGCCGACCGTACGGCCGCCTTCACGGATGGCAAAGCGCAGTCCTTCTTCCATCGCAATGGTCGAAATGAGCTCGACGTTCACAGCATCGAGGTTGTCGCCGGGCATCACCATCTCGACACCGCTGGGCAGTGAGATAACGCCCGTAACGTCCGTGGTTCGGAAATAGAACTGCGGACGATAACCCGTCAGGAAGGGCGTGTGCCGGCCTCCCTCTTCTTTCTTCAGAACGTACACCTGTGCCGTGAATTTCTTGTGGGGCGTAATCGAACCCGGTTTTGCGATAACCATTCCACGCTCAAGGTCGTTCTTTTCAATGCCGCGTAGGAGGAGACCCGCATTGTCGCCTGCCACGACCTCGTCAAGTTCCTTACGGAACATTTCTGCGCCTGTGACAACGGTTTTCTTGTGTTGGCCGAGTCCGACCACCTCAACCTCGTCCCCTACTTTGCACTTTCCGCGATCAACACGGCCTGTGCCCACCGTGCCGCGACCGGTAATCGAAAAGACGTCTTCGACCGGCATCAGGAACGGTTTTTCGATATCCCGCTTGGGCAAAGGCACGTATGAATCAACTGCCGCCATGAGGTCATAAATGCATTTGAACGCTGGGTCATCCATTTTCACATCCGGGCGCAAGGCCGCCTCCATCGCTTTCAGTGCGGAACCGCGAATCATCGGGATTTCATCTCCGGGGAATTCGAACTTCTTCAGGAGGTCGCGCAATTCCAATTCCACAAGGTCAAGCAATTCAGGATCATCCACCGCGTCGACTTTGTTGAGAAACACCACGATCTTTGGCACGCCCACCTGTCTGGCGAGAAGAATGTGCTCCCGTGTTTGGGGCATTGGCCCGTCTGTAGCCGCAACGACGAGAATAGAGCCGTCACTGTGTGCGGCACCAGTAATCATGTTCGTCACATAGTCGGCGTGGCCAGGGCAGTCGTCGTGCGCATAGTGTCGAGTCTCCGTGGCG
>JACQPT010000100.1 GCA_016207415.1 Ignavibacteriales bacterium
AGTTGAAGGAGGACATGGGAATCGAGCACATGAAACGTCGGGAAGAGGAAATGGTTGAGAAGGTTTTTGCGGGTTTACGACAGATTCCCGGGCTTCAGATACTTGCCGATAACCTGAGTCATCGCATCGGCATCATCTCGTTTTTTATTGACGATGTGCATTACAACCTGGTGGTGAAGCTTCTGAACGACCGGTTCGGCATCCAGGTTCGCGGCGGTTGTTCGTGTGCCGGGACGTACGGCCACTACCTCCTGCACCTCGATAAGTTCACCTCAAAGCGGATCACGGACAGGATTGATGAAGGCGATTTTTCTGCCCGCCCCGGTTGGGTTCGCATGTCGCTGCATCCGACAACGACCGACCAAGAATTGGATTTTATAGTCGAAGCGGTGAGACAGATCCAAAAGAACGCAAAAACCTGGGAACGTGATTATGTATACGATTCTCATATGAACGAATACAGAAACCGGAATGATAACGGACTGATTCGCAATGCCGTGGAAGAATGGTTTGACATGTCTGAAGAATAGCGATAAAAATGAGAATCTTTCTCGGTTTCAACGAAGGCGTCTGAGGACGCTTTTTTTGTTGCCTCAGTCGTCAAAACTAATTGCCGATGAACTCGTCTAAGTATCAACATGCAGTTGAAGGTTGACGCACTTCTTCTTGGGAGACATTTTATGATCAAGATTTTCCGCATCACAAAACTGTGCATGGGCGGTTTCTCCATTGTTGCGATGGGATGCAGCGGATTGCAGATGCAAAGCGTCTGGAATCACAAGGAATTCAAAGCAGACGCAGTTCTTTCGGAGTGGCCTGACACCGTGTGGAACGAAAAGGATGGCCTGCGGTTCGGCCTCATGAACGATAACGAGTACCTGTATTTTGCGCTTACGGCTGTAAAACTGGACCAGCGTCGTCAGATTATGATGCGCGGGTTGACGATATGGTTCGATCCGTTGGCACGGGAGAAAAAAACCATAGGATTCCGTTATCCTGTTGGCGGAGGCCTGCGAAGGCCGGGAGAAGGAGATCCCGGCAGCGCGTTTGCGTCTGGAATGGCGGAGTTTGAGTACACTTCTCCGTTGGAAGAGGCTCTGCAACGTGTTCCGATTGTTGCTGGAAAGGGAGTGGAAGTGAAGATAAGTAACACACAAGAATTGCTAGTGTATGAGCTCAAGGTGCCGCTCGCTCCATCGTCGGACCACCCGTACTCGATTGAATCCCGCGCCGGTTCGATGATAAGTATTGGATTGGAGATACGGCCATTCGAAGGAGGAGTTGGTCCGACAGCATCGACGCAGCCTTCCGGGCGTCGACGAGGCGGTCCCCCGTCCTCCGATCCAAGCCCCATCGGCGGCGGTGGGAGAGGGGAAGCGACAAACGTGTGGGCGACGGTGCAGCTGGCGTTGCCCAAGCAGTAGGTTTGCTCTGTCGAATGGAGACCGGCGGCTCAATCCTTCGTCGCTACGTATTTCTCAGCAGTCGATTGCGGACCCTTGAAACGCTTTTTTGCATCAACGTGCCAATAGAGAAACATGAAAAGGCAAATTATCAGCATCGACCAGCCGGCAAGCTCATTGGGTGGAATGGAGAAGAGGATCGTGATAAAACACACCCAGATGAGAGCAACGAGGTTCAAGAATCCTCCCCGCTTTCTTAGACTCCACGGCGCGTTTTCGGGCGTCGTGAACTCGCCGCGTTTTCGCCTTCTGTTCCGAAGGTTCAAGTAGATTGGGATTGCATATGCAAGGTACAGTGCCGTCGTGCTCACGGCGACTATAGCCGAGTAGATTGCAGCGTAGACGGTGAGCAGAACCGCGAGCGTGCATGTTATAATGATAGACCACACCGGCGTCTGCCATCGCGGGTTGATGATTCGTATCAAAGAATAGCCGGGCATCCCACCATCCCTCGCGAAAGCGAACCACATTCTGCTCATGCTCGTAATCGACGAAAGTCCGCACAGCCACATTGCCATTCCGATGATTACTGCAATCACGTTGGCGAAAAAAGGTTCGAGATTTTGATACACAATGTAGAGTACGGCAGGTGCGTTTGCTTCGTCCACTGTAGAAGCAATGTCGGGAATGTGTAGAGTGAGAATCATGAGCATAAAAAATCCGACGACCGAGGACACGGCGACAGACAGGAAAACCCCCCACGCGCTGTTCAACCGGGCCATCACTGTTTCTTCAGCCATATGGGCGGAAGCATCATAGCCTGTGTAGGTCCACTGAGCCTGGAGGAGTCCGAGCACAAAAGCAAACGCGATCCCGCCGCCGGCATACAACTCGTAAATCCCCGGAATGCGAAGCATGATCGATTCGAACGTGAACGGACCGGCAGCAAAGGATTGCGCCAAATCGAGGGGCTGAGCAGTGACCACCGAGTGAAAAAGGAACTCGAAAGGTTGCGTGTGCTTGCCGAATATCGTCAAGAGCAAAGCAATGATCAAAACTCCAGCGATGTGCCAATACACACTGAAGTCGCTCAGCCGCGCGGTCAGTTTGATCCCAAAAATATTTATCAAACCCTGAGGCAACATAATCGCCGCCATGGCAATGACAGTGGCAGTACTGTCCGTAGGAATGTCCAAAGCGAAAATGCGGTTGAGCGCTCCAACGATGTAGAGAGCGGCGGCGTAATCGATCCCCGCGGTGATAAATATTTGTCCGATCATATTAAACCATGCCGTCACCCAAGCCCACCGATGATCCCCGAGGCGATACGCCCAGAAATACAGTCCCCCCGCAGTCGGGTACGCTGAAGCAAGCTCTGCCATGGATGCGGCGACGGCGAGAGTGAAGAGGCTGACAAGCGGCCACCCGAACGTATTGATCACCGGGCCTGCAAACTGCAAGCCGTAACCAAAGAGAAGAATGGCGCCCGTGAGAATGGAAATAATGGAGAAGGAAATCGCAAAGTTCGAGAACCCGCCCATCTCCCGATATAACTGTTGAACATAGCCAAGTTTGCGCAGGTCCAGAATATCCTGCTGAATGAGCTGGTCGCGGCTTTTTTCCGGCATGATGAGAGTTGGCGAGTTACTCCGGGGTTATGTAGGCTGAAGTAATGCCGCCGTCCACGATGAAGGTGCTCCCAGTGACATAGGAAGATTCGTCGCTTGCGAGGAAGAGAGCGGCGTTTGCGATCTCTGTCGCGCGGGCGAAACGGCCGATGGGGATATGAACGAGGCGACGTTGACGGCGTGCGGGATCGGAAAGAAGTTTAGCAAGTAATGGCGTCTCAACAGGTCCGGGACACAGCGCGTTGGCGCGAATATTTTTTCGGGCAAACTCCACAGCGATTTCACGCGTCATTGCTAACACGCCGCCTTTGCTGGCAGTGTACGCTATTTGTGGAGCTGCCGCTCCCATGATGGCGACGAACGACGCCGTGTTGATAATAGAGCCGCCGCCTGCCCGAAGCAACGCCGGGATCCCGTATTGACAGCCGAGATATACTCCCTTCAAGTTGATATTCATAACGAAGTCCCAGACGGATTCCTCAGTCGTCGTCACGGAGTCATCCTGGTCGTGAAAAATGCCCGCGTTGTTGAAGAGCACATTGAGCTTTCCGAATGTTTTCTCGGCGAAGCCAACCATTGCTTTGACCTCCGCTGGGTTTGCTACATTGGCCTGGATAAAGGCTGCATCGCCGTCATTTTTCTTGATGAGAGCTACCGTTTCTTCTCCACCATTCTCTGAGACATCTGCCACGACGACTTTGGCGCCTTCTTTCGCGAAAAGCAATGCGGATTCACGGCCAATGCCGCTCCCAGCGCCCGTGATGAGTGCAACTTTGTCTTTTAATCGCATGAATATATCTCCTATCGCTCGCAGGTCGGTCTTTAAGCCCGCCCTACTTTTTGTTATTCAGCTCCGCCGTTGATGCTTGGCTCGCCGTTGTCTCGAGGCCTGAACGAAAGAACGAAATAAGTTTACTTGGTGATCATCGTTGGCCGAAAGCTCGGGATGCCAGAGCACGGCGATCATCCATGGGTGACCGAGGTTTTCGATCGCTTCGGTGAGGTTGTCCGGAGAGCGAGCTGCTACTTTCCATCCTGGAGGGATCGTTTTCAAGCCTTGATGGTGCATTGATTGGACTTGAATTTCGTTTGGGCCGACGATTTGTTTCAGAATATTTCCATTATCAATCTGCACGGAGTGTTGTGCCGGGTTTCGGTCATTACTCCGATGCTCTACGGTCGAATAGAGATCGGGGATATGCTGGATGAGGTCTCCGCCGCTTGCGACGTTGAGTAATTGCATGCCGCGACAAATGCCAAGGACGGGAACGCCTGAATCAAATGTGAGTTTGGCCAATGCGATCTCGAAAACATCTCGTTCCCGATTCACTCTTTCAATTGCGGGATGATGCGCGCCCTGATAAAGTGCTGGGTCGATATCGCCACCTCCGGCGAAAATGAGCCCATCAATGATTTCAAGAATCGTTTCTGGATGAGTCTCGCCGGGAGGAAGAAGCATGGGGATTCCACCCGCCGACCGGACAGCGTCGACATACGCTGCGGGAAGAAAGAACTGCCCTTGCTCGTTTCGGCCGTATGTTGTGATGCCGATGATAGGCTGTTGGTCATTGTGCGCTGGACCGATCATGCTCTTTCGAAGTACCGTGCAAGCTCCCATGTGGTGACCGCTTCATCGAATTTAGCCTGCTCAGTTTTAAAAAAATGCAAGTAGTGGTTGATGACGGCGTCACCGAAGGTTTTGCGAGCCCAGCGGCTCTGTTCCATAGCGCGAATCGCTTGATGGAGCGTCTTGGGTACTTGAGGAAGTTCACGAGCCTTATAAACGTCACCTTGAAACATCGGAGGTGGCTCAGTCTTCTTCTCGATGCCGTCGAGTCCCGCCGCAAGTGTCGCTGCAAATGCCAGATAGGGGTTCGCATCAGCGCCCGGAGTCCGGCATTCTATGCGCAACGACGGACCCTTGCCGATAATCCTGAATCCAGCCGTGCGATTGTCGTAACTCCAGGCAATCGCCGTTGGAGCAAAGGAACCGGCAACGTATCTTTTGTATGAGGACGGGTATGGAGCAAAAAACGGAAACATCTCCTGCAGGTGAGCCATCCAACCGCCGAGGAACCAGCGGAAGAGAGGAGAAATGTGGAGCGGGCCCAGCTTTTCTTTCCCCGCGAACAACGGTTGTTTTGCGTTGTTCCACAAGCTCGCGTGAATATGCATGCTCGACCCCGCATGAGATGAGTTCCACTTTGCCATGAACGTGACAGAGCGGCCTTTGGACCACGCTATTTCCTTGGCTACTTGTTTGTAAAGAACATGGCGGTCGGACATTTCCAGGAAATTTGAGAACCTCAAGTTAATCTCTTGCTGCCCCGGACCCCACTCGCCTTTCGAGTTTTCGACAGGAACGCCCGATCGCTCAAGATGAGAGCGAATTGCACCGACCACGTCTTCTTCTTTCGTTCCCTGCAGAATGTGGTAGTCCTCGATATAGGATCCGGCCGGGTCGAGACTGACGTACTGTTTACGCGCCGCGTTTTCATAGGAGTCGTTGAACAGGAAGAATTCTACCTCCGTTGCTCCCATCGGGACGTAGCCTTTTTTTCGCGCCCGTTCCATCTGAAGCTTAAGTATTGTTCGCGGCGCGACCGAAACCAAATTGTCTTTTTCCTCTTCGAAAACATCGCAAAGAACGATGGCTGTCTTGTCGAGCCACGAGGCTAAACGCAGTGATTGGGGGTCGGGTTTCAGGCGAAAATCGCCGTAGCCTCTTTGCCAGCTAGCAAATTCATATCCCGGCACTGGTGTCATCTCCATATCGCTCGCCAGAAGGTAGTCGCACGCGTGCATTCCGTTGCGCAATATGTGGTCGGCGAAGAAATGCGCAGTAACACGTTTCCCCATGAGACGGCCATACATATCCGGAAAAACGACAAGGATCGTCTCGATTTTTTCGTTTTTCACAAGGTGTTGGAGTGTCCTGACATGGAGCATGCCGCGAACAGAGTTCATAACGATTCCTGTCATTTATGGAATTTCGGCCAGCATGGTTGTTCGGGAGCGGAGCCTGCCTACCGCAAGCAGGCTCCCTCACAACAATGCGATTTACGGCAACAAGTTGCGAAGGAGCTCTGCTCCTGAGCTACTTGATTCTATTCTTGAGTATTAATGAAAACGCTTTTCCACTCGCTGTAGTGGTCGAGCACAGCAAGTCCAAGTTCTCTTCCTACACCACTGAGCTTCACGCCGCCAAAAGGCATTTCAAGATGAACACTCTGGCCGGAATTGACCGAGAGGACTCCAGTTTCGACGGATTTTGCAACCCGCAACGCCCGGCCAATATCGCGTGTCCACAGCGACCCGGAAAGGCCATACAGGCTGTTGTTTGCCAAGGCAACTGCGTCTTCTTCTGTCTCGAATGTGAGGACGGAGACCACCGGACCAAAAATCTCTTCTTGAGCGATTCTCATCGCAGGAGTGACTTCCGAAAAAATGGCAGGACTTAAATACGACCCGCTGGACAATGCAGCATCCGTCGGAATGTCTCCACCGCATAGCAAGCGGGCGCCCTCAGAAACGCCGACTTCAACATAACTTCGTACGCGGTCACGATGAGTTTTTGAGATCAGGGATCCAAGTTCGGTGTTCTCTTCAAGGGGATCACCGACCCGAACTTTTTTGAATTGATCGGTGAGTTTTGTCAGGAATTCATCGCGGATAGAGCGCTGCAGAAGGAGTCGGCTCCGCGCGCAACAATCCTGGCCGGCATTGCCAAGAGCACTCCAGACAGCCGAATGAACGGCTTTGTCTATCTCAGCATCTGCAAAAACGATGTTTGCAGATTTTCCGCCTAGCTCAAGAGTTACGCGCTTGATATCATCCGAAGCCGCTTTCATGACGTTCCTGCCGACTTCGGTCGAGCCTGTGAATGAGATTTTCCGAACGAGTGGATGACGAACAAACGCTTCTCCCAGAAGATTTCCCGGCCCTGTCACAACGTTCAGCACGCCTGGAGGGATGCCGGCCTCAAGCGCAAGCTCTGCCACGCGGAGTGCCGTCAATGGAGTTTGGCTCGCCGGTTTCACGACAACAGTGTTTCCCATGGCGAGGGCGGGAGCGATTTTCCAGCATGAAATGGTGATCGGAAAATTCCAGGGGATAATCAGGCCGCAAACACCGATCGGTTCTCGAAAGGTTAAGCCAACGCCGGGTGCTGCGACGGGTGCATTCTGTCCTCCGGTTTTGTCGATTGCACCAGCGTAAAACTGGAAACAGTCAGCAGCGAGCTGGACTTCGTCACGGGCCTCGCGGATGGGCTTTCCAACATTCTGCGTCTCAAGGCGTGCGAGTTCTTCGGCATGATCGCGAATCATCATAGAGATTCGAAACAAAAGGCGGCTGCGCTCGCGCGATGAAAACCGGCGCCATGGTCCCTGCCGAAAGGTTCGATCAGCTGCTTCTACGGCGAGTTTGATATCCTCGGGTCCACCCTCTGCCACTGTTGCGATTACTTTTCCATTCGCCGGATTCTGAATTGTTGCCTCTTTACCTGAAGTTGACGGCAGGCGCTTCCCGTCCAGGATGAGATCGTATTTCTTAATATGTTCCTTCATTGAAAATTCTTTTTCACAGCATGGTTATCATTTTGTGGCCAACAAGAACGGCCCTCCCGGGCCGGCAAAGAGAGGAAGCGCCTCTTTGGGAACGCCGGCTTCGCGGGCAAACTGTTCCATGTCGCGTCGAACAACACTCACTTCTTTGAATCCTGCCTTACGTGCAAGATCTCCCAGTTCAGTGTCTTCGTAGAAATGGAGACGGGAGGCCATGGGTTCCGGAGCAGCCGGAGTACCACGAGTTGTTGGGTCGCTTCCCAGGGCTACAAGTCTGCCTCCTTGCTTCAAGACTCGACGGATTTCGGAAAGTGCATCAACGAGATCTGACAGAAAACCGAGCACTCCTGTCATTGCGGCGCACGTGAATGTCGAATCAGCGAACGGGAGTTTGTTAGCGTTTGCCTCGTAAATGGTCAACCTGCCGTCGGTGATTGCTTCACTGTTTTCATGGGTGGCAAGGTGGACCATTTCAGGGCTGTGGTCGATGGCCGCCGCCCTGCATCCGCTCTTCAACGCTTCTTTCAACATTGCACCGCCGCCGCAGCCAACTTCAAGTAAATAGTCGTGAGGTTTCAACGCGAGCTCCGAGAGGATAACTCGAAAATTTGGGTAATGGAAGAGTGGATCTCTGTAGATTGCGCGTGATTGCGGGCCCGATGGCCGGCGTGCTTTCCGATCCGTGATCCAATCTCCGAGTGTCTGCGGTGTCATCGCGCGAAGAAAGGGTGCGGCGATTTCTGAGGAAAACCACCCTGCAATTTCCGTTCCTTCTCCAATAAGTCTTCCCCATTGGCGGTGCTTGAGCACAACCTCTGTTCCGACCATCGAAGGCTTGAAGCGAAGCTCCACAATGCCGACCTCGTTCGGCTCCCAGGAAGCCGGACGCCACTCGATGACGATGTGTTTATCCCGTTTCCACGTTTTAATCCGGCCAATCTCGGCCTCTTTTTGAACGACGCGTCCGTTTGTGCCTTCTTCGAACTGAATACCATTCCGTGCGAGAGCGAGTTTCAACTCACCCACGACCGATTTGAAGGCTGCGGCAGGTTTTAACGCAATGTGGATGCTGGTGGAGACGGTTGTGCCGTTCTTTTTCATAGGAGTACTGAGCTCAGTACTTCCAGCTCGTGATATCAGCCCCCGCCGGTGCACTTTTCCTGATTCGCTCGACGATTTTCGGCGCGTGAATTTGCACGTACATCAGCCGCGAAATCCATATCGGTGTGCTGTGGTCGCCGTTCCAGCAATGTTCGGCAAGACACTCGTAATCCACTTCGGCATCTGCCGGCGGATCCTTCAATTGAGCCAGCACACCTTCTGTGAGCCGCACGGCGTTGTTCAGGTAAAAGTTATCCAGCTCTCCGACATACAAATGAATTTTTCCTTGCAGCTTCGGTCCTAACTTCGCCCAGTCCCGCTTGATAATATAGCTGAGGTCGTAGTTTTCCCTCCAGTGTTGCGCGACGTTCTTGTCGATTTTTCCTGTTGCCTTGTCGAAAATGCGCCGAGGGTAACCATCGCTCCCAACGGGCGAATACACTGCTTCCCAGATGTCCCATTGCTGGCCAGAGCGGCTCTTGTCGCCCAATAAAAGCTCGAAGTAGTTTGCTTCAGCCAAAGTTGCCGTGACTTCATTCTTGTAGTCACGCTTGCCCGGCCGCGGAGTTTGTTTCCATGGTTTGCCGATCCAATACGCGTTGTCGTCATTATAGATATTGACGACGGTGTACGCGCGGAAGTCTATCGGATCCGGACAAGCCGCCCACGCTCCGTTGAATTCATCGGGATAAAGAACCTGCACAGCAAGGGCTTCCCACCCTCCCGTCGAGCCGCCGTACGTGAACCGGGCCCAGCCTTGACCGACACCGCGGAATTTTTGTTCGACGTGCGGGATCAGTTCATACATGATGGCATCTCCGTAAGGGCCGAGGTTGGCAGAATTCACAGCGTACGAATCGTCATAGTAAGGATTGGCGTGCTGGACTTCGATGACGATCATGCGAGGAAAGTTCGGGCTTGTCCAGTCCTGATACAACTTGTGGGCGTACTGCTGTTGGATCAGGTTGTAGCCGCTGATACGAAAACGGTCACTGTAATCCGGTTTAAGGCCTGTGTCGGGGGGAGTTTCGCGAAAACCTCCGAAGGTTGCCGGGAAGTGGCCGTGAAAGACGGCAAGAGGGTAGCGGGCGCTTGGATGCTCTTCCCAGCCCCACGGCAAGAGCACATTCGCCCCGAGGTACATGTCGCAGCCCCAGAACTTCGTAAGCCGCTCGCTTTTGATTTTCACATGCTTGATGTACTTCGTGTCTTTCGGCGGCGGGATGGGAGGGATTTCCTGATCGAGTGAGATGGTGATTGCTGCTGCAGTCTTTTTCCGCGGATCGATGACGATTTTTTTCGGTTTGCTAAAGATGTTTCCCGGCGCACGATTCCATTGTTGCCCCTCTCCACGATCCATGGGGAGCTTGACGGTGTGGCCGTCCGAGCGCTTGAATGTCTCGTACTTGTGAAGAAGTCCTTGTACCCAGTATTCCCTGGGCGGGATGTCGGCCAGGCTTTTCTTTGGGTAGCCAAACCAGGATTTGTCAACGACTTTCGCCTGTCCGGCCTTCCAACCATCGACATTGACGCCGAATCCTTGCTGTGTGTTTGGCCCGTCGTTGATTTGGAAACGCGGTTCTGTTGTAGTGTCGGCTGAAATCATCAACAGCAACCGGCCGTCAAACGGCCCGCCGCGGTCTTTGGGATATGTCAAAGAAAACTTCGATTGAGAGAGCAAAAAACAAGGGAAAAAAATGGAGGAAAGAACAAAAGCACGTCCGTTCATAAAGATTCTCCCGAAGTTTATTTCAGTGCAGAAGGGCCCCGAATCGCCCGCACAATGTAAACTATTTCACCAAGGCTTTCAACCGGGGAACGGGGCCTTTCCCTGAAGGCCAATCAGATTTCAAGGAAAACCCGTGCACTTTCCCCGGAACTACTAAATAAATGGAAGACAGCATAACCTTTTTCGGGCCAATTGAGTCTAAGAATGGAGAGTTATCGGTCTCAAATTGAAACCGGCGGCTCAAGAATGCGTAATAAGCTATGCGTTCCTTTCTTCCCAATGCCCAACCCTGGAGGATCTATGACACATCGTTCGTTTGCCGTGTTGACAAGTTCGTTCGGATTCGTTCTCTCGATTGTCGTGGTCTTCTTCAGTCCTCTGAAAGCCCAATCAACTTCACAGGACAAGAATATTGTTGAGCTCAGAGATTTCCGAAACGATGAACTCAAGTCGGCAGGCTTTTCGCTCTCCCGGGATACGAAGCTTCACATCACTGCTTTGGGCGGGGGAGAA
>JACQPT010000106.1 GCA_016207415.1 Ignavibacteriales bacterium
CATCATCGACACGCCGGGACACGTTGACTTTACGATTGAAGTCGAACGCTCCTTGCGCGTCCTTGACGGTGCGGTGGCTCTGTTCTGTTCTGTCGGCGGCGTGGAACCTCAATCGGAAACTGTCTGGCGGCAGGCAGATAAGTACGGAGTTCCCCGAATCGCTTTTGTCAACAAAATGGACAGGGCAGGTGCTGATTTTATTGGCGTCGTGGAGATGATCAAACAACGCTTCAGCGCAAATGCCGTACCGGTCCAGCTACCCGTAGGGGAAGGCGAGATGTTCGCGGGCATTATCGACCTGATTTCGATGAAAGCCCGGATGCATCACGAGAGTAACCAAGGAATGACGTGGGACGAGATCGAGATTCCCGAAAAGTTGAAAACAAAAGCCAACGAGTATCGCATCAAGATGCTGGAGGCAGTGGCCGACGAGGAGGACAGCCTTCTGGCGAAATATCTTGACGGAAAGGAAATCTCTCCTTCCGAAATCAAGGCTGTGCTTCGCCGTGCAACATTGAAAGTCAGCATCATCCCGGTGCTCTGCGGGTCTTCTTTCAAGAACAAAGGCGTCCAGATGCTTCTTGACGCCATCATCGATTTTCTGCCAACCCCGACGGATATCAATATGGGTGAGGTTCACGGCCACCATCCACACCGCCACGACGATGTGGTCCGGAAAGTCAATGATAAAGAAAAGTTCACTGCGCTTGCTTTCAAGATCATGAGTGACCCGTTTGTCGGACGGTTAACATACTTCAGAGTGTATAGCGGGACTCTCCAGGCCGGTTCCTATGTGTACAACGCCACCTCGGACAGAAAAGAACGAGTCGCGAGAATTCTCCGCATGCACGCCAACCATCGGGAGGAAGTCCAGCAGGCATACGCAGGGGACATTGTCGCCGCAATAGGACTCAAACATACTCGCACCGGAGATACGCTCACCGACGAGTCGGATCCGATTATTCTCGAGAAGATGGTCTTCCCCGACCCTGTCATTGATGTCGCCATCGAGCCTAAGACGAAGGTAGACCAGGAAAAGATGGGTGAAGCTTTGCAGCGGTTGGCCGAAGAAGACCCGACATTCAGGATCTCAACGAACGAGGAAACCGGACAAATGATTGTGAGCGGGATGGGAGAGCTTCATCTGGAGATCATTATCGATCGGATGAAGCGTGAGTTCAAAGTAGAGGCGAATGTGGGCAAGCCCCAGGTTGCCTACAAAGAGACGATTACGAAGAAAGTGACCGTGGAAGGCAAATTTGTGAGGCAATCCGGAGGACGCGGCCAGTACGGCCATGTTGTCATCGAAATGGAGCCGAACGAAAAAGGAAAAGGGTTCGAATTCGAGAACGCCATCGTCGGTGGCGCGATTCCGCGGGAGTACATCAAACCGACGGAAGAAGGAATATTCGAGGCGATGCGAAATGGAGTGCTTGCCGGTTATCCCGTTGAAGACGTGAAAGTAAAATTGTTTGACGGGTCCTTCCATGACGTCGATTCATCCGAAATGGCATTCAAGATCGCCGGGTCCATCGCATTCAAAGATGGTGCAAAGAAAGCCGGTCCGATCATCCTTGAGCCTATCATGGACGTTGAAGTCGTAACTCCGGAAGAGTACCTCGGGGATGTCATGGGTGACCTGAACTCGCGTCGAGGCAAGATTGAAGGCATGAACACACGGAAGGACGCACAGGTTGTCAAGGCGCTTGTCCCGCTGTCAGAGATGTTTGGTTATGCGACCCAGCTGCGCTCCATGACGCAGGGTCGCGCTTTATACACAATGCAGTTCTCTCACTACGAACCTGTGCCGAGGTCGATTTCCGACCAGATCATTGAGAAGGTGAGAGGCAAGGAAGCGGTTCCCGCATAACAACGATTTCGCTCATCGAATCCAGTTTAACTTAAGGAGGGCCCCATGGCAAAGGCAAAATTCGACCGCAGCAAGCCGCACGTGAACGTCGGTACTATCGGCCACGTTGACCACGGTAAAACGACGTTGACAGCTGCTATCACGATGGTGTTGAACAAGAGAGGTCTTTCGGATGTCCGGACGTTCGATTCCATTGATAATGCACCCGAGGAAAAAGCCCGTGGCATCACAATTGCGACCGCGCACGTCGAATACGCCACGGAGAATCGACACTATGCGCACGTCGACTGCCCTGGCCACGCCGACTATGTGAAGAACATGATTACTGGTGCCGCACAAATGGAC
>JACQPT010000002.1 GCA_016207415.1 Ignavibacteriales bacterium
CTCGCTCCTGCTGGAATCCCTGAGCATAGACCGGACTCGAAACGCCATCCACTCTCTGATGAAGCTTTCTCCTTCGACGGCAACGGTGAAAAGAGGCAAAACCGAGATCGTCGTGCATGTCGAATCCGTCGACGTCGGCGATGTTCTTGTCCTGCGGCCGGGTGAGAGGATTCCGCTTGACGGCGAAGTTCTCCACGGTTTTTCCACGGTCGACCAATCGGCCATTACTGGAGAGTCTGTGCCTATCACAAAAAAAACTGGCGATGCCGTTTTTGCCGGTTCGTTGAATCAGAGGGGCACTTTAGAGATTCGCGCGACCAAGCCAGCTTCCGACTCCACGATCGCGCGCATCGTGCACTTAGTCGAAGAAGCCGAGAGTCAGCGAGCTCCTTCGCAAACATTCGTTGAAAAGTTCGCAGGCGTTTATACTCCGGCCGTTTTCCTGTTAGCGATTGGAATCGGCCTTGTCCCTCCCCTGCTTTTCCAGCAGCCCTTTGGAGAATGGTTCTACCGAGCGTTGGTACTTCTTGTCATCGCTTGCCCGTGCGCGTTGGTCATTTCCACTCCGGTGACCATTGTCAGCGCGTTGACGAATGCAGCAAGGAATGGATTGCTTATCAAGGGAGGAAAGTATCTCGAGCGCCTGGCGGCCATCGATGCTGTCGCTTTTGATAAAACCGGAACTCTCACGAAAGGCCACGTCGCCGTCGTTGATGTGATTTCACTGGATACACTTTCCGCTCGGGAAATAACAAGAATCGCCGCAGCCGTGGAACTGAAGTCCGAACATCATCTGGCCGATGCTCTTCTCCGTCATGCAAGCAAACAGAACATCCTACTGGATGACCTAGCGGTTGATGAATTTGAATCAATTCCCGGTAAAGGTGTCCGGGCAACCGTGGACGGGAGGCAATTCACGCTTGGGAATCATCAATTCGCAGAGGAACTTGGCGTCTGTTCTCCGGAAGTGGAGAAAACCCTGGCGACATTGGAGGCGCAAGGACATACAGTCGTCATCCTGGCCGACGACCAGCGAACACTGGGCGTCATTGCCATTGCAGACCAAATCAGGACGGAAAGCAGACCTGCGCTTGATGCTCTGCGCAAGCTTGGAGTTCGAGAAAGCGTTCTTTTAACCGGCGACAACCGCGGAACGGCTCGGAACATTGCCTCCCAACTGGGATTTGACACGGTGGAAGCAGAGCTGCTTCCTGAAGACAAGCTCTCGCTTGTCAGGGTACTGAAGTCGAAATATAAGACTGTGTCGATGATCGGTGACGGCGTGAACGACGCTCCTGCACTGGCGCTTTCCGATGTTGGCATTGCGATGGGAGGAATCGGCTCGGATACGACGCTCGAAACAGCAGACGTTGTGCTGATGTCCGACGACCTCTCCAGGGTGCCGTATGGGATTTCTCTTGCGCGAAAAGCTCTTCGCATCATCAAGCAGAACATCGCTCTCGCACTTGCCATCAAGGCGATCTTCCTTGTTCTCGGCATATTTGGGCTCACAAGTTTATGGTTAGCCATTCTTGCAGACGACGGAGCGACGCTGTTAGTGGTTGTGAATGGGATGAGGCTCTTGAGAAATGGCAAAAAACACGCTTGATCCTTCCCCTTGACCACCTCTGAAGCCAAAAAATCACCTAAGAAGTGATTCTTTCCTGTAACCGATTGATTTTCAGCCGGTTAATCCGTTCCTTGACCTCGGTATTGCGTGCGTTCACGTAAAGTGTTAGTTTAGATGTCGATTCTCGTAGGGATCGTGAGTGGATTGATCCTGGACCTTCGCAGGTCATTTCTCTTCTTTTCACCGCAAAAGGGAGGCGCCCAACTTAGCTCTCAGTAACTCCCGTGCAAATCATACTCTTTTGTTGGAGGTAGTGATGATTCGACGCATTATTCTTGTGTCCGCGTATTTTTTCATTTTTGTCCTTTTTGTTGAATCGCTTTCCGCGAGGCAGGTAAAGCTCCTACTGAACGGAGGTATTTCGAAAGACATGCGTTCGCAGACATCGAATCGATGGAACTCCGGATTCAATGTTGGGGCGCAGGTTTTCATATCTCCGACGGGAAAATTATCATTCGGGGGAAGAGCAGCCTATCACAGCCGTGGCATTGACGGTGAAGGCTGGGTCACCGACCTTTTTCCGTCGAACTATCGGTATAAAAACGCTTCCGGAACGCAAACGGTGATTGAGCTGGCGCCTTCTCTGAGATACGAGCTTACACCATCGCTTTCTCCGGTGAGTGTTTCACTTCAGGCTGGTGGCGGTTTGTTTCTTGTGAGTGAATCCGAGATCAGCGTTACAGCGACATTTTCGTCGCCGACGGTTTCCGGCGAAGAGACACGGGTCTATAGCGCATCATCCCTTACAGGAATCGGTGTGCAGTTAGGCCTTCCGGTATCTTTTTTGGGACGCTTCGAAGTGCTACCGTTGTATTGTGCGTACAATGGCGGCGGCGACTGGTATAATTTCTATGCTTTGAACATCGGATTCAGTTTAGGTTTGTGAGCGACGTTGGCGATAGCTTTGGATAGCTTTTGTGAGAACGAAGTGAGCTACCTGACGATCTTTATTTAACACATCACAAGCGTTGTATCATAATGAGCCACTAAGTGGTCATGACTGTTGACTTTCGTTTTTCTGGGGATTTTCCGCAATTGTTACCTGATTTCGTTGCTTATAGTAGGGGGGACATCGCGGAGAATAGGAAAGACGCAATGGAAATCCAACACCGAACCCCTGGATTATTTGAAACAGTCCGGGAGGAAATGCAACTCCAGAATTACAGCGATAAGACGATCAAAGCTTATGTGAGCAACATACGGTCGTTTGCGAGATATTTTCAGCCCCGTCACCCAAGAGAACTCACGGATCATGACATTCGAGAATATCTCGTCCATCTCTTGATCGAAAAGAAGTATCCAGGCTCAACGGTGAATCAGGTATATAATGCGTTGCGCTTTCTCTATACTGACCTTTATAACCAACCGTTTGTCGTTGACACGCTTCCCAGGCCCCGCCGGGAACGCAGGCTGCCGGATATTCTCAGCGAAGAAGAAGTGTTGAACCTTTTTCGAGCTGTGAAGAACATGAAACATCGTACAGCCCTCATGTTGACTTATGCCAGCGGGTTACGAGTTAGTGAAGTTGTTCGAGTTCGAGTTGAAGACATCGACAGCCACCGCGGACTCATTCACATACGTGGTGGGAAGGGGAAAAAGGACCGCTTCACCATCCTACCAGAATCCATGATTGCCGTACTTGAGCAATATTGGCAGCGCTACCGACTTGGGATGACCGGTTGGTTATTTCCCAGTGTAGAACCCGATCGGCACCTGGCGATCAGAAGCGTTCAAAATGTTTTTATAAAATCAATCGAGCGTGCCGGGATTCGAAAGCCAGTGACGGTTCACAGCCTTCGCCACTCCTTTGCAACGCATTTGTTGGAGCGAGGGACTGATTTGCGCTACATTCAAAAGCTACTTGGTCATGAAAGCTCGAGAACGACCGAAATATACACACATGTGAGCACTCAAAGTCTGGGGAAAATCAAGAGTCCGATC
>JACQPT010000103.1 GCA_016207415.1 Ignavibacteriales bacterium
ACCTGCCACCTTGGGTGTCCAGTGGGATTCGAACCCACGACCTCCAGGGCCACAACCTGGCGTTCTAACCGACTGAACTATGGACACCGTGTTGGAAACTCCTGAATAAAGAACGAAAAGCCTGTTATGTTCATAACAGGCTTTGGCGAGGACCTTTCTGAAGATATCGAAACTTGCTCCCAAACGCAAGAATCTTCCTAGAATTGAGAGACAAGTCGCGTCATCTGACCAATACGTTGCCGCCTTCCGTTCGTTTTCACTCATTGCTCAACATTGGACTCGAATGCCTTTGGCACACCTCTTGCCTTCCAGTGTTCCAGTCATCCTTTGGAGGAAATCATGAAAAACAAGAAAAGAAAGCATTCCTATTCAGCGGAAACTCGATTGATTTATGGCAGGTCACAGACACCAAAGTGGGACTACAGTCATCATTTGGTTCCGCCTTTGTCATCTTCTTCGACGTTCAGGATGTCGACAACAAAACGTGGTGCAAAGGGCTTCATAGAGTTTGCACATCACGCAGGAGAGTTTATTGTTCCCTCAAAAGCTCCAATCTACATCTATGATCGGCTTGGTGAACCTAACAAGGATATACTTGAGGAGAACCTCGCTGTCGCAGAACAAGGGGAATGTGCCGTGACATTCGCGACAGGCATGGCCGCCGTGTCAGCGGTGTGTGGCATACTGTTAGGTAGCGAAAGCGAAATCGTCGCGCATAAAATGCTCTACGGTTGCACTTTCTCTCTTTTCAAAAACTGGCTTCCTCGCTATAGAGTCAGAGTTCGCTGGGTTGACTTCAACGACGTACAGGCTCTTGGCAAGGCTATAACGCCACATACTCGACTTCTCTATTTTGAAACACCTGTCAATCCGACAATGGAATTGATCGACATACGACGAGTTGTTGAAATCGCAAAGCGTCATAATATTCATCGCTCGGCATCGCACAAAATCTATACGGTCGTTGATAACACGTTTGCGACGCCCTTCTGCCAACGACCCTTAGAGATAGGAATCGACTTTGTCGTTGAGTCCCTCACAAAGGGCCTGTGTGGCTTTGGCACCGATATGGGTGGCGTTATTGTCGGCCCATCATGGAGTTATGATCAATTGTTGCTGTATCGGAAGGACTTTGGTGGCGTGCTGGGTTCGAAAAGTGCCTGGCCGATTCTTGTGTACGGCTTGCCGTCGCTGGCCGTCCGGATAAGGCAACAAATGCAAACAGCACAGAGAGTTTCTGAGTTCTTACAGAATGACAAGCGCATCGGTGCAGTCTCGTATCCAGGACTCGATTCGTTCCCGCAGCGGTCTTTAGCTCGCTCACAAATGAAGAGTTATGATGGGTCCTTTTCTCCCGGTACTCTCATCTACTTTACAATGGCCGGGCAATCTTCCCCAAAGCGTAAATGCAAGGCGGACAACCTTGTGAACTTCATTGCCAAGAATTCCTATACGGTGACTCTTGCAGTCAGTCTCGGGAATATCAGGACGCTTATCGAACATCCCGCTTCCATGACACACTCCAGCATGACGCCGGAGGAACAATTGAAGAGAGGAATAGACCCCGGAGGAATCAGACTTTCGGTCGGGCTTGAAAAAGCGGATGACATAATCAAAGATCTTCAGCAGGCGCTGCGTCATCTCTAAAAGATCGACGGAATCTCAATTCCCAAATATTAGAAATCTGTATCAATTTCAGGAAAAAACGTGTGCAATTCCCTTGTTTTCTCCCAGATTTTGTTCGTGAACACACATCCCATGGGATTCTTCTAATGGCACACTCCTTGCCATTTTGTGGAGAAGAAGAATACTCACCACCTATCAACAGGAGTATGCCCATGGAAGCAACAGCAACACGGATTTCTGACAACGCCCCTGGTAAGTACTACGTCACATCGAACTGCAACGGTTGCGGGATCTGCTTTTCATACGCGCTGCAGAATTTCATGTACAGCAATGATTCCACGTACTACTATGTCTATAGCCAGCCCGTGGACGAACGCGAAGAAACAGACATTCGCCGCGCGATGGAGGTCTGCCCCATGGATTGCATCCGCGACGACAGCGACAAAAACTAAATCTCTGAAGCCGAAGAACCGTGTTTCCCATCCTTAGCAAAGAGCCGCTGAGTCCAACCATTACAAGGTTTGTCATCTACGCTCCATATATCGCAAAGAAGCGTCAGGCTGGTAATTTTGTGATCGTCAGGGTCATCGAAACAGGCGAGCGCATACCGCTCACTATTGCGGAGGGCGATCCCGAGGAAGGCTCGATTACTTTGATTGTTCAGGCTGTCGGAAAAACGACCAAACTTCTTTGCTCCATGGGAGTTGGCGATCATCTTGTGGATGTTGTAGGGCCCCTCGGCAATCCAACAGAGATCGTCCGGGATTCCGTTGTGGCCTGCATAGGGGGAGGGGTAGGGACAGCAGAACTCTACCCGATCACCAGAGCCCTCCGGGAACACGGGAACAAGATTTATACCATCATCGGTGCGAGAAGCAGGGACCTCATAATTCTTGAATCTGAAATGAGCGCGTGCTCGGACTACCTGTTCTTAACGACCGACGACGGTTCCTACAAAAGGAAAGGACTTGTCACTCATCAGCTCAAGGATCTGCTTGATGCGCAGGTCGAGTTCGACGCCGTGTATGCCATAGGACCCTTGCCCATGATGAAAGCAGTCTCTCAAGTGACACAACACTATGGAATCAAAACGTATGTTAGTCTGAACGCAGTGATGGTTGACGGAACCGGTATGTGCGGCGGTTGTCGCGTTTCTGTCAATGGCACCATGAAGTTTGCTTGCGTCGATGGACCGGAATTTGACGGGCACAAAGTAGATTTCGACGAGCTCATCAAACGGAATCGCACGTATGGCGATTTCGAACGCGAGTCAGACCGCAGGTACTGTGAAACTCACACATGGGAAAGACAAGAAGTGGTAAAATGAGTTTGCTGAACCCGCTGAAACCATCCGAGAGAATGAAGGTTCCAAGACAGGAATCCATCGAACAGCCTGCCAGTGAAAGGAAGGAGAACTTCCTTGAAGTTTCCTTTGGGCTGAACGAGGAACGGGCACGGGTCGAGGCGACAAGATGTCTTGAATGCAAGAATCCAGTTTGCACCGAAGGTTGCCCCGTGGGGATTGACATTCGCAGCTTTATTCAGGCGATTTTACAGAAGGATTATGTCGGAGCTGTGAAGAAGATTCGTGAGGCGAACTATCTCCCGGCAATCTGCGGGAGAGTCTGTCCTCAGGAAGAACAATGCGAAGCCGTTTGCACGCTTGGCAAAAAGAATCCTGCTGTGGCGATAGGCAAGCTTGAGCGTTTTGTTGCGGATTACGAGATGGAGAACGGGCTTTTCACCGTACCCGAGATTGCAGTCCGCCGCGAAGGGAAAATCGCAATCGTCGGCTCCGGCCCTGCCGGGTTGACCTGTGCCGCGGAGCTCGCGAAGCTTGGATACAACATCACAATTTTTGAGGCTTTACATGCGGTCGGAGGAGTCCTTCGATATGGCATCCCTGAATTCCGATTGCCGAGAAAAATCCTCGACCTTGAAACGGAAAGAATCAAGGCCCTCGGCGTGGAAATCATTACGAACTTCGTTGTGGGTCGCACGGCGACCATCGATGAGTTTTTTGGCGAATGGGGGTTCAACGCCGTGTTCCTTGGAACGGGGGCGGGTACGCCTCATTTCATGGGTATTCCGGGAGAGAGCGCCAGTGGTGTGTACTCAGCAAACGAGTTCCTCACAAGGGTGAACTTGATGAAGGCGTATAAATTTCCTGAGTATGACACGCCCATTCGAGTTGGAAAACGCGTGGCGGTCATAGGGGGAGGTAACACTGCAATGGATGCGGTTCGGACGGCAAAACGACTGGGTGCCGAAAAAGCCTACCTCGTGTACCGCCGGTCCAAAAAAGAAATGCCGGCTCGCGTGGAGGAAATTCATCACGCCGAGCAGGAGGGGATCGAGTTTCTTCTTATGACGAATCCCGTCCGCATTCTGACCGACGCGAACAACTGGGTCGTGGGGATGGAGTGTCAGAGGATGGAACTGGGTGAACCTGATGATTCCGGCAGGAGGAGGCCGATGCCGATTCCAGACTCGAATTTTGTCATCAATGTGGAGACAGTGATTGAAGCAGTGGGCCAAGCCCCCAACCCCATCATTCAATCAACTACGCCCGGGCTCAACATCGGCAAAAAGGGAACAGTGGTCACCGACGACGCCCAGCGAACGAGCAGAGAAGGAATTTTTGCCGGAGGGGACCTTTCACGCGGAGGTGCAACGGTGATTCTTGCAATGCGCGATGGAAAGCGTGCGGCATCCGCCATCCATGAATTCCTGAGCACAAAGAGAACGAATCATGAAGAAGATTCCCCGTTGTATACAAATCCCTACTGCCAATACATAAGCTAGGTTCTCGATCCTTGTCCTCCTGTCCGGATCGACGGAGGTTTGAAATGAGATCTTATCCCCGGAATGCTTGCTCCGCAGGCATGTGTGCTACCGGCCTACATTGCACGCCCTTACACGGCGATCTTTTCTCTAACGAAAACTCAACGCTAGCACCCTTGGTGAATTCTCACAACTTCATTCCAAACACGATACAAATCGATATGAAGGGTGCTATCTTTTATCCGAAGAAGCGTGTCGTTAAAATCGGAGAAAATTTATGGCTAAGATGACAAATCTCTTGAGGTATTTGGACGACAACAGTGTCGAATACAAACTCATGGAACATCTCCCTGCTTTTTCCGCGCATGAAACCGCCGTCGCGACCCACGTGCCGGAGAGAGAGATTGCCAAAGCGATCCTGGTTCGGATCGATGAAAAATTCTGGATGTCGGTACTTCGCGCCGACCACCGGGTGAACACGCAAGCGATCAAACGCATGTTCAGCGCAAGAAATGTTCATCTTGCACACGAAGAGGACCTCGAGTCGTTGTTTCCAGACTGTGAGCTTGGCGCAATGCCGCCCTTTGGTAAACTTTATGGCTTGCCGATCCTAGTCGATGATTCGCTCACCGAAGACGAGGAAATCGTTTTCAATGCTTGTTCGCATACAAAGGTCGTGAGAATGAAATTCAGCGATTTCAAAAAGGTCGCGAAACCGCTGATTGGCAAATTTGCGGAGCCTCCGTACAAAAGAGAGGAAGACTGGTAATTGTTGCTTAAGAAGGTTGAAAGAATTCATGGGCAAGAATTGGTCGTATGGCCTGGAAATCGTTCTGTCGGGAGCAAAAAACATTCTGAAGTGGCTGATAACCCTGGGAACTGTGACCATCTCAGTTCAGGGCCAACAAAAGACCGCCACTCTCATACGAAGCATGATTGACGAAGTGTCAGAGGAACGGCTTTCGAGTCATGTGATGAATCTTCAAATTGCCGGCGGATACTGGAGCCGTGTGAACTTCACGCCGGGTAATGACAGTTCGGTAGCGTACGTCAGGAACGTCTTTGAGTCACTTTCTCCCTCGATCTCGGTGCAGCTGGACACGTTTTTCATTTTGGAAGCCGCTAATCCGTATAACTCCAAACCGTTATTCAATGTCGTCGCTACAATTCCGGGTAAGACGGATCCTTCAAAAGAATTCATTGTTGGCGCCCATATAGATTGTTCTGCAAGCTTGATGGGCGATTCTGCTTGGAAAGGCGGCTGGCTGACGATCCGGGCACCAGGTGCTGATGATAATGCAAGCGGGGTTGCAGCTATGCTGGAGTTGGCCCGCGTGTTCTCGAGTTCTTTCCTCGGGTTCCAGAACGAATATACAATCAAGTTCATCGCCTTTGGAGCAGAGGAATCGGGACCGGCATATCCCGCGTCTTTGCACGGAAGCGCACATTACGTCGCGAAGGCTAGGGAGCGCGCGGACCAGATTCTCGGAATGGTGAACCTGGACATGCTCGGCTACAATCATGACGTCTTGTATTCTGACATCGAGGCCGACTCGAATTCCGGATGGCTGGCCCACGCTGCGAGGGAAGCGAACGACTTCTATTCCATCGGGCTGACGATTGCCCAGCCGCCGTTTACGGCTGGTGCAGGAAGCGATCATTCATCGTTTTGGGCATCTGGTTTCCCGGCAATTCTTCTCATCGAGAACTACCCCCCCTGGCAAAGCACTAGCTCTTTTCACGCAAATCCTCACTACCACAGGTCATCGGACACGCTGGGGAATTTGAACGCAGACCTCATCAGGAGATTTGCGCAGGTTGGAGTTGGCCTGATAGCATCGCTCGCCTCACCGGGATCGGCTACCCACGTTGAACAGCGCGCACGAGAGAACCGCGGCAATTTTCGACTCTTCCAAAATTTTCCCAATCCTTTCAATGCAAACACGTTCATCCAATTTGAAACGCCGGATGATGGCTTTGTTGGTGTCCGCATTCTCACGATTGTGGGGAAGGAGATCACAACATTACTGAATACGAAGCTTCCCAAAGGAATACATACTCTTACCTGGGAGTCTGGAAATTTCCCCAGCGGCATTTATTTTTGCGTTATAGCCAATGGTTTCAAGAGAGAAGTGATTAAACTTGTCCTTGTCAAATAGATTTCACGAGGAGGTTCGCATGACGACACCTCGAGGAGTAAAACCCCACATCCACTGGCTTCGTCTTTTTGCAAAGGCTCTCGCCCTGTTGTGGGGATTTTTTTGGGCACTTTTTGGCTTGCTTTCAGCTCTCGGTGAAGAGCTCGACTTTCTGGCAACCTTCATGCACATACTTGTCCCCGGATTCGCCTTCTTGTTGACTGCACTCGTTGCATTTCGTTTTGAGAAGGCAGGTGGAATTGCATTGATGCTCGAGGGTTTCATCGTTGCCATCGTCTATCCAATGATTTTTCGAGGAATGGCGTCTTCGACGGTTGTTTTTGTTCTTCTGACGATGGCGCTTCCGCCGATCATCTCAGGAGTCTTGTTTGTTCTTGACTGGAAGAAATTTCACTTGCTCCCGAATGGATAGAAACAACATTGCCCAGAAGGGTTCTGCCTTGGCGGTCGGGAAACGAATCGCTTTCTCTGTAGGAACTCAAGAATGACCCCAAGGGAAAGAATCCGATGTGCCATGGATCAGGGGATCCCCGATCGAGTCCCGGTGATGTGCCAGTTGAGCATTGGCCACATGCAGCTGCAGCTCGGTGTCTCGCCTGTGGAATTCTGGTACGATGCAGGCGTTTTTGCTCAAGGGCTGTTGGATTTGCGCAAGAGGTATGATTTCGACGGAATCCTGGTAAGTCTGCACGGACACAACCCCCATTGGAGAGACAATGTTTTGAGAATCCGACGCACGCAGGAAGGAGAGGAAGTGACGTGGAAGAACGGAGATCAATGGATTCACCCTTTGCACGACCTCCCTCAACAGTTGGCGGATCACCACTCGCGGCACTCGATATCCTCTCTTGTCGACGCGTATTTGCCTGCGGAACTCAACTACATCCCCGTATCTCAAGGACTCCATTTTCAAATCGATCCGTCACACAAGTTTGATGTTTTTTACCTAGTGAAGAGAGCAATGAAGGGACACTTTTCTCTCCATGGAGAAATAACCTCTCCCTTTGATTATTACCTGGACCTTTTTGGCCACGAGGAGGCCCTTATGGGATTGATCGATGACCCCGGGAAAGCAAAAATGATCCTTGACCACTTTACGGGCCTTCTTGTCAACCTTGCAGCTCAGATGTGCGACGTGGGAGTTGATGCCATAAAGATTTCGTCGCCTTTTGCGGGAGCTAGTTTTATCTCGATGGATTTCTACAAGAATTTTGTGCTGCCCTACGAGCAGGCCATTGCAGAACGCGTTCGAAGCCGGGGAATTCATGTGTACACCCATACCTGTGGAGTCATCGGTGACCGGCTCGAGTTGATGTTTGATGCGGGCGTGAGCGGGATTGAATGTCTGGATCCCCCTCCCCTCGGCAATGTCGAACTGGCAGAGGCTAAACGCCGAACGAAAGGGCGCGGGTTTATCAAAGGCAATATTGATTCGGTCAATACGCTTCTTTTCAAAACGAAGCCCGAGATTATGGAGGATGCCAGGAAGAGAATTCAGATTGGAAAGAAAGATGGCGGCTATATTCTCAGCACGGCTTGCTCCGTTGCGCCCTACGTCGAAGGAGAAAGACTTTTACTTCTCAGGGAGGCCGTCGAAAAATGGGGATGAACGAAAAACTCCAACAACTGAGCGAAGCTCTCATTCAAGGCAAGCATCTTCTCACTGAAGAAATCACGCAGGAGCTGATCGGCGACGGTATGGATCCGAAAACCGTGATCGATCTGGGTCTCATGACAGGCATGCAGGTTGTCGGAAAGAACTTCAAGGACGGAGTGATTTTCCTGCCTCAAGTGCTGGTATCTGCCCGCGCGATGAAAACGTCGATGGTGGTTCTCGAACCTCTTCTTGTGAGGAGTTCTTACCGCGCAAAAGGGAAAATCCTGCTCGGGACGGTAAAGGGCGACGTCCACGACATCGGAAAAAACCTGGTTGCGATCATGCTGCGGGGGGCCGGCTACGACGTGGTCGATATCGGTGTTGGCCGCTCTGCCGAGGAATTCATTCAAACCTGCGAACAATACAAGCCGGACATTATCGGGTTGTCCGCCCTCCTGACGACAACGATGCTCTACATGAAAGTCGTCATCGATTCGCTATCAGCAAGGGATATCAGGGTTCCTGTGATAGTGGGAGGAGCTCCGGTAACCCATCGCTTTGCAGGCGAGATCGGTGCCGCAGGATACGCGAGGAACGCCGCCGAAGCTGTGGAACTTGTGAAGTCTATCTTGAAAAAAGTCGGAGTGGAACATGAACGTGGCTGAACTCTTGAAAGAAAAAACGGCGATTCTTTTTGACGGGGCAAACGGAACAGAGTATCAGCGGCGTGGTCTCGAGACGGGCTTATCACCGGAATCATGGAACCTGTCGAATGCTCCCATGGTCGAGAAAATCCATCTGGAGTACATCTCGGCCGGATCAATGATCGTCGAAACCAACACGTTCGGGGCAAACAGAAAAAGGCTGGAGGCTTCAGGGCTCGAAAACAAACTGAAGGAAATCAACTCGACTGCCGCTGATCTTGCGCTCTCGGCGGCAAACGGGAATGCGCTCGTCGCTGGCTCGGTTGGTCCGCTCGGAGCCCTCATTGAACCCTATGGTGACATCTCGAAGGACGAAGCAAGGAGGATTTTCCAGGAACAAATACGGTTGTTGCTCGACGCCGGTGTTCATCTCATAGCGATTGAGACGATGATGTCCCTGGAAGAAGCGCTTCTCGCATTGGAGGCCGGTCGGTACGAGGGAGCAAAGACGATTGCCGTGACTATGACGTTTGAGCCAACGCCCGAAGGCCCTCGTACACCTTTTGGCGAGTCGCCGTCGCAAGTGGTACAGACACTTGAGAGAATGGGTGCCACCATTGTGGGTTCAAACTGTGGGCGAGGCTTTGACGTGATGCGAGCCGTGGCGAAAGAGATGAAGAGTGCTGCAAAAGTGCCCGTCCTCGTCCAGCCGAACGCCGGCATTCCGACGTTCAAAGAAAAGACAATTTTTTACCCCGAAAACCCTGAACAATACGCTGAATTCGTTAAAGACATGCTTTCACTTGGTGTGGAGCTCATCGGCGGATGTTGTGGCACGACAGCGGAGCATATTGCCGCAGCCAAAAAGGTTGTCCAGAGAGTCTTTGCCGCTTTGAAAACGTAAGAATGACAGATGTAGCGGTTTTCCTCGGTGTGTCCTTGGCGCTAGCCTACCTCTCGCGCAGGTCTCTGTGGAATCCACGTACACACGGCTTCTGGCGCTTCTTCTCCTTTGAGTCAATCCTCGTGCTGATTCTTCTCAACGCCAACGTCTGGTTTGACAGGCCGTTTTCTGCCAATCAGATGCTTTCATGGACATTGCTGATCATCTCGCTTTCTCTTGCGATCCACGCTTTCTGGTTTTTTTATCGAGAGGGAAAACCAACCAGAGTCACGGACGGCTCAACGAACCTTGGGTTTGAAAACACCACGACATTAGTGACAACCGGGATGTACAGGTTCATCAGGCATCCGATGTACAGCTCACTTCTCATCGGGGGATGGGGTATCTTCTTAAAGGACCCTGGCCTTGCGGGTTTCATCATGGCTGCTGCAAATTCGACGCTCCTGACGGTGACAGCGAGGATTGAGGAAAACGAGAACGCGGAACGGTTTGGAGACGAGTACAGAACCTACAGGGCTACTACGAAGATGTTTATTCCGTATTTTTTCACCATTGGACCTTGAGTACTGCTACCACTCTTCTTTTTCGAACTTGATCTTGTTCGCAACCGCAATGTAATTGATGTCGTCCATTGAGAGAGGGTTTCCGCACGTGAGGATAACGGTTTTTTCCGGCTTCATCCTGGCGAGTAACCGGTCGTGAGAAATATGCCGCGGAAGCACGGGTCTCACAGTTCTCTCCACTACTTTTTTTGCCTGAGTTGTTTCCTGGCGTTGGGCTGCGAGGAGCTGAAGGTCCTGCTCCTCCTTCAACGACATGTGGAACACAGACCTCAGCAAATTGTTTGCGCGGCCTTTCCCGAATTTCGGGTTGGCATAATCTTCCTTTGACGGACGGCTCACCGAGGGGACATAAAGAAAATCGAATTTTTGTGCAGCCTCGATCTCCGTCAATTCGCGATGGTAACCGAGTTCATGGAGGCCTCGATTAGCATGAAAGAGCGTCACTCGCGCATCCGTCGATTGTCCATGGAGTGCGTCGTGGTGAAGTTGTTTAATCATCGAAGCGAATGGTGCTAGCCCACTTCCGGTGCCGACAAGTACGATGTTCTTGAAACCTGCGGCCCGTTTCTCCAGAGTAAAATCTCCTGTAATCTTGTAAAAGTAAGTAACCTTGTTGTCTTTCTCGGCATCCATTCTGAACAATGATTCTGTCAGTCTGCCAGGGTTCCCCGACTCGTCCCGTTCGAGTATGACATAAAACTCTAACCATCCCTTCTCCGCTGTTTCAAATGGCGCTGATGAAATGGAATACGAGTGAGTTACAGGTCCGCGTTTTTGATTGCCCTGTTCGTCGAGGTCGGGAACAAAGCGAATGGCTCCGTCTTCACCAACAAGACGTTTTGTCAGCCGACAATCTTCTCGCCTCAGAGCTATGTATTGACCTGCGTTGTAAGAAGGGAACTTGTTTCCCTGCTCGGGCATGAGACGAAAAATTGTCAGAATGGCTGAAAGGTCGTTGCGTGAGACCGTCGTTCCAATTTTTATGTCGGCCATGAGGAGGTTGTTGAAAACTCCGTTGAAGATAAGGTGCAAAGACGGTAGATACAACGGTTTTGATATGAAGGGAGTACGGCCTTATCGTGTTTTCAGCCATGTTTGTGTATATTGGCATGCTTCCTCACAAATTCGACCCGAAAGACCAAACAGAAAAACAAAATCGGTTGATGAACACGTTGACACGCAACTTCAGGATTGACATCAAGGACTACTTGAAAGATTATAGCTTTGCTGAGAATTTCCGTTTCTCCCTGCAACACCTTCGGGGAGATATTATCGGCGGCGTGACATCAGCAATTGTTGCACTGCCACTGGCGCTTGGTTTTGGGATCCTCGCTTTTAACGGCGACCCGCGCGGTGCCGTCGCGGGGCTTTACGGAGCCATCTTTACTGGGATTCTCGCAGCACTTTTTGGCGGAACCTCGCAACAAATCACTGGGCCGACGGGAGGAATGACGGTAATCCTCACGACAGTCTACATGCAACACGGAGGGGCGGAAGCTCTTTTGGCTGCATGCGTCGTGGCTGGAGTTTTTCAAATAGGCTACGGCCTCCTCAAGATCGGAAAATATGTCCACATGGTTCCTTATCCCGTCACAGTCGGGTTCACGAACGGGATAGCGATCCTGATCTTCATGCAGCAGTTTAAAACCTTTGGAACAGCACCAGTCATTGCGTTCATAACAATGGCCACCATCTACCTGAGCTCCAGGCTCAACAAGAATCTGCCAAAATCTCTTATCGGGCTTGTGGCCGGGACTCTTGCAGCGTATTTTTTTGGCTCGACGGAATTTTTTCGAATGACGACCGGGAACGGAGAATCGGGGATGTTTTCCATTGCCTCCGCGATTCAGGTGATTGGCAACATTCCCTCTTCTTTCCAGGCTCCGAGATTTCCCGCCATCTCCTGGGAAACGTGGAAGAGCGTACTCCCCGCCGGATTTACCATTTCTCTTCTCGGCGCCATTGAAACGTTGCTGACGTCTGTGGTCGCTGACAACGCTGCGAACACGCGGCACAACAGCAACAAGGAGCTCATCGGCCAGGGGATTGGCAATTTTGCGGCACCTTTTTTTGGTGGGGTGGCCGGCACAGGGGCGATTGTCAGAACAATGGTGAACATTCGTGCTGGAGCAAAAACGAGGCTGTCCGGCATTATTCATGGTCTGGTCCTCGTTTTTGTGATGTTGTTGCTCAATGACTTTGCTGCGGCAATCCCGCTCGCGGCGTTGGCGGGAGTGTTGATGATGACTGCGGTGGGCATGCTGGAACTTGAGCCCATCAAGCTCCTGCCGAGAACACCTGCTGCCGATGCCGCAGTCATGCTCGCGACAACCTTGATCACCGTCTTCACCGACCTCATCACCGCCGTGGAAGTTGGCATGGTCATGGCTGCATTCCTTTTCATTCACCGAATGAGCGAGCTGGGAATGGATCAAAAACTCCTCGAGGAGGTCAAAGGAGTCTCGCTGGGCGAGGAAACACTCAAGCTTCTCCGTGACAACAAAATCGTCGTGTTTGACATCGAAGGACCGTTATTCTTTGGAGCGGCGAAGGGGTTTGTCAATGCCCTGGAAAAAAACTTTGATGTGAAAGTCGTGATCCTCGACATGGAAAACGTGCCTATTGTAGATACCACCGGCGCTGTCGTCCTCGAGGATATCGTCGAGAGGCTTCATCAGGACAAGAAGAGGCTCTTGATTGTCGGCATGCGTAACAAGGTTCGCAAGGTTCTCTACGACCTCGGCGTGACCCAGAGAATCGGGATCGGCAATTTCATGAACACGATTGACGAAGCAATCGAGTACGCTCTTGCGCTGACGAAAGACAATATCGAGCACACACACCTCGCGAGTTACGTCTCCGAGAAACTGATTATGCTCAATGTTCAGTCCGGGCATCGCGACGAACTTTTTCAGAAGATGGCGGTCCAAGCCAGCAAAGCGGGCGTTGTTCGGAACAAGCTGGAGTTTCTGATGAATATCGTGGAGCGCGAAGAAGAAGCCCCCACCATCATTGGCAAAGGGGTGGCCGTCCCTCACGCTCGATCCGGCGGGTCAAACTCGAAAGTGGTGGTCATTTTCGCGCGACTCAAGGAGCCTATCGCGTACGGCACCGAGGCTTCGGAAAAAGTTCACACGGTCTTCATGGTGGCCACCGGCGGGAATGAGAAGGAATACTTGGAAGTTCTCAGGCTCATTGCCCTCAATGTCAACAACGACCGCGTGTTTGGCCGCCTCCTTGCGGCCAGCGACGTGCATGAGGTACATCATATCCTGACGGAGGTCAAAAACCTCTCCTCGCGTTCGAAATGAGTCAGTCTGGATGGCGAGAAAGGGGAAAGCCCTAACGGACGAAATGAGATTCTAACTCTTTCTTTTTCTGTCAGCTTTCCCGACGACGATTTTCATCCCTTCAAACGCCCCGACGCATTTCATGTTTCCTCCCCGGACGCGGGCGAGTCGTTGTGCATGCTTCACCATCTTGTCGACGGCCTTGTCGTCGTGTAAGGGGTCGTGATGGAAGAGGGCGAGTTTTTTCACGCGCGCCCGCCAGGCGAATTCGACCAGGGATTCTATTGGGGAATGCCCCCAACCTTTCTTCGTTTGGTATTCCTTTATCGTGTACTGCGCTTCTCCAATGAGAAGGTCCGCGTTGGCAAGGAATTCGACAAATTTCTGGTCGAGGTAATCGGGGAAGTCAGATTTGTCGAGCGAAGCATTCGGCCGCTGGTGCAGGGAGTAGCGGTATGGCTCATTGTCCGTCGCGTAGATAACCGTTTGTTTTCTGTCGGACAATCGATAGGCGAATGTCATGGCAGGGTGGTTCAAATAAAACGGCTCCACCGTGACGCCTTCAATTGAGAAACGATCGCGGATCTCGTTAACGGAGATTTTTGCTTTCATGTCCCCAAGCTCTACGGGAAAATAATCCGAGTCCATCTGAATTCTCAGGATCTCATCGAGGGATTTGTCCCTTCCCGCCGGCCCGTAGACAAAAATCTGGTTCTTTTCATGATAGGCGGGAAGAAAGAATGGGAATCCCTGGATATGGTCCCAGTGAGTATGACTTACGAAAAGATGGAGAGTGAGTGGCTTTGACTTGAATTCTTGTTCAAGCCGGAGCCCCAATTCCCGAATTCCGGTTCCAGCGTCAAAGACGAAAACCTGTCCCGCCGCCCTGAGTTCGACGCAGGAAGTGTTGCCGCCATAGCGTGCCGTTTTCCTACCCGGAGTGGCAATCGACCCTCGAGTCCCCCAAAACGTTACTTTGATCATCAGGGCCTGACTGCCTTTGCAAGGTGTTTGTTGACGGTATTGAGGAGGTTGGCTGAATCAGAGGGTTTTATAACGTAGTCGTTTGCGCCGAGTTCCTTTGCTTTATCGAGATCGGGTTTGAAGGAACGTGCAGACGTCATAATAATGATAGTTTGTGCGAGGGATGATTGTTCGCGGATCCGTTTGCAGACTTCGAAGCCGTGGAGACCGGGCATCATAATGTCGAGAAGGACGACGTCCGGTTTTTCCTGTATAGCTAACCGGAGGCCCTCAGTGCCGTTTTCGGCGCTGATAACGGAAAAACCTTCACGCTCAAACCATAGCGTCACCATCTTACGAACAAGTTCTTCATCGTCGACGACGAGGAGCTTTTTTTTCTTGTCTGAAGAGCTCATAGGTGGAGGCGCAATTAAAACGAAGAGAACTTATCAATATGTTTCTGGAAAGGCAAGGCGAAGGGAAACGATCAAACGGCCCGAACTCAGACTGTCGCCTGCCCTGTCAGTCGAGCTGTTTTCCAACTTTGGAAGAGCCCGAAACCGAGTTCGTTTATGGGGTCGGGGTCACTGGATTCTCCGTCGGAGGCGGACTTGTCCGCCGATCTTTTTGGCGGATGAGCTTTCAGCTCAGAACCACCACCTCGAGAGAATCAATTTCCGTCGGGGTGAGAGGATTCGAACCTCCGGCCCCCTGCGCCCAA
>JACQPT010000107.1 GCA_016207415.1 Ignavibacteriales bacterium
ATCCAATGACAATCACGTTCTATTTTTTGATTCTCCTTTTTGCCGTATCCACACTTTTTACGAAAATCGATATTAACTCATTTGATTTTTTGATCATAAGGTTGACTTTTTCCTCCGCCTATAAATTGAGACGAAAAATCAGTCTTAAAGATTTCATTGTTTCACGAAGTTCTTTCAAGACAATCTTGAGCTTATGAACAAAATCCCTTCGCGATTGAGCCTCACGATAATTAAATGACGGAGAGAATCCTGAGCGTCAGGGTTGAATCTCCTGGCCGAGTTCCTGTCCTTCGACATTCTTCATTCCGTGTTCTGATATTCACAATTCAATCCTTTCAACAATTTCGATTTCCATCTTCAGCAGCGCCGCGGCGAGTGTTTTTCCCTGTGCATCATTTTTCAGCGATTTCGTTCCTCCTCCGCCAAGAGCGTTATGCAGCAAGAAGTTAAGCGCCCAGAGATTCGGCAGCTCGTAGCGCTCCACCTTGCCGAGCGCGATTCCTTCAAAGTGGCTCTGCACTTTTTCAGCGGTCACGTATTTCTCGATGATCGGATAAAACTCTTTCTTCCGCGCGATGAGGCCGATGTTTGCCGTGTCTCCTTTGTCGCCCGAGCGGCCGTGGCAGATGTCGAGAAGCCGGACCTTCATCACCCAATCTCTTTAATAACCACTTCTGGTTTCACGAGGCTTTTTGGTATGAGCGCGGGCCAGTACGATATGACTTCGCTCGGCTTCGGCCTCCCACCGCCAAAACCAGTCACAGAAGGAGGGCCCGTGAGAACGAGGGGCGCTATTTCCTTCCCGAAGCGCTCAACAGCTTTATAGTCCTGGCTTCGCACTCCCACACGCAAAACGACTTCGTTTGCCTCTTTTAGTTCCGGCGCGATCGAGCCGTGAGACGAATTGTATCCAAGGTACTCGGTGCGAATTTCTTCGAACTTCAGGCTCAAATCTGCAAGCCTGCTTCTCAGGACTTCATCCGCTTTTCTGGCTTTCTCCAGTGCGTCAGGCCACGAGTATGTGAGATTGCCGAAAGCGGTGTATCCATCCAGGTAGGACATGGACACTTTGTAGAATTCAGTTGCGGGTCTCCCTTCCACCCGCGAAACCTTCACACGATCTTTGCCAATTTGTTCAATCTGAATGGTCGTAAAATCAGCAATGCAATCCGGTGTGATGTACTGCCTTGGGTCTCCGATTTCATAGACCAATTGTTCCTTGACACTTTGCACGGTGACGAGGCCGCCGGTGTTCTCGTGTTTGGTGATGACGATGTCGCCATTTGGATATGCTTCAGCAATAGGGAATCCGATGTGAGCCAGATCGGGAACGGCTTTCCAGTCAGCCGAAAAGTTCCCGCCGCTGGCCTGGCCGCCACATTCGAGAATATGTCCGGCCACTGTGCCACCCGCAAGTTTGTCCCACTCATCCTGTTTCCAGTCGAACTCGTGGATCATGGGCGCGAGCGTCAGACCGGTGTCGGTCGTCCTTCCGGTAATCACCATGTGAGCACCCTGCTTCAGCGCCTCCACGACGGGCCATGCGCCGAAATACGCGTTCGCACTTTGTAGTCTTTCACGAACCGTGTCCACGCTCTCGCCCGTTTCCATGTTCTTCAGGTCAATTCCCTGTTTTCGGAGCTCATCAATCCGGTCCAGAATATCGTCGCCAACAACGACGCCAATCTTGAATTTCTTGATTCCGAGCTTCTTCCCCGTCTCCAGGATCGCCTCGCTGCATGAAACCGGATTCACGCCTCCCCCGTTAGTGATAATCCTGATGTTCTTTTCAACACACACTGGAAGGATTCGCTCCATTAACTCAACAAGGTCTTTGGCGTAACCGAGTCTCGGGTCCTTCCGTTTTTGTTTTTGCATGATAGACATCGTCACTTCGGCGAGATAATCCATCATCATATAGTCGATGGGTCCTTTCGTCACCTGGTCAACCGGCGCCGTTAACAGATCGCCCCAGAACCCCTGCCCTGAGGCTATGCGAACCCTATCCTTCACAATTGTTTCCTAGAACTTATACACCAATCCGAAACCATACACTTGAAAGTGTTTTGTTTCCTTCCTGTATTCCGGTGCGGCCGGAGGCGGTCCAGTAAGAAAGCCGCCGCAGTTGGAACAATACTCATTTTGAACAAGCCACACATCTCCGCCCGAAAGAACGAGAAAAAACGAACCGCGCTTCGGGTTCAGAGGAACATGGACCCCCGCCCTCCACGCGTATGCAAAATCGGGCCTGAACTCGGCCGGACCATCGACGGTTGCGACCTCCTGATACGAAGACGCACCATAGACTCCCTGCGCGAAAACATAGGTCAGTGGGACGAGCGATAGACCGACGCCGATCCCCGGCGGTCCCGCTGCAAAAACAACGTCCGTGCTGACAAACGGAATGACCTCGTAGCGATACTCGACTCCCGCTCCAAGCGTATTGAGTCCAAACTCTATGGAATGCTTCTTGGTCGTCTCTTCCTCACCTACAGCGGTTAACGCTGAGTCTGGTTCCTGTCCATAACTTCGGACTGCTGAAGCTGTTATCACGAGGGCGACCGGCAGGATGAAACAATCCTTCCTCATACGATGCGAATGTGCAGCTCATCAAGTTGTTTTTTGGCCACCTCCGACGGAGAATCATCCATCAGAGACATGGCGCTGCTGGTCTTTGGGAATGCGATGACATCACGGATCGAGTCTTCGCCGGCCATCATCATCACGAGTCGGTCAAAACCGTAGGCGATGCCGCCGTGCGGGGGCGCTCCGTATTTGAAGGCTTCAAGCAAGAAACCGAATTTTTTCTTCGCCTCTTCATCGGCGATTCCCAACAACGAAAACACCTTGCTCTGCAGCTCCTTATGATGGATCCTTATACTTCCGCCCGCAATCTCGGTCCCGTTCAACACCAGGTCATAGGCACGGGCCCGCACCTTCGAGGGATCCTTCTCGATCAACGAAACATCTTCCTCTTTGGGAGAGGTAAAGGGATGGTGCACGGAGACGAATCTCTTTTCCTCTTCGCTGAACTCGAGCAGCGGGAAATCCAGCACCCACAGAAAATTCCAGCTACTCTCGGTGACAAGTTTGAGCCGGTTCGCCATTTCCAGCCTCAATGATCCGAGGATTGTCAAGGCCTTTTGCCATGCCCCAGAAATGATAAGGACGAGATCTCCTGCTTGGGCGCCGACCGCTGCAGCAATTTTTGCACTTTCGTCGGCGGAAACAAATTTTTCGACGGAATTCTCGATTTTTTCGACATGCATTTTCATGTACACAAGTCCCCCCGCGCCGATGGACTTCACATAGTCTGTCAGGCCGTCAAGCTGGTTACGCGTGTAGTTGACCAATCCCGGAATACAAATGCCCGCAACAACGCCGCCCTTCTTGACCGCGTCGCTGAACACCCGGAAGCTGCTTGTTGCCACAACGGAAGAACAATCTTTTATCTTGAGGCCAAACCCTGTATTCGGCTTGTCGCTGCCGTAGGTTTCCATGGCTTCCCGATAACTCATACGCGGGAACGGCGCGGTGATTTTTGTGCCCATGACTTTGTCAAACACGTCAGCTATGCAGCCTTCCGTCATTGCGATCACATCGGCCTCGTCGACGAACGACATTTCGACGTCGATCTGCGTAAATTCCGCCTGACGGTCCGCGCGAAAGTCTTCATCTCGAAAGCATTTAACGATCTGGAAATATCGGTCGAACCCGGACACCATGAGAATTTGCTTGTACGTTTGGGGCGACTGGGGCAACGCAAAGAATTTGCCGCGATGAATCCGGCTTGGAACGAGATAGTCTCTGGCGCCTTCGGGAGTGCTTTTCATCAAAATCGGCGTTTCGATTTCCACAAAGCCGTTTCTGTCGTAAAACGAGCGAACGGCCTGATATGTTTTATGACGCATCAGGAGGTTTCTCTGCATGTTTGGCCGGCGAAGGTCCAAATAGCGGTATTTCAGTCTGATGTCTTCTGATGCCTCGGACTCTTCCTCGATTTGAAAGGGCGGCGTCTCCGCCTTGTTCAAAACATTAAGCTCTGTCGCTTCAATATCGATTTCGCCCGTCGGCAAATCCGGGTTTTCCGTTCCTGCAGGCCGCGGTGCAACTTTGCCGGTGACAGAAAGGACAAACTCTGAGCGAAGCACGTCCGCGGATGAGTGTGCTTCGGCATTATGTTGCGGTGCAAAAACCACCTGCGTTTTACCGTACCGGTCACGCAGGTCGATGAAAATGACGCCGCCGAGGTCACGTCGTGAATCGACCCAGCCGGTCAGCGTTGCAGTCTTCCCTACCTCGCTCTTCCTCAATTCTCCACACGTGTGAGTTCGTTTTTTGTATGTCACGGGAGGTTCCTTCGATCGTCCGAAAACAAAAATGCGAGAAGCCGAACGTGTCGGCATTCTCGCATTCCGTATTTACAAAATTCAGTTAAGGTGCTTTGCAATCTTCTCGGCGAGCAGTCTCTTGGGAACCGCTCCGATAACCTGGTCGACCACCTTCCCCGCCTTGAAAATCAGCAGCGTGGGGATGCTGCGCACACCGAATTGCATGGATACCTGCTGGTTAGAGTCAACATCCACTTTGCCGACCTTCAGCTTGCCGTCGTACTCCCGCGCCAGCTCTTCGACGACGGGCGCAATCATTTTGCAAGGACCGCACCACTCCGCCCAGAAATCCACGAGCACAGGCGTTTGCGAGTTCAGCACCTCAGTTTGAAAATTCGTATCCGTGACTTCTACCGGTTTCATTCGTTCTCCTGTTCTGTCTATGCCTGCAACCTGACGGCGGCCGGACCGAGGAGGCGTTTGGCGGCTGTCATGAATTGCTGATTCGGCTCTACGACATACTTTCTTGTTAAATATACCAAATTCTTGCTTAAATCTCCACCCGTGACGTTCAGGTAGCATTGACATTTTCCCTGGTGCTGTTCCAACAACTTCGCGAGTTCGACAATAGTTCCTTCGCTGACGACATCAAGGTTGACGTTCAGCAGAACACTCTTGACAAACCGTTCCCGCACCTTGTCGATCGCTATCACTTCATTGACGATGACTTTGATGGCTTCTTCAGTCCCGTCGTTCCTTCCCACAACCATGACGATGGAGCCGCTATGAAGAAGCTGCGAGTATTTCTGGAAAGGGTCAGAAAAAACTATGCACTCTGCTTTTCCCGTAAAGTCTTCAATGGTCACAAAGGCCATGGTATTTCCGCGCTTGTCGATCTTGCGTTTGACCTCGGAGACAATCCCACAGACTTTCACGGTGCTGTTCGGCCGCGCAGTTTCAGGCGCGCCGAGCTTTGCGCTGGCAAAGGCCTCGATCTCATCTGCATATTTCATAAGCGGGTGACCGGTAACGTAGAATCCCAAAACGGATTTTTCGCGGGACAGTTTTTCCGTTTCGGTCCATTGGTCCGACGGGCGCAACGTGGGCTTTGCGTGCACCTTGGCGGTCGTTCCCTCGAAAAGGTTCGATTGCCCGCGCCCCGAATGTTCCTGCTCGTTCTGGCCAAACGCGATCGCCCCCTCGACATTAGAAAACAGCTGTGCCCGGTTGTCATGAAGGGAATCGAAGACTCCCGCTTGGACAAGGCCTTCTATCGTCTTTTTGTTCACAAGCCTCAGGTCGACGCTTGCGCAAAAATCGAACATGTCGTGGAACCGCCCCTTCTCGCTCCGGGAACGAACGATGTTCTCCACGGCGCTCACTCCCACATTCTTGATGGCGCTCAGACCAAAGCGAATCCCTTTCGGCGTGACGACGAAGTTCACGCCGCTTTCATTCATGTCAGGAGGCAGTACCTGGATGCCGAGCTTGCGACATTCGTCAATGAGCAAGACGATCTTGTCGGTGTCCTGCATTTCGCTCGACAACGTTGCAGCCATATACTCTGCCGGATAATGAGCCTTGAGATACGCTGTCTGATACGCGAGGACTGAATAGGCGACGCTGTGAGATTTGTTAAACCCGTAGGATGCGAATTTCTCGATGAGGTCGAAGATTTCGCCTGCAATTCTCCTGTCAATGCCGTTCTGCGAGGCCCCTTCGATGAATTTTTTCTTTTGCTCGGCCATCAGCGACTTGTCTTTTTTTCCCATGGCGCGGCGCAACAAGTCCGCCTGGGCGAGCGACATTCCCCCGATCTCACTCGCAATCCTGATAACTTGTTCCTGATACACGATAATCCCGTACGTCTCGTTTAGGATCGGCTCAAGTTTTGGGTGGAGATACGAGATTTGCTGACGGCCGTGCTTGCGGTCGATGAAATCAGGGATATTCTCCATCGGCCCGGGACGGTACAGGGCATTCATTGCCACCAGGTCGTTAATGGAAGACGGCTTCAGCTTCCGCAAATAATCCTGCATACCGGAACTTTCAAACTGAAAGATAGCGACAGTCTGGCCCCGCGAAAACATTTCAAGCGTCTTTGCGTCCGGGTGCGGCAGCCCGTTCAGGTCGATCGTTTCCCGATGGTCCGAACGAATGATTTCGAGGGTATCTTCAATTACCGTTAATGTGCGCAAACCCAGAAAATCCATCTTCAGCAATCCGGCGTCCTCCAGATCCTTCATATTATACTGCGTCATCAGCTCGGTCTGGGGAGTCTTGTACATCGGCACGTAGTCACTGATGTCGCCCGGGGCAATGACGACCCCTGCCGCGTGGGTGGATACATTCCGGTTCATGCCTTCGAGCGCGATGGCTGTGTCGACCAGAAGGCGTATTTTTTCGTCCGTGCTTTCTTTGACCCATCGAAGCTCCGGAATAGTTTCCAACGCCTCTGCTAAATGCGTGACTTTTCCCTGGAAGACGGGGATTTGCTTTGTAATCGAGTCGATGGTGCCGAGGGGAATGCCCAGTACTCTGCCCACATCCTTGAGAACCGCCCGGGAAGAAAGCGTCCCGAAGGTCACAATTTGTGCGACGGAATTCTCGCCGTACTTCTTTTTCACGTAGTCGATGACTTTGTCGCGCTTGTCGTCTGCAAAGTCGATATCGATGTCCGGCATACTGACGCGATCAGGGTTGAGGAATCGCTCGAACAGCAGTCCGTACTGTAGCGGGTCGACGTCCGTAATGCCCAGCGCATAGGAGACGATGCTGCCCGCCGCGCTTCCTCTGCCCGGTCCAACACGGACGCCCATACTCCGGGCTTCACTAATGAAATCCTGGACGATGAGGAAATACCCGGCATAGCCCATGTTCGTGATCACGCTCAACTCGTGATCGACACGCTGCTCGATCTCCGCCGTTGCCGCACCGTAACGTCGCCGGATTCCTGCCCTGGCAAGTTTATCCAGATACTCCTCCAAGGAATGCACGCCTGAATCGGGCGGAATCGGAAAATTCGGCATATAGTTCTTCTTGAAATCGAGGTTCAAATTGCATTTATCCGCGATCTCAAGAGTCGACGCGACGGCCTCTGGAAAATCCCTAAACAGATGAGTCATTTCTTCAGAAGACTTAAAAAACAGCTGGTCCGTGCCGTAACGGAGTGCCCTGTAGTCCGTGATGTTATTCGCGCTGGCGTCAGGGATATTCAGCATGATGTTATGGGGCAGTGCATGTTCGGGCTTGATGTAGTGACAGTCATTGGTAGCGACAAGTTTAAGGCCGAGTTCCCGGGCAATGCGAGGGGCATGTGCAAGAATAGGCTTCTCGACGTCCATGCCGTGGTTCTGAATTTCGATGTAGAAATCGGTGCCGAAAATATCCTTGTAGATTCCGGCGTACGCCAATGCTTCATCGTAGTTGTTGTTCACCAGATGCGCCCCTACAACGCCTCCCGGACATGCCGAGGTTGCGACAATCCCGTCGCTGTGTTTTGACAAAACCTCGACATCGATCCGCGGCTTGAAATAAAACCCTTCGGTATGGCCGAGCGTGCAGAGTTTGATGAGGTTCTTGTATCCAACTTCGTTTTTGGCCAGCAGGAGGATATGGTGATAAATGCCCCTTCCCTGCCCCGCGCTGCCTTTTTCGGATTGCAAAGTCCTGTCGTGACGGTTGCCTTTGGTCATGATATAAGCTTCACAGCCGATGATGGGCTTGACACCGGCCTTCGTGGCCTTTTTGTAAAACTCGATTGCGCCGAACATGACGCCATGGTCAGAAATCGCGACGGCCGGCATATCGTTCTCGGCCGCGGCTCTCACCAACCCTGCAATGGTCGATGCACCATCCAGCAAACTGTAGTGGGTGTGATTATGGAGATGAATAAATTGGTTCATGGTCGATGGTAAATTGAAAATTCCAGATTGAGATCATCCCATAACAAGCAGTTTCGGCTCGGTCATTTCTTCCATAGCATATCTCAACCCTTCTCTGCCAAACCCTGAATCTTTGATGCCGCCGTACGGCATATGGTCGATGCGAAACGTGGGGTTGTCGTTGACGATAACTGCGCCGGCTTCGATGTTGTTGTAGGCGTAGAGAATATTTTCATAATCGTTCGAGAAAATGCCCGCCTGCAGACCAAAGACTGAATCGTTCACCGCAGCCACCGCCTCTTCGATGGCCGCAAACTTGTGCAAAGTAACGACAGGGCCGAAGATCTCCTTGCAGAAAACATCCGCCGTTTTCGGGACGTCTTCCAGTACTGTCGGCTCGACGACTCTTTCCTTTCGAGCTCCACCGGCGAGTATCTTTGCCCCGAGGTTTGTTGCTTCCGAGATCCATTGGGAAACTCGTGCCGCGGCTTCGTCGTCGATCAGCGGTCCAACGTGCGTCTCGGGATCACGCGGGTCACCAGTTTTAAGGGACTTCGACACTTGGAGAAATTTTTCCTTGTACGAATCGTAAATCGTTTCCTGCACAAAAATCCGTTGAACCTTGATGCAGACCTGTCCCGCAAACAGAAAAGAGCCAATCGCGTTTTTGCGGACAGCCTCTTCCGTATGAGCAGAGTGATCCACGATGACACCGGCATTACCGCCAAGTTCCAGCACGACCTTCTTTTTTCCGGCCTTGGTTTTGAGTTGCCATCCGACCGTGTTGCTTCCGGTGAAGCTGAGCATCTTGACCCGTTCGTCTGTTACGAGCTTCTCGGCTACGGCGTTGGTGCAGGGGATGATGCTGAACGCTTCCGTCGGGAATCCTGATGCTTCAATAATGTCCCCGAGCTTCAGGCTCGTGAGCGGGGCTTGCGGCGGAGGTTTGAGAATGAAAGCGTTCCCGGAAGCGATGGCGGGAGCTACTTTGTGCGCCACAAGGTTCAGCGGGTAGTTGAACGGCGCGATGCAAAGGATAATGCCAAGAGGATACCTCCGCACGATCCCGAACCTGCCCCTCGTGCTCGCATTCAAGTCCAGCGGCAGGAATTCTCCAGCCATGCGTTTTGCTTCTTCGGACGCAATCTGGAACGTAGCCACCGCGCGGTCGACCTCCACACGAGACCATTGAATCGGCTTCCCGACTTCCGCGGTCAGGAGCTGTGCAAATTCTTCCCTTTGCTCTTTGATGCGGCTTGAGATGTAGGAAAGGACCTCCGCCCGCTCGAAGCTCGCAAGCTTCTTTGTCAGTTCAAACCCCTTCAACGTTTGTTGTACAGCTTCGTCTGCAACCGACTCCGACGCGAGCGACACCCTGCCAACGACAGTTTTGTCCCACGGGTTGACGACCACCAACACTTCCCGGCTGGATTTTTTCTTTCCCGCTACGACCAGCGGAGCGGGATCCTGCATGGCGCTATTCATGAAGCATTTTCTTTACATCCTTAACAACATCACCGACAGGCACAAGCCTCCGATCTCCCGTCTTGCGGCGCTTGACCTCCACCTGATGGTTCTTCAATCCCTTTTCACCTACAATGATCTGAAATGGCATACCGAGGAGGTCCGCATCTTTGAATTTGAAACCCGGACTGACGTTGGGTCGGTCGTCGAATAATACCTCGACTCCCTCATCGCTGAACTTGTTGTACAGCTGATTGGAAATAAGGACAATATCTTTGTTGTTCATGCTCACGGCAACGATATGCACTGCATAAGGGGCGAGCGCTTTGTCCCAGATAATCCCGTGTTCATCCCTGCTCTGTTCGATGTGACAGGCGATTATGCGCTCAACACCGATGCCGTAGCTTCCCATGACTACCGGCTTTTTCTCCCCGTTCTCGTCCAGGTAGGAGACGTTGAGAGCCTCCGCATATTTTGTCCCCAGCTTGAAGATATGGCCGAGCTCAATAGCGTGTGAAATTTTTATCCTTGAGCCGCATTGAGGACATGGTTCTCCGTCCTCAATCGTGCGCAAATCGAAATATCCATCCACGGCAACGTCTCTCTGGAGGTCGATATTCGCAAGGTGATAGTCGTTACGGTTGGCGCCGCTGATGAGATTATTCGCCCCTTCCAACCGCTTGTCTGCAATAATCCTGAATCCCTTGAGACCTACCGGTCCAATGGAGCCTCCGTCGGCTCCTGTCAAAGCCTCCAATTGTCCGGCCTCGATCGGCTCAAGCTCGCCCCCTCCCAGAGCCGCAACAAGCTTCGATTCATTCAGCCGATCGTTGCCGACCATGAGTATCAGGAGCGGCTTTCCGTCGTGGCGATAGACAAGCGATTTCGCGAGGCGAGATTGATCTACTTTTAAGAATGCCGCTAGCTGGTCGATGGTTCGCACATTCGGCGTATGAATTTCTTCAACGCGCTCCCCGTCGTGTAAGCGGCCGATGGGTGAGACATTCGAAGAGGCAATTTCCATATTTGCGGCGTAGTGGCATTTTTCGCACAGCGCAACCGTGTCTTCGCCCGATTCTGATTCCACCATGAATTCCTGCGAACCCGAACCTCCCATTGCGCCGCTGGACGCTTTGACCTCAAAGAACTTCAACCCGCACCTGGCAAAAATCTTCCTGTATGCTTCAGCATGGTCTTCGTAGCTCTTGTCCAGGTCTTCAAACGAGCGGTCGAGGCTGTAGGAATCTTTCATAATGAACTGTCGCCCACGAAGCACACCCGACCGTGGGCGCGGTTCATTCCGAAATTTCGTCTGAATTTGATACCAAATCTGTGGCAGATCTTTGTAAGACTGAATATGCATTCCGCCGATCCATGCTATGACTTCTTCGTGCGTCGGTGCGAGCACGAGATCCCTCTCTTTAATGCTGAGGATGAAATTCGGGACGTTGCGCCGGCCCGTTTGGATCCAGAGCGCTTCGGGGTTCAGAGCGGGCAGGAAGAATTCCTGGCCGCCAATGGCGTTCATTTCTTCCCTCAGAATCTGCATTGCCTTGAGCATGGCGCGGTATCCCAGCGGAAGATACGCATAGACACCCGCCGTGAGCTGACGCATCAAGCCGGCCCGCAACATGAGTTGGTGGCTTGGGATGGTCGCGTCTGCGGGCATTTCCTTCTGCGTAGGAATGAAGGCTTTCGAAAGTCGCATGAAAAAACCGGCTTTGAATTGAGATTCGTGGCGTGAAACTTCAGGGAACTGCTGAGCGTGGCTCCAGGAGAAATTTACAAAACTTCACTGCGGAAAACAAGGAGCTTTAACGGAGAAGAATGCTTTGCCGGAAAGATGAACCTATTTTTTCAGGGCCTTGTAGTAGGCACACACTTTATTCATGACGCAGGCGGGGCAGTTGGGATTGGTCGGCCGGCATGTTTCCCTTCCGAGAAAGGACATAGCCATTCCTGTCTCACTCCAATATTTTTCGGGAATGACGTCCATCAACTGTTTTTCTATTTTATCTGCATTGGTTCCCGATGCGATGCCGAGCCTGGGGGCGACCCGGACGACATGCAAATCGACGCTGACTCCCTCCGCCGGCGCTCTCAATTCGCGCTTGATGACATTCGCCGATTTTCTTCCAATTCCCGACAGCCTGGTCAACTCTTCCATCGTCGTCGGTATGTTTTTGTCTCCTCCGACTGTTTGTGCCATAGAGATGAGCCATTTCGTCTTGTTCCAGAAATTCCTTATGGTCTCCACGTATTTGAAAACCTCTTCGGGTTTTGCCCTGGCCAGATCCTTGATCGAAGGAAACGCCTTAAACAGCTCAGGTGCGATTGCATTGATGTGTCTGTCCGAATCCTGAGCTGCGAGCACAACCATAACGAGAAGCTGGTAAGGGTTCTGGTACTCGAGAGGATGTTTACGGCCTTTGTAAAGCTTTATGAGTGGGAGGATTTCTTCGGCCCAGTTGACCGAGCGCGGGGATTTTTTCTTTGCCATAGAATTTCAGGTGGGGGGATTGAAGGATAGGAAATAGCGGCGTGATTGTCAACAGCAGTTGTGCCCCCGAGAGGAGTCGAACCTCCGACAAACGGTTTAGGAAACCGCTGCTCTATCCATCTGAGCTACGGGGGCATCAGGAAACTTTGTAAAACGTAAAATACAAAAAGTTTACGACTGTTTCCGCTTCAGGAACACAATACTCAAAGGCGGCAGCGTGAGGTTCAAAGAATAGCCTCTGCCGTGGTGGCCGACGGAGTCGGCAGGGATGGTCCCTGCGTTGCCGACGTTACTCCCGCCGTAGTACGAAGAGTCGCTGTTGAGTATTTCATTATAGTCGCCGGCCTCGGGCACACCAACCCTGTATCCATGCCTTGGAACGGGCGTGAAGTTGGACACGATGACAATCCAGCTCCGATTGTGGGCGGACCTTCTGATGAAGGAAACCACGCTGCTTGCGGCGTCCGAGAAATCAATCCATTCAAAGCCCGAAAAGTGGAAATCCACTTCATGCAACGCCTTTTCATTCTGGTAAAGCTTGTTGAGATCCTCTACCCACCGTCGAATACCGCGGTGTCTTTCGTATTGTCCCAGGTGCCAATCAACGGAGGCATCATGATTCCATTCATTCCACTGGCCGATTTCTCCTCCCATAAAAAGGAGCTTCTTGCCGGGGAATCCGTACATCAGGCCAAACAGTGCTCTCAGGTTCGCGAATTTTTGCCAGTCGTCACCGGGCATCTTTGAAAGGAGCGAAGCCTTTCCATGAACAACTTCGTCGTGCGAAAGCGGCATCAGGAATCGCTCCGTGAAAGCGTACAGCAAAGCAAAAGTCAGCGTACCCTGGTGATGGACACGATAGACGGGGTCTTTGGAGAAGTACTGCAAGGTGTCGTGCATCCATCCCATATTCCATTTCAGGTGGAAGCCGAGGCCTCCGTTGGGCAGGTCATTCGTCACTCCCGGCCAGGCAGTTGATTCCTCGGCAATAGTCAAGACTCCGGGGAAGTAATGCCGCAGCAGACCGTTGACATGTTTGATGAATGCGATGGCTTCAAGGTTCTCCCGGCCTCCAAACTCGTTCGGTATCCATTCCCCCTCTTTCCGCGAATAATCCAGGTACAACATGGACGCTACGGCATCGATGCGCAATCCGTCCACGTGGTATTTTTCCACCCAGAATAGCGCGCTGCCCGCGAGAAAGTTTTTCACTTCATTGCGCCCATAGTTAAAAATATACGTCCCCCAGTCCTGATGGAACCCCTTCCTCGGGTCCGCATGCTCGTACAAATGCGTCCCGTCGAACTCGCTCAGCGCGTGCGGATCTCTCGGAAAATGCGCCGGCACCCAGTCGAGGATCACGCCGATGTTGCTTTGGTGAAAACGATCGACAAGATGCATAAGGTCCTGTGGTGTTCCATGGCGGCTCGTGGGCGCATAGTAGCCGGTCACTTGGTAGCCCCACGATGCGTCGAGCGGATGCTCCAGGACAGGCATGAATTCAACATGAGTGAACCCGCGCTCATGGACATACGGCACAAGCTTCTCGGCCATCTCCCGGTACGTTAACCAGCGATTATTGTCCTCGGGAACTCTGGCCCAGGAGGAGAGGTGCACCTCGTACACAGAAATCGGCCTTGCGAGCCAATCGGCCTTTGGCCTATCACTCATCCATTGGTCGTCACCCCAAATGTAGCCAGTGAGGAAATTTATCTTGGAAGCAGTTCGGGGCCGAAACTCCATCTCGGTTGCGTACGGATCCGTCTTATCGAGAAGCGTGCCGTCCTGAGTTTTCACGGAAAATTTATACAGCTCGCGTTCTGGAAGTCCAGGGATGAAGATCTCCCACACACCCGAAGCCCCGAGGACTCTCATCGCATGTTTCCTCCTGTCCCAGCCGTTGAAGTCCCCCACGACGCTGACGCTTCTGGCGTTCGGAGCCCACACGGCAAACTGGACTCCTCCGATGCCGTTAATTTCCATAAAATGCGCTCCCAGCCTGTCGTATATGCGGTGGTGGTCGCCGGAGCCGAAAAGATGAAGGTCAAAATCCGTTAACGTCGGCAAGAAAGCGTACGAGTCGAAAAACTCTTCTGTCCTTCGGTCATAGGTTGTCATGCGAAGCTTGTACGGAAATACCTTTCGCCTCGAAGCGATGAGCGCCTCAAAGAATCCTCCCTCGTGAATCTTCGCCATAGAGTATTCTTTCCCTTTACCAGATTTCGCGAGCGAAACAACAGCAGCAGATTCGGCGTCCGGCAGAAAAGCCCGGACGACCACAGCGGCCTTTTTTCCAATCGATTTTACGTGCGCACCGAGCACCTGAAAGGGGTCGTGATGGTCTGTTTCGACAATCCTGCGAATCTCATCCTTAGGAGTCATGACGGGCATACTAGACGCTCCTCGGCACGGTATAAAGTTTGTTCTTCTTGATGAATTTGTGTACTGCGTCCGGAACGAGGTATCGAACGGATTTACCCATTCTTACATGTTTTCTTATGAGGGACGAAGAAATGTCGAGATGAACACCCGTGAGCCTGATAGCACGGAGCTGTGCCGAAGTCTCCGCGCCGTCAATGTCAAATCCCTTCCTTTCATACGCAGCCAGAGAAGCCAGCGTGAGAATCTCTTCCGGCGACTTCCAAGTTCTAAAGTCAACCAAGTTATCGCTGCCCAGGATCAGAAAGAGTTCAGCGCTGGGATGTCGTTTCTTGACTGCTTGCAGTGTGTCGACGGTGTACGACATCCCCTTTCGCTTAAGCTCAAGTTGTGAAACCTCGAAGAAGGGATTTCCCCGGACGGAATGCATCACCATTCGATATCGTTGCAGAGCCGTCGCCGACCTCTCGCCGGGTTTATGCGGTGGAAGGAATGCGGGGACGAAGATGACTTTTGTGAGCTCGAGCTGCTGACGTGCTTCTTCGGCGATGATCAAATGGCCGACATGAGGCGGGTCAAACGTTCCACCAAAAATGCCAAAACGCTCGTGTGTCATCTTTGCAGCCATTGTTTACATCACCCGCTCGTACACCTCTAGCGTCTTCCGCGCCGTCTCCTTCCAGGAAAATCGGCGGATGTTCTTCAAGCCTTCAGCGACAATGGTTCGCCTCAAACGAGAATCTTTGAGCACCTGGTCGATTGCGTCTGCAAGCTCACCTTTGTTCCCGCGATGAAAAACCACGGCAGCATCGCCGACAATCTCCGGCAGCGCACCTCCGTCCGATGAAACCACGGGCGTTCCGCATGCCATCGCCTCGATTGCCGGCAAACCAAACCCTTCATACAAGGACGGAAGGACAAATACTTCTGCCTCATTATAAGCGAGGACAAGGTCTTCCGATGACACCCTGCCCAGTTCGCGTATTCTGTCGCTGATGCCAAGCGCTTTCGCACGAGCGGCGAGAGATTCGTTTTGACTCAGCCGTCCTCCGATGATGGCCAGGTTCACTTCCCTGTTGCGCAAAAGAGCAAAAGCCCCAAGCAGATGCTCCAGTCCTTTGTGAGGCATGGCATTTCCAACGAAGAGAATGTAGGGATTATCGAGGTGAAAACGTTTCCGAAAATCCTTCATCCCTTTGGTCGCCTTCAGAGGCTTGAATTGCGCCCCAATCCCCAGGTAGATTACCTCAATCTTCCTTTCATCCACTGAAAAAGACTTCAGGATGTCGATTTTCGTGAATTCTGAGTCAACAATGACCCGTGAGGAATGTTTCACGACGTGAGAAATCATCGCCAAGGCATAAGCTTTCCTGAAGGGATGGACCCGGGGGAAACGAATGTGGATCAGGTCGTGTATCGTGACCACAGAACTGCTTGCGAGCCCTGCCGGAAGTGTGTAGTGCGGTTCGTGAAAGACCTGAACCCCGTCCTTGTTCGCCTGCCTCCCCAGAAAGAGAATCTCATTGACCGAATATTTGCCATAGTTCACAGGTATTTTCTTCCACTCCTGCGGCATGGTTATTCGCGATGCATCGTCACGTGAAACATAAGCTATGAACCGATGTGGCGATTGCAGGCCGTGAAGGTTCGCGATGAGTTGCTGGATATACGTGCCGATGCCGTAATCAAAGTATTTTCGTGCATCAATTCCTATCATTGGTTCAAACGAACTAATAGTACTATTTGGATTCGGCTACTTCAGTTGAGCCTTTGTGGATCCCTGCGGCGTCATGAACTTTTCGAGCATCTTTCTCAGAGCATACCCAATTTTTAACGAGGCAATGGGCAACATTCTAAAAATCAGGTATTTACACCTGTTAACAATGCCGACATCAGAATAATGTTTCAACACAATTTGGTTCAAGGCAGTCTTCTCCTCTTTTTGTCCAGAGGTCGCAACTGTCAGTTTCATTCCCAATAAATGAGGTAATGTCCTTTCATTCCTTAACACTCTTCGTATGTGATAGTGTTCATAGGAGTTTTTGCCGAAGATTGTTTCGGATATATGCCCAAACCCTTCAACGGTAATTCGTAACCGGTGAACGACTCCATGTTCAAGGAATGAATCATTCCCACTTCGCTTATAAATCAGGCTTTCCGCTAAATAGTGCATCATCAAGCCGTCGGATACCAGACTGAGAAGCCTTCCGGCCAATGCCCAGCATGTCCCATAAAAAGATTCCGGAATTCCAACCGATCGTTCCCATAGCTCTCTTCTAAAAATCGGGCCTGACAAAAAACTAAAGAACGCTTCGCTGGTTCTCGCTTCACGAAAATATCGTTTGCGCTGCGATGCATCGCTGAACTGAAAGATCTCAGGGGCAGAAATATGGTTGAATATCGGGTGTCCTCGTAAAGGGTGCATTTCAAAATCACATAATGTATGTTCACACAGATAGATTTCACATTTGGACTGTATGTGATGAAGCACCTTATCCACTGCACCAGCCTTCATGAGGTCGTCAGCTGAAAACAACCAGCAGTATTCACCTCGAGCTAAGCTGACGACTTTCGCGATATCTCTGTCGATGCCCCCTCGACCTTCTTGCCGGTAATACTTGATCTGCTGATAGTCATGTTGCCTTTGTGCCACAACGCTCCGCGTGTCATCTGTTGACCCGCCATCCAAAATAACCACCTCGATGTTCTCCGTGAGATTGGGAATTATACTATCCAGGGTTTGCCCAATAAATTTCCCAAAGTTGTATGTCGGGATACATATGGAAAGCGAGGGATGAGGCACGACTATCGGGCTCCTTGTGCTCTTATCAAGTTTATCATTTTTGCAAGTGGCGGGATTCTGCGGAGAGTCCTTTTGGTTTTACTTTTCAGCATCAACCATATCATCCTGAGCCTGGTTTTACTATTCACTAATTGTTTGTTTGTTCGATGAGCATACCAATCATTGACGCCGGTCCTCATAAATCGAATGTAACCAAACTGTTTCAAGTACCTCATGACAGTTGAATTCTCAAAGTTCGAGTTGTCTTCAACCAAAAGAATAAAGGGCCTCCATTTCTCGACGGAAAATCCCTGGAGTACTTTATATTCGTGGCCTTCGACATCAATCGAGATAAAATCAATATTGTCATTAATGTGTGCCTCCACAAGCATGCTGTCCAACGTCATGGTACGCACCTGAACTGTGCTCGTTACAAACCCATGACTCTTGATTCTCTCGTGAACTTCTTTCTCGGTACTGACGGTCGACATCCCGTCAGATCTCGCTGCTCCTTCCACTACATAGAGATTGATGGTGTCGCTTTTGTCGGATGCGGCATATTCAAAAAGAAGGGCTCTGCGATTTTCGCGTATTTGTCGACATAATGAAGGATTGGGTTCTACGAGGATGCACTTCCAACCCATGTTTTCAAAAAACAACGTCGTGCTGTCATCGATACCATTGTTCGCCCCAACCTCAACGCAGACGCCGGTTGTCTTCCCCTGAAACATGTCAAACATAATCCTGTCTTCACCGAACTGCGAATAGAAAATAGCCTCTCTCCTTTCTCACGGGGCGAGGATGTGGGCTAGTGAAACACATGAGCCCGATGAATGTTACGTACTGCGGTTCCTGCTCAATAACTGCTCAAGTAACCACACCCTTGTTACTGGAGTCGCAAGTGCCGTTATTCCGAGCGTTGCCAAAGAGATGACAGTTAAGTAGAGCAGCGTCATAACGTGCGACATCGCCTCTGCCATACATATTCGACCAAGGCCGGCAATAAACGCACTTGCAGCAAGTGGAAGGCCGAGGTCTTGCAAGTACCAGCGGCTTTGCTCCTTGCGCAACAATCTTTCATGCATTACGGGGATCCAGAATATGACATATCCTAAATTGAGCAACAGCCATGCGAGTGCTCCACCAACGGCGCCAGAAAGAGCGACCACGAAAATAACGAGCGGGATAAATAAGACAACGGAAATCAGATTTGCGTACAGGGGCAATCTTGTCCAGCCAAATGCCAGTTGCAGCGCGTAAGGAGGATTCATGAGTCCGTTCAGAGCGGTTCCGCAGATCATAATGCTTACAATGAGATGAGTCTTTTCTGCAGCTATCGGATTCTGCGTCCAGAGAAAAATAATTTCGCGAGAAAAAAAAGCGATCACAATTGCGGCCGGTAAGATCAGCACAGACATGAACTGGCAACTTTTGTGGTAAAGCTGTTTCAATCCATCCTGATCGTCGAGAGAGACCAGCTGGGTAAACCTCGGATAAATACTGAAAAAGACGGGGCTAAAAAGACGCCCAAGACTCATTGCCACTACACTGGCCAGCATGTAGTAGCCGAATACTTCCAAAGAGAGCATCTTGCTCAGAATGATTTTATCGAGTTGAGTGAGAATGACCGCAAGGATTGAAATCCCGCCCATGCCCGCAGTAAATTTCCAGATACCCTCAACGAGACGCGCTTGAAATACGCATTTCTTCTCGCTGGCTGGCAGACTGCGCCAGAGAAATAATGCCAACAGGAAGGCATTTATCATGCTGATTCCGAATTGCCATAACAAAAAAGCCTGAATCGTCGGAGAAATCAACCATAACACCGCCACGGCGCCGGCGCCGCGTATTGTGCCCGCGCAAACATTGATAACGTTTAGCAGTACTTGTTTCTGCAGCCCCATCAAACCACCAGAGTAGAATGCGACAGGCATTTGGAACACCATGACGAAGCCCATGATCAAAAACGCCTGTTCGATTGTCTTGGGAGATAACGTCCCCGCTTTGATCCAGTACTGAGCAATCATTGGTGCTAATGACACCACGGCAATTCCCGCAAAAACTGCGATGCTCCAATAGAGCACCTCTAGTGTGCGAACAAGGTTACGAGTTTCTTGTTCTTTGTTCGGCAACACAGAAAGTCTCGCCATTTCACGAGTCAGCGTACTACCCAACCCTACGTCCAAGAGACCAAAAATCACCTGAAGCGTGCTAAAGACGCCTATTAACCCGTACGATTCTATTCCAATGTACTTGATATACAATGGTACAAAGATCAATCCCATGAGCGCCTGCCAAAAAGTGCCGGCCACATTGGCAGTAATATTTCGCCTCAGCGGATTCGGAAAATTCATTGATGTTTCATTGAGCTCATTCATCTTGAATATCCAGCGATAGCTCCTTCATGGTACAGACAAAAATTCAGAACATTTGTCGAATAATACCTGGCTGCCTGAGCCTGTAGCCAGAGCGATATCAGGACTCACCTCATGCCGCCTCCTGACTGGCTGATGAAGGCCGGAATCTCTACGGATGGTTTTTCATCGCCGGTCAAGATTCCAGACCACCTTCCGGAATCACAATCTGCAATCTTGAGATGGTTTCTGGGTGGTGCTATGACTTGCTATCGCTCATCATAACATCTGCGAGCTGCTGAAATTGCACCCACCCCAGGCTTTTGATGAGTTTTGGGTCGCTCACGAGAACATCATACTCCGGGATAAAACCATTCTGCACAACTACATATTGCCGCCAATCCTTGCCTGTTTTCCTGAAACAATATTCCACCCAATCTCTTATCCGATAAGCCTTGCCACTGCCAATGATCGCCTCAAAAATGGTATTTTGACGAACAAGTATCCATACCGCTTCAACGACATCACCGGCAAAGTTAAACTCCTTCCTCACATCAATATTCCCCAATTCCAATTTTTCCCCGCTTCCCGCATGTATTCTCTTGACGGCGTTGACGATTTTCTGATTCACGTGCTGTTCTGTCCTCAAGGGACTGTCATGATTGAAGAAATACCCTACATATACTTTCAGGCCATATTTTTCCCTGTAATATCTGGCCGAATAGACTGAATGAATGCGGGAAACGGCATAAGGGCTGGAGCCTTCAAAAGGCGTCTCTTCGTTGATCGGCTGTCCGTTGTTCTTAAACTGCATTGCGCTGCCGGCAAGAAACACCTTCGCATCCGGGCAAAACTGCCTGACTGCTTCAAGAATATTGAGTGTACCATTGCATATGGTCCGGTGGTTTTCGAATAAGACGTGATGCTGGGTGGTAGACGAGGCAGCCAGATGAAAAATATGTGAAGGTTGGAATGCCTTTATCTGCTCTTCGACAAATCTATAATCGCCGACATCACCTTGTAACGCGTCACCTTTTCTCGAGATACGGAGAAGGTTCATATTCTCGCGTTCAAGCACTTTGCTCAAATAGTGACCATCCTGGCCGTTTGAACCAAAAATCATTGCTTTCATACTGCTTCCCGAAACAACGCCTAGATGATTTCAATTTCCGGCAGCGGGAAGATAAATTTCCCTCCTTGAGCCAGGTACTCCTTTTCGCGCGAAAGAATGCTATCCTTAAAATGCCATGGGAGCACGAGAAAATAGTCGGGTTTCATGGCCTTGGCTTCCGCTTCCGAGATGATGGGAGTATGAGTGCCGGGAGTGAAAGCGCCAAACTTGTCCTCGTTGACCTCAGCGATACACGGAATGTGTTTGCTGGTCAATCCGCAAAATTGCAGGAGGACATTTCCTTTGGTGCTGGCGCCATAACCAATGATTTTCTTTCCGTCGGCAACGAGTGATTCAATCAGGCTGGTCAGGTTCTTTCTGTGGCGGAATACCCTTTCTTCAAATTCTCTGTACGGCTTTGGGTTATCCAATCCCATGTCAGCCTCCTGTCGTAACAGCCATTCAATAACAGGCTTGTTGACGACGTGCGATGCGTTCTTTTTACACGCGGTAACTGCGAAACTCCCTCCGTTAATTGAATTCATCTGGACATCGATGACCTTCATCCCGCAATTGTCCAGGATACGTTTTACAACATGCAACGAATAGAATTCCAAGTGCTCATGACAAATTGTATCGTAGCTGTTGGTTCGCAGCATGCTTGGCATGTAACTTTGTTCAAAATGCCAGATACCATCCTCCGCCAGACATTGTTCCACATCCCGTACAAAATCCATCGGCGCTTCCAGGTCATAAAACATGGCTATGGAAGTAATGATTCTGGCCTTGGCGTTGGGAAAACTTTGTTTGAACGTTTTGGCACTGAAGAATTCCGGGATTAACGTGATGGAATCACCGTAATAGTTCTTGAATTTCAACCCGGTAGGATCTACGCCAACCTTTTTGTGTCTGCCTGAGTACGCTTTTAAAGATGTCGCATCATTACTGCCAATGTCTAACACAATGTCGGTATCATTGAGTGGAACAAGCCTCTCGAGTGTCCTGACCTTTTGCTGAAGATGCCTCACCATGGATGCATTGAGTCCGGAGCGATACCCATAGTTATCTCCGTACATTTCATCTACACTGTAAGATTGTTTCAACTGTAATAAACCGCTGTCGGGGCACCACACCAGGTCCAAAGGGCCTTTTGTTATTTTGTCCTCGATATGTTTTGGAAAAACACCAGTGAGATATTGATCTCCAAGAGATAAGACAGTTATGAGATTTGTACTCTGGCTAATGCGACATTTTGTGATTTCTGAATACATATTATTGTCCTTTTGGCGAGCCTACCTTGGCTGTAAATGGAGTTTGAACCATCTGAGAGATCATTGAGTTAGTCGTAAGCGAGGTCGAACAATGATTTCGCTCTAGATTTCATACTTCGGATGCGCTCAATGTACTTTTTGCGGTCTTTGAGACATGTTTTCGCGTGAATTGGAGATATATTTCATCACGGTTCCTAGATCTTTATCTCTTCTTCCGGAAAGGTTCACAACGATGATTTTTTCAGTGGCACATTCTTTTGCATAATCGAGGGCGAACGCCACCGCATGCGCCGATTCTAACGCCGGAATAAGCCCTTCCAGCCTCGTTAGCGTTTGAAATCCTTCCATGGCTTCTTCGTCGGTAACCGCGACGTATCGAACCTTACCGAGATCTTTCAAGTACGAATGTTCCGGCCCCACGCCGGGGTAATCCAGACCCGCGGAGATGGAATGAGCAACTTCAACCTGCCCTTCTTCATCTTGAAGAAGATACTGCATTGCACCATGCAGGACCCCTGGTTTCCCCCTCGACAGTGAAGCGGCATGTCTGCCGGCGCCTAAACCCTCCCCTGCGGCCTCAACACCTATCATTTCGATTTCCTTCGCCTGGTCGAGGAACGGATAGAACGATCCAATGGCGTTGCTTCCACCACCAACACAAGCGATGAGAACATCCGGCCCTCTGCCTTCAGCTTCGAGAACTTGTCCTTTTGTCTCGTCACCGATCACCCTCTGAAAATCCCGTACCATCATAGGATAGGGATGCATACCAACGACTGATCCGATGATGTAAAATGTAGTTTCGACATTGGTCACCCAATCACGAATGGTTTCGCCTGTCGCATCTTTTAGGGTCTTGCTTCCTGATTTCACGGGGCGGACCTCGGCACCCAGCATTTTCATCCTTGCGACGTTCGGGGCCTGACGCTCCATAATCTCAAACTCCTGCACACGAGGAAACTCGTTGATGAGTTCAACTTGTTCTTTGAGCCAGGCCGGTTCCGGTGTTTTACCGGTAGCGAGAATTCATGGAGCTTCACATCGGCTTTCGACGCCTGTTCTCCCATAGGCGCACCAAGAATATACAAGCGTCGTTTTTGCAACGCGCAGGAGTTCCCGCACAATCCTGGTCCGCAAAGGTCCGTTCACATGTCCAACCGTGTCAAGGCAAAGAACCGTTTCGAACATGTCATCACGAAAAGGGAGACTACCACCCGACGCAATAACGGGGATCAAGCCCGTTGAGAAACTGTCTCCATTCAAAACTGGGTTGCAGCCAATAAACGGCCGGTCGACAAATTCGCCCATCCCCAGACCTCCGCTTCCCACTTCCAGAACAAGTCCTTTTCCTTTGAGAAAACGGATGATTGGATAGTATCTAATCCATAGGTTGAGCACGGGAAACCTCCACTGCAGACGAAGCCAATGGGCGAAAGATCTTTGAACGCACGTTCCTGAAAATCTCTTTGTCCCGTTTGTCAAAAAAATCAAACAAGATCAAGCCGACAACGTAGACCGCAAGGGAACAGGCGACCATGGTGACGAATTTCAGAAGAAGAGGCTCGATGAACGAGCCAAGAAGCCTCCCCAGAGAAAACCCTACGAGGAGGGCTGCGACTGGCTTTACCATCAATCCGAGCACACGAGACCAGTCTATGCCCAGGGATCGGTGGACCATCGTAAGAAAGAAAAGTGAAGCAAGGATGAGTGCGCTAAAACTTCCGAACACGGCTCCAAAGTACCCAAAGATCTTGATGAGAACAACGCTCAGGACGACATTGAGAATCAAGCCAACAATTGAGCTGTACATCGGAAAACGGGCATTGCCCATACCGATTGAAATGAAGAACCCCGACGCCGTCAACAGATTGACAAAATTCGAAATTAGGAGAATCTGGAGAGTCAGAACCATGATCTCATCGCGCGAGCCCAGCCACAGCTCGATGAAGGGGGAAGCGAACAAGCCAAGAACGCCCGCGAGAGGAATCGTTGCCGCCACGAGATATTTCCAGCTCACACGATACAAATCACGCATTTTTTCGCCGCTGTCGCTCTTTGCGTCCACCTCCGATGCGGCCGGCAGGAGCGGACTGAGCATCAGGATGGGAATCTGCCGTACCTGTTGGACGAGCCGTGATGCAACCTCATAGGAAGTCACGGCATTCAGGTTGACGAACGAGCTCAAAAGGAGTTTGTCCAGGTGTTGATGGACGTTGCTTGCGACAGCAACGACAAAAATGTTCTTACTATAGCTAAATAACTTGCGTATGTCGGCCCACGCAAGAGCCACCCTTATCAATCCCACATCCCTGAAACTTCGCGCAAAAAAAAGCCAATTCAGGGCGATGGCCACAGCCGTTGCAAGAGCATTTGCCCAGACAAGCCCCCGGAGCCCCTTGTCCATGACAAGAGCGCCATACATCAGGATGCCGTTCAGAATCGAATACAACGCCACAACGCTGTTGGTAAGGTCCATCCGCTGGATACCGGCAAGAGCGCTCGGAAAAACAGAAAAAACCATGTTCGTGGCAAAAATGACAACCGACGAAAACAGAACAAACGACACATCTTCCGCAAACTGGCCGCTCGTCTTAAAGAACAACGTGCGAATAACGTCTTCGGCGATCGCAACACATCCTACAAGAAGGACAGCCATGCCCGCGTACAACACAAAAGCCGACTTCAGGACTTTCGCAATGGAGTCATGCCGACCGGTCGCTGTGTACTCTGCAACATATTTGGTGATCGTGCCGGTAAGTCCGAGGTCTGCCAACGCCGCGTAATTAACAAACACGCGGACAATGGCCCATACGCCAAACCCCGTCGGCCCCAGCTTGCCGATCATCACAGGGATAAGAAGAAAGTTGACAACGAGATTCGCCCCGAATGCGATCACGTTGAACACCGCGTTTTGAGCAATCCTCACCGAAGACATGGGCACAATTCCATACAGAAGCAACGAGAAGATTTCACTATGGCCGGTTTCAATGCTTGAATGAGGGGAGGGAAATCGCGGGCAAGGGCAGGTTTCAGGTCTTGAGGCGCGATGCTACTGTCGAGAGGTCCTTATCTCCCCTCCCCGAAAGATTCACCACCACAATGCTGTCAGCTGGATGCGACTTTGCCTCACGGACGACGTACGCTACCGCATGCGCGGATTCCAACGCCGGGCAAATTCCTTCGAGTTTCGAAAGCAGATGAAAAGCCTCAAGCGCCTCCTCATCCGTCACGGAGACGTATTTTACCATTCCCAGATCTTTAAGGTAAGAATGCTCCGGCCCCACGCCCGGGTAATCGAGTCCGGCTGAAATGGAATGGGCCGGCAGCACCTGACCGCCGTCATCCTGAAGCAGGTACTGCATCGCTCCGTGCAGAACGCCCGGTGTTCCCATTGTCAACGAAGCAGCATGTTTCCCCGAATCCAGGCCCTCACCCGCCGCCTCTACTCCGATGAGCTTGATGTCCTTGGCTTCATCGAGGAAAGGATAGAACAGACCGATGGCATTGCTGCCACCACCAACACACGCAATGAGGACGTCAGGGCTCCTGCCTTCCGCTTCGAGTATTTGCGCGCGGGTCTCTTTTCCAATCACGCTTTGAAAATCTCTCACCATCATGGGATACGGATGCATACCAACGACCGAGCCGATGATATAGAACGTGGTTTCAACGTTCGTCACCCAATCACGGATGGTTTCGCTCGTCGCATCTTTGAGCGTCCGGCTGCCGGACTTCACAGGACGGACCTCGGCGCCAAGCATCCTCATCCTGGTAACATTCGGCGCCTGCCGCTCCATGTCAAGCTCACCCATATACACAACGCACGGCAATCCGAACAAGGCACACACGGTCGCCACGGCAACTCCGTGTTGGCCGGCTCCGGTCTCAGCGATGACGCGTCGTTTTCCCATTTTGCGAGCAAGCAGAACCTGTCCGATCGTGTTGTTGATTTTATGAGCGCCGGTGTGACAGAGGTCTTCCCTTTTCAGGTAGATTTTGCCACCCCCGACCTCTTTGGTTAATCGCGAGGCGAGATACAGAGGCGTGGGGCGCCCGGCATAGTCTCTGAGATATCTCTGCAGCTCGGATTGAAATTCCGGAT
>JACQPT010000104.1 GCA_016207415.1 Ignavibacteriales bacterium
AGTTGCGGTCATCCGCGGGGTCGTGAACATCCGCGTTGTCAAAGATGGAAAAGACAGCACGTTGGTCCTCTCACAACATCAGATGGCGCTCTCTCCGCAAAAAGGCTTCCCCCGACGAATCGGTAATATACCGTCTCAAGACTATCCAGGATGGATACACGGCAAGTTGTTCTTCGACAAAACTTCGTTCCTTTCTGCCTGCAGAGAGATTGAAATGCGTTTCGATGTTATCGTCAACATTCAAGATTCAACTTTCGGCGAAGAGAAGATAACGGGAGTCCTTGACGCGAAATCGCCAACGAGCGCTTTGACAGCCTTGTGTGATCTCACCGGAAAGAGATTCAAGCATGAGGGAGATGCGTACACTATTTATTAGCCTCATCTGTGTCGTTACGATAAGATGTAATCAAATTACTGTAATGGATCCATCGTTCAACGATATAGAATTAATTTTGACAGCGACTCCAGCAGTGGCTGATTCAAGTCATCATGCCATCATTAACGCGGAAGTGATCAATCGAGGAACGAAAACCACGTATCGCAATGAGGGGTGCAGCTTTTGGGCTCATGGAATAGCTCTTACCATTTTCGACCCGAATTTCCGTACAGTCTATTTATGCAACCACAGGAACCGAGCGCTTTGCCCCGATTACTCTACTGCTTTCGAAGTTGGAGAACTCCTGAATGGGATCGCACTGTTTGATGGCACCATTTTCGATTCCACAGGAGTGGCAAGTCAAGCCGAAAGCGGTATCTACACAATTGCAATCAGATTTGAAACATGGCGTAACGAAGGAGATTCGAAACATGAGGTACTTGAACGTCAGGCTTCCATTCGCTGGAAATCCGACTGGCGCCGGCAAGAAAAGAATACTCTCAGATGAGCATAGAACATTGACTGATGTCAAATGATCGTAAAGCGCTTGATGACTGTCATTTTTGTATGTTTCGTCGCATCAGAAGCCACGGCACAGGAACACGGAAAACTCCGCACGTTCTCTTTTCGCAACGTCGAGCTTCGTGCGGCACTCGATTCTTTGCTCCGATGGTACGACATTCCCCTGGTGTATCTGGATAAAGACGTAGTCGGGAAATGGGTGAATGCAGAGTGTCATGACTGCACATTTGAACAGGCATTGAGGAAGGTAACTGAAGGGCAGAGGCTTGTCTGGAGAATTGTGGGAGAACAACTTCTCCTGCGGCGAAGTGACGCCGAGGATGAAGCCGCCACCTTTGCCGGGACCGTCAGAGATTCGCTGTCGGGAGAAAGCATTGCCGCGGCGGATGTTCTTCTGTTGCGCCATTCATTGGAGGACGCGTCGCCGAAGATTCATCGCTGGTGTTCGACGAATCGATTCGGGTTCTTTTCGCTCCGAAATATTCAACCGGGAGACTACACGTTTCAGGTTCGTCGCATCGGTTATCGCACAATCGACGAGGCGCTGAGCATTTTACCAGGACAGGAGACCGTTCGCGATATCACTATTGCCGTCCAGGAAGTTGTCCATCCGGAAATCACAGTCGAGGGCCGCCGGTCTGCTTTTTCTGCCTCGGAAGGGATTTCGCGTGGTGTGTATATCCGCGCAACACCCACGGACCACAACCAGTATCTGCTAGAAGGCGCCCGCATCTACAACCCTCTCCACATCGGCGGCGTGATGAGCACGTTCAACGGCGACGCTCTCAAGGATGTCCAGGTCATCGCCGGTGGAGTTCCGCCGTTTTATGGAGGACGGATCGGTGGGATCCTCGACGTTACGCTTCGCAATGGTACTGAAAAAGAAATCACAGGTTCGGCCTCTGTCGGGTCGCTGGGTTCGAGCCTTGTGCTCGAGGGACCGATTGTGGACCGAACAACTTTTTTGGCCTCTGGAAGGAGAGGCTATCCCGACATCTTGTTTCAACGATACCACGCAAACGCGAGGCCAAGCGATTTAAATTCATCTGAACTGATGGCAAAAATCACGCATCAACTCTCAGAGAATCAGCGCATCTCCCTGGGTGGATATCTCGGACTGGACACTTATGATAATTCTGTGACTGGTGGGAGAGGGAGTCGGCTCGCGAATTCGTTGAATTGGGGAAACAATTCTGCAAATGTGCGGTGGATCGGTGTGGCGCCTCCCTCCCTTTTCTTCTATGCCTCGGGAGTGTACACCCAATACGGATTCGATGTCGAACACCGATTTGAAGACGCCGGCGGGAATCCTACCGAGAGCTTCCTTTCAAGTTACCACATCCAAGATGCATCTATACGCGCCCACGCTGAATATTTTTACGATGAGTATCACACAGTGATGGCTGGCGTTGAGCTTGTCAGGCATCGCATGTCAGGGAGGATAAGCGAGTTTTCCAGCCAGGTTGCACCAATGTCGCTCGACGGCTTCGCCCCGTGGGAGCTGGCGGTCTATTTCCAGGACCAGTGGCGGATGGTTCCTTCTGTTCTTGCGGAGTTCGGAGCCCGCGCAACGTCATTCATCGCAAAACAGGGTTCATTTTCTGCTGTCGACCCGCGATTCTCTCTCCTTGTGTCGCCTCGCGATGATCTCCGTTTTTATTCCTCGCTTTCGGCCGTCAATCAATTTGTGCATCCGTATCGCAACAGTGGCATTTTTCTCTTTTATCCGTCGGTTTTCTTGTATCCATCCGCCGAAAATATTCGGCCATCAACGTCCTTGCAGGTCTCACTCGGCATGCAAAAGAATCTTCGAGAGAATCGGTACCAATTCACCGTCGAGTCGTTTTACAGGACGACCCAGAACCTCCATGAATTCGCTTACGATTCGACAGGAGCAAACAGTCTCGCTGACGCGCTCCAGCTGGGCGAAGGCACTGTCTACGGGATTGAGGTGGCGGTGGACAAAAGAGTAGGCGATGTGACAGGTTCGGCACGATACAGCCTTTCGTGGTCGAACAACCGGTTTGCCGGGATAAATGGCGGAGAACCCTTCCGTCCCCGCTTCGACCGGAGGCATGAGTTGTACGCAACACTGCTGTATTCTCCGAGTGAGAACTGGAAAGTCGTAATGACGTGTTTTCTTTCGGGAAACGAATTTCCATCGTTTGCGCGGGGCGGGGCGCAATTATCACCTACCGCAGTCGGTTCAGATGAAGCAAGGGCACTGACAGAGGTAATGTATGCTGAACCGTACGACATAAACGGTGGGCGGTTGCCGGGTTTTCAACGGCTCGAGGTCCGATTGTCCCATAGTTTCTCGTGGCTGGGATTGCCGTCAGAAGCAAGCTTGCGCCTCATCAACGGCTACGGCCTGATCGATCCGTTTGTCTGGAATCTTCGCCAGAGTTCCGACACCAGACTGAGGTGGAGCGCCAGAGTTGACGCGCCGCCGCTGTTTCCGTTGTACCCTGTGGTGAGCTTGAGCATGAGGTTCTAACGAGACAGGAACATTGAAGAAAAAGAAGGAACAAATCATTGAAAAAGAAGAACACCGCTATTGCTCTTATACTTTTAGCAACTTTTGCGTTGTACTTTTCATGTGCGACAAAGGAACTGAACCACTTGGAATATCCTTGAGGGACGCAGAGAAAATTGTTTTTACCGTTTTGCGGAATAGTCATGATCCCGGAAGAGTCGTTTATGAATTCCCAACAGAGACGAGAGCACATTGACGACCATCCCACAGCCCGGTGGGTTCATTCTTGTCGTTATGTCTTCGTCGGCTGTTTCAGTGGGAAACTGACGGTTTAC
>JACQPT010000006.1 GCA_016207415.1 Ignavibacteriales bacterium
ACATAAGCACGATACTGAACGTCCGGCACGATTTCACCGTACAGACCTATGCCGTTCGCCCTCCATGTACTTGGGATGATAAGCCGCTCAACCTGCGGACGCAGGGTTCCAAAAAACGTTGATGGCTCGTGTTTTTCGTTGATAATTCCCACCGGCGGCAAGACCATTCCTGCGCGGATGTTGAATGCTCTTGAAAGCGTCAGGTCGATGTAGCCGAATTCCACGGACACTTCACCGCCTTTGCCCGTGCTTGCGTGTTCGAATTCAATTTCTGAATTAAAGACGATCCAATCGTTGAACCGAAAGCCGACATACACGACGTTCCGGAGAAAATCGATCTTGTCTGTGGTGGTCGTTGTGGATCCATCGTCACGTTTTTTGTCAAAATTCTCGTAGACAACTTCTCCATAACCTGCGAGGGAGACGCCAGACTTTTTCAAACTATACACTCTCGCCGCAGCAGGTCCAAGGCCGTACTGAGGCTCATATGTAGGCGCGGCTACTTCACCAAGCTTGAGAAGCTCGATTTCTTGAGTAAGTATTTCTATTCGCCGGTGTAGTTCCCGTAGCGAGTCCGACGGTGTTTGATAGGCATAAACCGAATTGTGAACACAAATGAACATGAACAGCAAAATGAAAAAACCAGCGAGTGGTTTCATTGCACTCTTTCTCCTTATTGAAATGTGATCAAGAGTGCCGTTGACTTGACAAACCTCCGCTTCCTCTGTATATTGGGTCGCGAAGAGTCGCCATCGTATGGCGCTCTTTGGATTTATGGAGTGCATGACCCGTAGTTTTCCGAGACGAGGGTGATGCACTCTTTGTTTTTAGCTAATGTAAATTCCCGGCATTTCCCTGTGGTACTATCGTGTATTCGACCTCAACATGGCTCGTCTGGAAAAACTTTTTCCTCTCCTCAAGGTCCGAAACCCTTACGACGACTGATGCGCTATTCAGCAGTGAGGGAAGGTAGATCGGTGCGCAACCCATTCCTTCCATGGACCCGCTTTGTTCTTCCGGGACTTCCACAGCAACTGCCAATTTACTCAACTCAGACGGCGCTTCACAGACCGAGCAAATGAGCTCACCACCTTTCATGTAATAATAACCGTAATTATAACATGCTCTGCATGCGTCGAAGGCTGTGGCATACGAACTGAGCCCCGTGCGAAGAGCAAAGAAACGAATCCTGACGCCATCCCCCGTAATCCACAAAAACCTGTGCAGTTGTCCGTCGGTAAGGACGGTGACCGGAATTTTGATCTCGCCTTTTTCCGCCGATACCTTGAGAGCCGGCGTTATGCTGACTGAAGCCTGCTTGCTGTAGATATCTTCAAACCCCAGGAAGAATATCACGCAGAGTGATATAACCCCCATCGAAAGCTGCCATCGACGGCTCGTTCGTGGAACCTCGACTCCTGTCTTCTTCCTGGCCGGGATGACAAAAATAATCGCAGGTATGCTCACGATAGCCAGGATAAACAAAAGGTTGTTCCTGACGATGGGCCCCAGGATTTGCATCATCTGTGGATTGGCAGGAAAAACTCCAAGTTCATAAAACTCATGGGCGCCGTTGACAACCAACTGGAGAACGAAGATGATCAGCACAACGGCGGTGACCTTCAGGAACCTGCCGATGTCTACGCGAACGCTGCCTTTGACGAAAAAGAAACCGAAGAGAGTGGCGCCTGCAATACCAATAAGCGCACCAGTGCCTCCACCCCATAACTGTCCCCCGGAGGAGACCGCGCGCAGGAAAATAACTGTCTCTATTCCTTCCCGAACCACCATCAGAAATGTAAAGAGAAACACGCCGGCCCAGACCCTCCAGGAATTGTGCTTTTCCTGACTCACGATGGAATCAACTTTTTCTTCGATCGCTCGCCTGATATGCCTCGCTGCCCTCCACATCCACACCACCATCGTTGTGACAAAAGCGGCCGCAGTAAACATCAGGTATCCCTCCAGGAGTTCGAAGTCCATTGACAGCTTCTCAAGAACAAAAGCGACGGCAATGCTGGCAAGGATCGAAGCAGCCAGACCGGAAAAAACTGCCCTCCGAAGACTACTCTTTCCGAGCCTTGCGATATAAACGAGAAGGATGCCGATTATCAGTGCTATTTCGACACCCTCTCGAAGCGTTATGATAAGAGATTCCAACACGTTCTTGGCCTATATCAGGAGGTGTGAATGCCGACTAATTTAGTCCGATTATTATGCCGAGTCAAGAATAAAGTTGAAAAAACCTAAGAAAAATGCATATTTTGATAATGAATATCATTCCTATTTTCACTTATTGAAATGATGATCGATTTAACAAACAAGGTTGCGCTCGTCACTGGCGGGTCCCGCGGAATCGGAGCCGCGATATGCCAACAGCTTGCTCATGCGGGGGCATCGATATCGCTCACTTATGCGTCTGACAAACGAAGCGCCGAACGCTGTGCCACCAATGTTCGTGCTGCGGGACGAAAGTGCATTATAACGAAAACGGCGGTTTCACTTTCTCAGAATGTCAACTCTGTTGTCCGCAACACTCTAAAAGAATTCGGGCGCATCGATATACTTGTGAATAATGCAGGAGTTTGGAAAGCCGGTGAAATCGGAAAAATGACTGAACAGCAATGGGATGAGACGCTTGATATTAATCTCAAGGGGACCTTTCTCTTCTGCAATGCAATAGCTCCGGTAATGCGCAAGCAACGGTGGGGACGCATCATCAACATCGCCAGCACAGCAGGCCAACGCGGAGAGGCACGTTATTCACACTATGCGGCGTCCAAAGCGGGAATGATCGCGTTTACCAAATCCGTTGCGGTCGAGCTTGCCCCTTTCAACATTAACGCGAATTGCATCGCCCCCGGCTGGGTTGACACCGACATGACCGCCGATGCATTGCGAGGAGTCCGTCGGAAAAGAATTGAGTCGGGCATTCCTCGCGGAAAAGTCGCGACACCCGACGATATTGCGGGCGCGGCATTGTTCCTTGCGTCCAACCTCGCGGACCACATTATCGGCACAACGATCAGTGTGAACGGCGGCGGGGTCTTGATTTAGTCGTAATTTTTGTTTTTCCTTTCACTTCAGCATCTAAAGAGTTATATTTTGTTCGCATTTCTTGCGCCCCCATTGTTCCCCACAAAGAAGGAGCACAATGCGACACAACAGGAAGTTCCTCACCGGGAAAAAAATCAACCCGTTCCCGATTCCCAAAAACACCGACGTGGTTGACCTGGTGGACAATCATTTCCAGGCCTACAATGCGGCGCGGTTACGGGAGGCATGTCAGCTGTTTGCGGAAAAAATGCTGAACCCTAATGTGACGGTCGGGATGAGCATTACCGGTGCGCTTACTCCGGCGGGGCTTGGCGGCTCCTGCATCGTTCCGCTCATGGAAGCAGGTTTTGTCGACTGGATTGTCAGCACCGGTGCAAATTTGTACCACGACACGCATTTTGCCATCGGACATTCTCTCCATCAAGGTTCCCCTTTCATCGACGATCGCGTTCTTCGGAAGCAAGCCGTTATCCGAATCTACGATATTCTCTTCGAATACAAGGTCTTGCTCGATACCGACGACTACTACCGGAAAGTCATTGACATTCCAGAATTTCAAAAAGAAATGAGCACCGCAGAATTTCACCATCGCATGGGGCGTTACATCTCTGAACGCGAGCGGGTTCTCAAAGTGAAATCAAAAAGCATTCTCGGGACCGCCTACAAACTCGGAATACCGGTGTATACTTCTTCTCCCGGCGACAGCTCTATCGGCATGAACGTGGCGGAGCGGGCTCTCTTCGGCAACCAATTACGTTTCGACGTGTGCGCCGATGTGAACGAGACTGCCGGCATCGTCCTTGACGCAAAGCAACACGGCGGGTTGAGTGGAGTCTTAGTTTTCGGAGGAGGGTCGCCAAAAAATTTCCTCCTGCAAACGGAGCCACAGATTCAAGAAGTGCTCAAAATCGACGAAAAAGGTCACGATTTTTTCATTCAAGTCACAGACGCACGCCCTGATACTGGTGGACTTTCCGGCGCAACTCCCTCCGAAGCCGTAAGTTGGGGAAAAATCGACCCCGATAAACTGCCCGATGCCGTTGTGGCCTATCTCGATTCCACGCTTGCGCTGCCGATTATGACGTCATACGCTCTTGCGAAACGCAAACCGCGCCGGCCAAAGCGGCTGTATGACCGGAGGTTTGAGATGGTCGAGCGTTTAAAACGCGAGGCAGAACGTGCATACAAGAAATATCACCAGACGCGTCTGGATAATTACCATATATAATTTCACCTTCATTAACTCGGAGATGTCGCATGGATCGTTTTCAAGACCTCGTTGAGCTCGTTCAAACCTTCAAGGAAGACTTCGACAAATTCTACCTCAAACACAACAAATCTGCCGGCGTTCGGCTCCGAAAACACATGGCTTCGCTCAAGCGTAAAGCTCAAGAGATTCGCAACGAAGTGCAGGACATCAAGGAAAAAATGAAAGGAGAATCCGCCCCCCCGCCGAGCGCTTCATAGACAACGATACTGACCGACGCTCCGCCGCTTTTTCCTCAACAGTTACCCTAACATTCAGAGGTGTCTCATGATGAGGCTCTCGTTTCTTTTCTTTTGTCTGTGCCTCGCCTACCCATCCCTCCACGCCAGTCAGGGACCTAGTCATCCTCCCTCAACGCGAATCATCCCTGCGCCACAACAGGTCCTTCAGAAAACCGGCCAATTTAAACTTACTTCTTCCACTCGCATCGTTCTCGGCGAGGGAACCTTCAATGTTGACAGATTCGCGGGAGATCAGATTAATCAGGAACTCTCTGGGATGAAGGAAAAGCAGCTCAGAATCGTTAGCGAAGAGAATGTTCGTAGCATCACCGCCAATTTCATCTACCTCGGCTCCCCTGAAAGCGATAGAGGAAGGGCTTTTCTCAGAGAGCGAAAGGGAATGCTTAAGGAGGAAATGAGCGACGAAGGATATTTTTTGGACGTGAGCCCCGAAGGGGTGGTAATCATTGCAGAACACCCGGCCGGAAGATTTTACGGCCTTATGTCTCTTCTCCAGTTGGTCGAGCGTGAGAAGAAGAGCCTTGTCCTTCCGGGCGTTTCGATACACGATTGGCCGCTTCAGAGCGTGCGCGGTGTTACTGACGACCTCAGCCGTGGCCAGGTTTCCACAATGGACAACTTCAAGAAAATTATTCGATTTCTCGCCCGCTATAAACTCAATATCTACTCGCCGTATTTCGAAGATATTTTCAGCTTCAGAAATCATCCGCTAATCGCGAAGGGCCGCGGAGAGATTACGGCTGCGGAGATGATAGAACTTGATGCGTATGCAAGAATGCACTACGTGGAAGTCATCCCGATTTTTGAAACCCTCGGGCATTGGGAAAACATTCTCGCGATGCCGCAATACGTCCAGTATGCAGAGTTTCCGGGAGCTCACACGGTGAATATTTCCGATGAAGGCGTGTACAAGATGCTGGATGAAATGATAGGCGAAATTGGAGCTGCCTTCAGTTCAGAGTATTTCAACATTGCCGCCGACGAATCATGGGATGTGGGACTTGGTGTCAACAAACAACGCGTTGCACAGAGTGACATCGCTACCGTGCACGCCGAGCATTACAAACGACTCTTCGATATTGTGAAGAAACACAAGAAGAAAGCTCTGATGTACGGCGACATCATTCTCACTCATCCGGAGATTCTCACGAAGATTCCCAAGGAAGTGGTTTTTGTTGACTGGCAGTACCATGTTGCCGATGTGTATGGAAGCCCATCGGTTTTTGAGAACGCCGGGTTCAGGTATGTCATCTCCCCTGCCGTCTGGAATTTCACAGGACCCTTCCCGAATTATATCAACACCTTCGTCAACATTCAGAATCTTAACAAAGAAGGTTACCTCAACGGTTCGCTGGGAATTCTTACCTCCAACTGGAATGACTACGGAGGAGAAGCGCTCCGGGAACTCAATTACTACGGCTACGCATGGACCGCCGAATGTGCCTGGCAACCGTTAAGGGCAAACGCGACGGATTTCAACAGGCGATTCTTTGTTGACTTCTTTGGCTCGAGAGAAGCGGCCATGGCTGCTCAATCAATCTATGCAATCATGTCCGACCCTTTGAACCAGATGTACTGGAATGAGCTCTGGCGTCATCCGATGCTTCCCTTGTCGCCATCGCCGATGAATGAACTCTGGCGGATTCAAAGCATTGAATCGACAATGCCCTTCGTGCAGCAGCTCATTCAACAGGTCCGGACGCATGCAACGCGCAACAAAGATCACCTGCAATATCTGGAATTCGTTTCACGATTGAACCTCTGGTTTGCCAAGAAACTGCGGTCGGGTGCAACAATCCGAAGACTCACGGAAAACATACCTCAATCGGCCGATGTTGATTCTGTCAAGACAGCTGTGCTTGACCTGGCAAGGCCTGTCGTTCAGGAGTTGTCAAAACTGAAAAATGAATTCCGCCAGGTATGGCTTGCAACAAACCGCGAAGCAAACTTGAATTGGCTTATGTTGCGCTATGACCGTCAAGCTGAATACTGGCACGAGAAAATGGAGGAAATCGTGCGTGGATTCATTTGGGTCGAACCTACGATCGAAAGTCAGTGGATCTACCATCCCAAGGGGAATCCGAGGAAGAGAGATTCACTCGCGACGCAAGTTCCACGAGCCTACTTCAGAAAATCATTCATCCTGGATGACACGTCGACATCTGCGAAACTCCAGCTTCTTGGCGACTCACATGCAAAACTGTGGGTCAACGGAAATGAATTGGGCGAAGTTTACGCCCGGCGATCTTTATCGTTGACCGTCGAGCATCAGCGCGTCCGGGTGTGGCACCTCTCGGGTCAATTG